>JANNXF010000119.1:0-15064 GCA_031409395.1 Polaromonas sp.
GCAAAGTAATACACGGTCTTGTTGTCGGGTGTCACACCCATGGCATCAAAGGCCAGCAAAGCCGCAGCCTGCGCCATGGCTTCCAGCATCATGACACCGGGCATCACCGGGAAATGCGGAAAATGGCCCATGAAATAAGGCTCGTTGATCGAGACGTTTTTGAGCGCCTTGATACGCTTGCCCTTTTCAATTTCAAGCACGCGGTCCACCATCAAGATCGGATAGCGGTGCGGCAGGGCTTTGAGAATCTGGTGAATGTCCATCATGATTTTTCTTGGAGGTTTGAGAGGGATTTTTCAACCCGCTTGAGACGCTCGCGCAGCGTGTAGAGCTGCTTGAGCGTCACCGCATTTTTTTCCCACGCCGCATTGTCGTCGATGGGAAACAGTCCGGTGTAGTGACCCGCCGTGGAAATGGACCGGGTGACCACCGACGCCGCAGAAATCTGCACATGATCGGCCAGGCTCAGGTGGCCCAGCACAATGGCGCCGCCACCGACGGTGCAGTGTGCGCCTATCGACGCACTGCCCGCCACGCCAGCGCAGCCCGCCAGGGCAGAGTGCTTGCCGATGCGGACGTTGTGACCAATCTGTACCAGGTTGTCGAGCTTGACGCCGTCTTCCAGCACGGTGTCTTGCAAAGCACCCCGGTCTATGCAGGTGTTGGCACCGATCTCCACATCGTTGCCAATCTGCACGGCGCCCAACTGCTCTATCTTGACCCACTGGCCCCCATGGGGCGCAAAACCAAAACCGTCAGCACCGATCACCGCCCCGGGGTGAACAATGCAGCGTTCTCCGATATGGCAGCCATCGGCCACGGTAACCCGCGCCGACAGTTGTGTATCGGCGCCAATGCGCGCATCCCGCCCAATGACACAATGCGCTGCAATGCGCGCACCGGCCCCAATGACGGCGCCCGCGCCAATGCAGGCAAACGCCCCCACCGAGACACCGGGGCCAAGCACGGCCCCGTCATCGATAAAAGCACTGGGGTGGACATGCGACGCGGCAACCGGGAAGTGGTGGCGTTTCCAGAGCTGGGTAATCAGCGCGAAGTAGTAATAGGGGTCGCTCACCACAATGCACGCGCCGCGGCTGATGGCGGCTTCGCGGGCAGCAGGCGCAACCACCACGCAGGCGGCCGCGCATTGCGCAAGCTTGCCGAGGTATTTGGGATGACTGAGAAAGCTCAGGTCGCTGGGACCGGCCGCGTCCAGGCTGGACAGGCGCGCGATCAGTATCTCGGGGTCACCAACCAGCTCTGCATCCGCCTGGGGCGCGAGAGCCTTGACAATATCGGCAAGACGGAGCGTCATGGTGCGCGTACCAATGGTTCACCGACGCACGAACGCAATACCCGCAATCAACGGGCGGCGTTGAGCGCCTTGATCACCTTGTCAGTGATGTCATGCTTGGGGTTCACATACACCGATTCCTGGAGAATCAGGTCGTATTTTTCGGCTTCGGCCAGGCTTTTGACCACCTTGTTGGCGCGCTCGATCACCTGCTGCAGCTCTTCATTCTTGCGGGCGTTCAGGTCTTCCTGGAACTCGCGGCGCTTGCGCTGAAATTCGCGGTCCTGGTCAACCAGCTGTTTTTGGCGCGTGTTGCGCTGGCTTTCAGCCAGCGTGGGGGCCTCGCGCTCAAATTTGTCAGACAGCGTTTTCAGCTGGGTCGCCAGCTCGCCCAGTTCTTTTTCGCGCTTGCTGAACTCTTGCTCCAGCTTGGTCTGGGCCGACTTCGCAGAGTTGGCTTCACGGAATATGCGGTCCAGATTGACAACTCCGACCTTGAATTCCTGCGCAGCAGCAGAAAGGCCTGCCAGGGCAATGGCAAGGCCCAGGAAAATTTTGATGGAAGAATGCTTCATTAGAAAGATGTACCAATTTGGAATTGCAACCGCTCTATTCTATCGTTTGACTCTTTGCGTATGGGCACGGCGTAAGCAATACGCAGGGGACCCACTGGCGATATCCAGCTGATGCCCAGACCCGTCGAGGCCCGCAGGCCGTCCACACCGTTCAACCGATAGCTCCCCTCGAAAACGTTGCCTGCATCGACAAAGCCGTAAACGCGCAGGGTGCGGTCATTTCCCGCCCCGGGAAACGGTGCACTGAGTTCGGTATTGAGCGTCAGCTTCTTGGGGGCGCCGGTCGCCAGGTCCGACGTATCCCGGGGGCCCAGAGAGCCCTGCTCGAATCCGCGCACAGAGCCCAGACCGCCCGAGTAGAAGTTCTTGAACAGCGGGTAAGGCTGGCCGCTCAGGCCCTTGCCCCATCCAAACTCGCCGTTGAACGCCAGGGTGAACTGCTTGTTGAGGGGGACATATTGCTGGATCTGGTAGTTGGTCCGCAAGAACTTGATGTCTCCGGCAACCCCCCAGTCGCCGTACACGCGCTGGAAACGGCCGCTGGTGGGCACCAGCGCGCTGTCGCGGGTATCCCTGGACCAGCCCACCGTCAGGGGGATGGAGTTGCTGGTGTAGCCAAACTGATTGGCATAGTTCTGGAAACTCACGGGAAGATTGGTCCCCGGCACGATCGTCAGCTGTTCGTAGCCCGACCCGAAATACACCGTGTCGTTTTCCGTAAACGGTACACCAAACCGGATACTGGCACCCCGGGTTTTAAGACTGTAATCGCCGCCCTGCCCTGACAACGGCTTGGAGGTCCGGTCATACACATCGATGGTGCGCGAAATGCCATCGGCCGTGAAATAAGGGTCCACCGTGCTGATCACCAGTTGTCGATTTGACTTGCTGGTATTGACCTCAATGCCCAGATAGTTGCCCGAGCCAAAAATGTTTTCCTGCTTGATGCCGAACATCAGGGACACCTTGTCAGCACTGGAAAAACCGGCACCCAGCTGCAGGTTACCCGTTGGTTTTTCCACCACGTTGACGGTCACGTCCACCTGGTCAGCGGTTCCGGTGACCTCCTGGGTGTCCACATTGACCTCGGTGAAAAACCCCAGACGGTCAACGCGATCGCGCGAAGCACGGATTTTGTCACCGTCATACCAGGACGACTCAAACTGGCGGAACTCCCGGCGTACCACCTCGTCGCGCGTGCGATTGTTGCCTGCCACGTTGACGCGGCGCACATAGGCCCGGCGCGACGGGTCCGCCTGCAACACAAAGGACACCCGGTTATTGACCCGGTCAATTTCGGGAATGGCTTCCACTTTTGCAAAAGCAAAGCCGAAGGTGCCGAAATAATCGGTGAAGGCCTTGATGGTTTCGGCAACCCGTTCAGCGTTGTAGGGTTCGCCCGGCTGAATGGTAACCAATGATTTGAATTCGTCTTCCCGGTTCAGAAAGTTGCCCTCGAGCTTGACGCTGGAGACAACAAAACGCTCTCCCTCGGTCACGTTGATCGTGATGGCAATGCTTTGTTTGTCGGGTGAGATGGCAACCTGGGTTGAGTCGATCCTGAACTCCAGGTAGCCACGCGACAGGTAGAACGAGCGTAATGCCTCTATATCGGCATTGAGCTTGGTCCGGGAATAACGGTCTGACTTGGTGTACCAGCTCAGCCAGCCGCCAGTGTTGAGGTCAAACAGACCCAGCAGCGTCGATTCACTGAACGCCTTGTTGCCAGTGATGCGAAGTTCCTTGATTTTCGCCACATCGCCTTCAACCACGCTGAACGTCAGATTGACGCGGTTGCGCTCAATCGGCGTCACGGTGGTGATCACTTCCACGCCGTACAGACTCTTGTTGATGTACTGGCGCTTGAGTTCCTGCTCGGCCTTGTCGGCAAGCGCCTTGTCAAACGGCTGGCCATCTGCAATGCCGGCCTCGCGCAGCGCCTTTTTCAGCACTTCCTTGTCGAATTCCTTGGCGCCCACAAAATCGACGTCGGCAACGGTAGGACGCTCCTCAACAATCACGACCAGCACGTCGCCACTGACCTCCAGCCGCACATCCTTGAACAAACCCAGGCCAAACAGCGCGCGAATGGCGGTAGAGCCCTTGTCGTCGTTGTAGGTCTCGCCCACCCGAAACGGAAGCGAGGCAAAAATTGTTCCGGGCTCAACGCGCTGCAAGCCCTCCACCCGGATGTCACGAAGGGTAAATGGATCCACGGCCCAGGCTGAATTGACGACGAGCAAACCGGTGACTAAAGCGCAGATAGCACGAACTTTGAATCGATTTAATTGTTTTTGCATGAATTGGTTGGAATTAGCCCAGAAGCCGGGTGAAATCATTAAACAGGGCGACACACATCATGCCCAGCAGGAGGACTACGCCACCGCGTTGCAGCCGGTCCATCCAGGCGTCAGACACGCCTCGGCCGGTGATACCTTCCCAAAGATAATACATCAGGTGCCCACCGTCCAGAACGGGTAGCGGCAGCAGGTTTAGCACGCCAAGACTCACGCTGATGAGGGCCAGAAAAAGCAGGTAAGGCGTCAATCCGAGACTGGCTGACTTGCCGGCATAGTCTGCGATGGTCAGTGGTCCGCTCAGGTTCTTGAGCGAAGCCTCGCCAATCACCATTTTCCCCATCATCCGGAGCGTGAGCACAGACACATCCCAGGTGCGGACGACACCCTGCCACAAACCATCCAGTGGCCCATAACGCACGGTCACAAACTCGGGCGGCGCACCAATATAGGCACCAATACGAGCCACGGACACACCGGCATCCAGTTTGAGTTCCGGGGTCACCTGCAGCGCCAGGGGCGCACCACCGCGCAGCACCTGCCAGGCCTGCGGCGCCATCGTGGCAGCCGTGTCAGGAGCGTTTTTGGCGGACTGCGGCGCACTGCGTATCAACTCGCGCAATTGCTGGCCGTCCACGATGGGGGTTTGTCCCACACGCTGCACCACATCGCCAGCGCGCAAGCCCGACCGTTCGGCGGCACCACCCGCCATGACTTCACCCACCACCGGACGCGTCCACGGCCCGACAATGCCGATTTTCCGGAACAACTGGGCGTCTGCCTCGGTCATGCCCAGCTGGCTCAAGGCCAGTCGCACCTCTCTAGCCTCACTGGTGGCGTTGCCGGCCACCTGAAGCACCACATCACGGCCATTCAGCGCGCCCTGGGTCAGCCGCCAGCGAAGGTCTTCAAATGAGCGCACGGCTTGCAGTTCATCGCCGTCAAAAGCAGCCTGCGCAATGGTTTCCTCGCCACGCAAACCAGCCCGCTCTGCCACCGATCCAGCCACCGGGCTGGCCAGAATGGCCTTGGGTTCCTGCAGGCCGATCCAGTTGACCACGGCGTAGATCAGGACCGCCAGAATCAGGTTGGCCGCCGGGCCGGCAGCCACCACCGCTGCGCGGGATCGCAGCGGCTGGGTGTTGAAAGCCAGGTGCCGTTCGGCGGCGTCCACCGGGGCTTCACGCTCGTCAAGCATCTTCACATAGCCGCCCAGCGGCAGCATGCCGATAGAAAATTCGGTGGGCTTGTTTTTGAGTCGCCAGGTGTAAATCGGCTTGCCAAAGCCGATGGAGAACTTCAGCACCTTGATGCCGCAAGCCACCGCAACCCGGTAGTGACCATACTCGTGCACGGCAATCAGGATACCCAGCGTGACTACAAAGGAAACCAGTGTCAGCATGTCAGAACTCCAAACTCTTGGCTATTTTGGTGGCAACGGCGCGCGCCTGGCCATCCAGTGCAAGCAAGCCTTCCATGTCGTTCACCTCTGAGACGGCCAGGGCCTGCAAAGTTGCATGATTGACATGGTGAATCTGGTCAAAGCGGATTTGTTTGCCCAGAAAGGCCGCTACCGCCACCTCGTTGGCGGCATTGAGCACCGCCGTGGTGCCCACAGGGGCATCCAGGACCTCCCAGGCCAGCGGCAAGCCGGGAAACCGGTCGTTGTCGGGCACCTCGAAGGTCATGGTGGCCAGCGCCCTGAAGTCCAGGGCCCTGGCACCCGACACCAGCCGCTCCGGCCAGGCCAGACCGTAAGCAATCGGAACCCGCATGTCCGGCGTTCCCAGTTGCGCCACCACCGAGGTGTCGCGGTACTGCACCATGGAGTGAATAATGCTTTGCGGATGAATCACCACCTCGATTTGCTGCGGCGTGACGCCGAACAGGTATTTCGCTTCAATGACCTCCAGGGCCTTGTTCATCATGGTGGCTGAGTCGACCGATATCTTGCGGCCCATGACCCAGTTGGGGTGAGCACAGGCCTCGTCGGGCGTGACATGCCGCAGCGTGTCGGGTGTGCGCGTCCGAAACGGCCCACCAGACGCCGTCAGGATGATTTTCTCCACCCGCTGGGCCCAGGTCGCGGGGTCTTCGGGCAGCGACTGGAAAATGGCGGAATGCTCGCTGTCAATCGGCAGCAGTTGGGCGCCTCCCGAGCGCACAGCCTGCATGAACACATCGCCACCCACCACCAGCGCTTCCTTGTTGGCGAGCAAAAGCCGCTTGCCAGCCCGGGCCGCAGCCATGCAGGGGGCCAGACCGGCGGCGCCCACAATGGCGGCCATCACGGTGTCTACCCGCTCATCAGACGCTATCATTTCGAGAGCACCCTGCGCCCATAGAACCTGGACAGGAAGCTGATTTTGCTTGATCTTTTCGGCCAACTGGCGGGCGTGCGGCTCGCTCACCATCACGGCGTAATGCGGCCTGAACTGCGCGCACTGTGCCAGCAGGAGGTCCACCTGGGTGGCGGCGCTGAGCGCGAACACGTCGAAACGCTCCGGATGGCGCGCCATGACATCCAGCGTATTGACACCAATGGAGCCCGTTGAGCCCAGAACGGTAACGCGCTGCTTCTTGAAGTTCATGACGTGGGAATCAGGGAGGGTAAAAACAGGCTCAAAGCGTCGCCAGCATCATCGCCAGCGGCAATGTGGGCAGCAAGGCATCAACGCGGTCCAGCACACCACCGTGGCCGGGCAGCAAAGCGCTGGAGTCCTTGACCCCTGCGCTGCGCTTGATGAGCGACTCGACAAGGTCACCCACCACGCTCATGGCGGCCAGAAAGATGACGGCCAGCAGCATGATGGCCATACCATGGCGCTCGACAAGAAGGCTGTAAAGCGTCTGTTGCGACAGAAAACCGGTGCCAGGACGTCCGCCCAGCCAGACCCAGGCGAGCGACAGGACGACCACCCCCAGCATGCCGCCCCAAACACCTTCCCAGCTTTTTCCGGGACTGATGGACGGCGCCAGTTTTCCTTTGCTGAACTGTCCCCCGAAAGTACGGCCGGCAAAATAGGCAAAGATGTCGGCAACCCACACCAGCAGCAGCACCGACAGCAAAAACTCAATCCCCATGACGCGGGCCTGCGCAACGGCCAACCAGGCCAGGCAAAGTGCGGCAAGGCCACCCACCAGACGCAAACCCTTGGGAATGTGCGGCCAGCCGCTCACACCACTGCGGAGCAGCCAGCCACCGGCCAGTACCCAGGCCGCACCTGCAGCAGCCCACAACATGGGCAAAGGCATTTCAAGCAGGCCGCCGTACCAGAAAAACCCGCACACCAGCAGGCACACCGCAGCGAGTCCCACAGACCCGGCGTGGCCCAGGGCATTCAGGCGTCCCCACTCCCAGGCGCCTGCGGCAATCAGCACCAGGGCCACGGCACAGAAAGGCAGCGGTGTTTTATAAAAAAGAGCCGGCAACAAAATGGCCAGCAACACAATGGCCGTGATGACACGTTGTTTAAGCATCAGACAGCCTTTGCATTGGATTTTTGGAGCGGCTCGTCCACCGGCTGGACCGCCGGCTCGCCAAGCTGTGAAGAAGTCAGACCGAAACGGCGCTCCCGGGTGCGGAAAACGGCAATCGCTTCGTCCAGGGCGGCTTCATCAAATTCTGGCCAGAGCTTGTCGGTGAAGTGCAGCTCGGCGTACGCCGCCTGCCACAGCAAAAAGTTGCTGATGCGCAACTCGCCACCAGTGCGGATCAGCAAATCGGGGTCAGGGACATGGGCCAGCGCCATGGCCCGGTCCAGCGCCATCTCGGTAATTGGCTCACCCCGGCTGACCAGTTTTTGCGCCGCCTGGGCAATGTCCCAGCGGCCCCCGTAGTTGAAGCAGACATTCAGGATCAGGCGAGTATTGCCTGCAGTCGTGAGTTCGGCCTGCGCCAGCCCCGATTGGACCTTGGCGGAAAGCTGCTGGCGGCTTCCGATGAAATGCAGCCTGACCCCATTGGCATTCAGGCTGGGCACCTCTTTGGACAGCGCCATGACCAGCAGTTCCATGAGGCCGGAAACCTCTTCCGAAGGACGGTTCCAGTTTTCAGACGAGAAGGCAAATACGGTGAGAACGCCGATGCCACGCGCCATGCAGGCGCGAACGCAGCGGCTCAGCGAATGCACGCCTTGCTTGTGCCCTGCGATACGCGGTAGAAACCGCCTGGTGGCCCATCGGCCATTGCCATCCATGACGATGGCGACATGGTGCGGGACCCCAGGTTGCAGCGGAAGGTTGGCGACCATGACGGGTTCAGGCCAAAAGTGGTTCGGTCAAACCGCCATGATCTCTTGTTCTTTGCCAGCGACCAGCTTGTCGACCTCGGCAATGAAACGGTCTGTGAACTTCTGGATTTCGTCCTGCGAGCGACGCTCGTCGTCTTCCGACGCCAGCTTCTCCTTGACCAGCTTCTTGACGCCGTCGTTGGCATCACGGCGCAGGTTGCGAATGGACACCTTGGCGTGTTCGCCTTCGGAGCGAACCACCTTGGTGAGCTCCCTGCGGCGTTCCTCGGTCATGGCCGGCATGGGAACGCGGATCAGCTCACCCTGGGAGGCCGGGTTGAGACCCAGATCCGAGTCACGAATGGCTTTTTCGATCTTGGCGCCCATGCCTTTTTCCCACGGCGAGACGCTGATGGTGCGGGCGTCGAGCAGCGACACGTTGGCCACCTGGCTGATGGGCACCATGGAGCCGTAATAGTCCACCTGCACGGTATCGAGCAAACCGGGATTGGCGCGGCCCGTGCGGATTTTGGTCAATCCATTTTTGAACGAGTCAATGGACTGCTGCATCTTCTGGTCTGCATGCTGCTTGATCTCAACAATGCTCATGGTCGAATCTCCGGATGGTCAGGTGCAAAAATGTAAAACAGTGCGGCGCATGGGAGCGCTGCGGTCAGACGTGAACCAGGGTTCCCTCGTCCTCGCCCTGCACCACGCGTTTGAGCGCACCGTGCTTGAAAATACTGAATACCTTGATGGGCAGCTTCTGGTCACGGCACAGCGCAAACGCGGTGGCATCCATCACCTCGAGGTTCTTGCCCATGGCTTCGTCGAAAGTGATGTGGGTGTAACGCGTGGCGGCCGGGTCTTTTTTGGGATCCGCCGAGTACACGCCATCTACCTTGGTCGCCTTCAAAACAATCTCTGCGCCGATTTCAGCACCCCGCAAGGCCGCTGCGGTGTCGGTGGTGAAAAACGGGTTGCCCGTACCCGCCGCAAAAATAACCACTTTGCCTTCTTCAAGGTATTGCAGCGCCTTGGGCCGGACATAAGGCTCCACGACGCGTTCAATGCCAATGGCTGACATCACGCGGGCAATCAGGCCGGCCTTGTCCATGGTGTCCCCCAGGGCCAGGGCATTCATCACCGTGGCCAGCATGCCCATGTAGTCAGCCGTGGCACGGTCCATGCCGACCGAGCCGCCCGCCACGCCACGAAAAATATTGCCGCCACCAATGACCACCGCCACCTGAACCCCCATGCGGGTGATCTCGGCAATCTCTTCCACCATCCTGACGATGGTGGCGTGGTTGATACCAAAGGCATCATCACCCATCAAGGCCTCACCTGACAGTTTTAACAAGATGCGCTTGTAGGCTGGCATGCGGGGCTTTCTGTAAATGGATGAATCTGAAGTTTAGCGGCCTTCCGGCTGGACTGAACAGCTTAAGCCGGCTGGGCCGGTCAGGCTGCTTTGGCAGCGGCTATCTGGGCAGCCACTTCAGCAGCGAAGTCGTCCACCTTTTTCTCGATGCCCTCACCCACCACATACAGGGTGAACGACTTGACCGTGGTGGCACGCTCCTTGAGCATCTGTTCGACGGTCTGCTTGTCGTTCTTGACGAAGGTCTGGTTGTGAAGGCTGACTTCTTTCAGGTACTTCTGAACACCACCTTCAATGCGCTTGGCAACAATCTCGGCGGACTGCACCGGCTTGCCTTCGGCGACCGCCTTGCTGGCGTCTTCTGCCGCTTTGGCGGCAGCCACCGAGCGCTCTTTGGCGACCAGTTCGGCAGGCACATCGGCGCTGGACAGCGACACAGGCTTCATGGCCGCGACGTGCATGGCAACGTCTTTGGCAGCGGACTCGTCACCCGCATATTCGACCACCACACCAATACGGGTGCCGTGCAGGTAGGACGCCAGGGCGCTGCCGGAGAAACGCTTGAAGCGGCGCACGCTCATGTTTTCGCCGATCTTGCCGATCAGGCCTTTGCGCACGTCTTCCACGGTCGGGCCAAAGCCGTCCAGCGAAAGGGGCATGGCACCAATCGCGTCAACGTCGGCCGGATTGTTCTTGACGATGCCTTCAACCACCGCCTTGGTGAACGCCAGGAAGCTGTCGTTCTTGGTCACGAAGTCGGTTTCGCAATTGATTTCAACCAGCGCGCCCACATCGCCTTCGCGGTGTGCGGCGACAACGCCTTCGGCCGTGATGCGGGAAGCGGCTTTGCCAGCCTTGTTGCCCAGCTTGACGCGCAGGATTTCTTCGGCTTTTTCAAAATTGCCTTCGGCTTCTGTCAGCGCTTTTTTGCACTCCATCATGGGCGCGTCGGTTTTGGCGCGCAGTTCCGCGACCATGCTTGCAGTAATTGCCATTTTTGATTCTCCGTTTGTCGTGTTGAGTTCGAAGTGCGCCTGTGCAGCACCCGCACTGTTCAATGATTGGTTCAAGTTGTGAAAAAGGGGCTACGCGAGCCCCTTTTTCGCGTCTGGCTTAATGTCAAATTAATGCCAAATTAACGCCAGGATTTATCAGGAAGCGGCGTTGTCCACTTCCACGAACTCGTCCGAGCTTTCAGCGGAAACCGCCTTGACGACATCGTTCATGGCGTTGGCACGGCCTTCAATGACTGCATCGGCAATACCGCGGGCATACAGGGCGACCGCCTTGGAGGAGTCGTCGTTGCCAGGAATCACGTAGTCGATGCCAATGGGGGAATGGTTGGAGTCCACCACGCCGATCAGGGGAATGCCCAGTTTCTTGGCTTCCAGGACCGCGATTTTGTGGAAACCCACGTCGATCACGAAAATGGCGTCTGGCAAGGCGTTCATGTCCTGAATGCCGCCGATGTCTTTTTCAAGCTTTTCGATTTCGCGCTTGAAAGTGAGCTGTTCTTTTTTGCTGATGGTGTCCAGACCGGCTTCTTGCTGGGCCTTCATTTCCTTCAGGCGCTTGATGGAGGTCTTGACCGTTTTGAAATTGGTCAGCATGCCGCCCAGCCAGCGCTGGTCAACGTAAGGAATACCGGCGCGCTTGGCTTCGGTGGCGACGATTTCGCGGGCCGTACGCTTGGTACCGACCATCAGGATGTTGCCGCGGTTGGCAGACAGCTGTTTCGCGAACTTCATCGCGTCCTGGTACATCGGCAGCGACTTTTCCAGGTTGATGATGTGAATACGGTTGCGATGGCCGAAAATAAACGGGGCCATCTTGGGATTCCAGAAGCGGGTTTGGTGACCAAAATGGACGCCAGCTTCCAGCATTTCACGCATGCTTGTCGACATATAAAACTCCAAAGGTTGTGTCTAAAATCAGCGCTTATCACCCGAAAGTATTAAAACGTTCCGCGCGACACCTTGAGTGGCTGATTTGCGATTGACTTCGCCAACGACAAAATCGTCATTTGCAAAGCCAGCTGAGTATAGCATCCCTGCCCTGTCACAGCGACAAAACGCCTCCCCAACAAGTTCACCACAAGCTGTCCACCCTCCCACGATGCTGACCACCAACGACCTCCATGCCGCACGCCACGCTGTTGAAGTGGGTCACGCCAGCCCCGGGGAAACCCTCGAACATGCAAACGCCATGGGCCAGAGCCACGCTTGCCGCCACGTTTTCATGCCGGGCGCCGGGCCAGGCACCCATGCCCCGGCTCAAACGCCGCCCCAAGCTGCCTTTAGCGATCCCGCCCAGCCCTTGGCGGGCATCCCGGTGTCCGTCAAGGATCTGTTTGACGTGGCTGGCCAGACGACTTCGGCCGGCTCCAGGGTGCTGGCCAACGCGCCTGTGGCCGAAACCGACTGCCCGGCCGTCGCCCGCCTGCGCGCGGCCGGTGCGGTACTGGCTGGGCGCACCAACATGGTGGAGTTTGCGTTTTCAGGGGTCGGCATCAACCCGCACTACGGCACCCCGGTCAATCCGGTGGACAGCCGGGTTGAGCGCATCCCCGGTGGCTCCTCGTCTGGCGCGGCGGTGTCGGTCGCCACGGGGGCTGCGCTGGTCGGCCTGGGCTCGGATACCGGTGGCTCCATCCGCATCCCGGCCGCCTTGTGCGGCATTGTGGGTTTCAAGAGCACCGCGCGCCTGGTGCCCACGGCTGGCGCGCTGCCGCTGTCCACCAGCCTGGACACGGTATGCGCCCTGACCCGCTCGGTCCGCGACGCCGTCACGGTTCATGAGGTGCTGGCGGCGCGCACGGTGCGGCTGGCGGGCAAACCGCTGTCGTCGTGCCGCCTGGCAGTGGTACGCACCCTCATGCAGGACACGCTGGATGACACCGTGACGGCCGCGTTCGCCCGCAGCCTGCAGCTTCTGCGCCAAGCTGGGGCCCATATAGAAGAAATCGAACTGGCAGAGATTGGTGATCTGGCAGGCATCAACGCCACCGGCGGTTTGTCGGCCGCCGAGAGCCATGCCTGGCACCGCCACCTGATTGCCCGACACGAAGCCGACTACGACCCCCGGGTTGCGATGCGGATTCTGCGCGGCGCCCGTATGACCGCGTTTGAATACATTGACTTGCTGGCGGCGCGCCAGGCGTGGACGGCCCGCATGGAAGTCCGCCTGAGTGGCTTTGACGCGGTGCTGTCACCGACAGTGCCCATCGTGGCGCCGCCGATTGCCAGCGTGCTGAATGACGACGACGCATTTTTCCGCGTCAACTCGCTTTTGCTGCGCAACACCTCGGTGGTTAACATGCTCGACGGCTGCGCTATTTCGCTGCCCTGCCACACACCCGACCAGTTGCCTGTGGGCCTGATGCTCTGGCACGCGGCACTGCACGACGACGCGGTGCTGGACCTGGCACTGCAGGTTGAAGCCGCACTGGCCAACTCGCTACAAAAATAATAGCTGCCTGCGCCCGTACCTTATGGGCGAAAGGCATTTTTCATACTTAAGATTACACAGATAATCGTGCCGACAAGCCGTTGCAAAGCGGCTTTGATCAAAAGCCAAGACAGGGAATAACCAGAATGAACAACAGCCGCTTTGACGCCGTGCAGACGGACGCCTGCCCATGAGAATTGCAGTCATCGGTGCCGGCATTGTCGGCATCACAAGCGCCTATGAACTGGCGCTGGACGGCCACGACGTCACCGTATTCGAGCGCAGGGGGGCAGCCGCAGAAGAAGCCAGTTTTGCCAACGCCGGCGTTGTCGCGCCGGGCTACGTTACACCCTGGGCCGCTCCCGGCATGCCGCGCAAGGTGCTCAGCCACCTGTTTAGCCGCCACTCACCCGTCAAACT
The DNA here is from genome assembly GCA_031409395.1 of Polaromonas sp. Classification (GTDB taxonomy): domain Bacteria; phylum Pseudomonadota; class Gammaproteobacteria; order Burkholderiales; family Burkholderiaceae_C; genus Polaromonas. The sequence goes on from JANNXF010000119.1 coordinate 13,653, forward strand.
GAGCCTGCCGCTGTCTGGCAGCGAGCTGGCCTGGATGTGGCAGTGGTACCAGTCGTGCAAGCTTGAAACCTACCTGGCCAACCGCACGCGCATGCAGCGGCTGGCGCTTTACAGCCGCGAACGCTTGCACCATCTGACGGCGGAGCTGCAGCTCGAATACGAAGGCAGTCCCGGCTATATGGTGCTGCTGCGGACCGAGAAAGACAGCCAGCTGATTCAGCCTGGTCTGCAGGTTCTGCGGGATGCGGGACTGCCGTTCAAGCTGATCACCCCCGAAGAAGTACGCCGGATAGAGCCCGCGCTCAACCCCGACACCGCCCTTTTGGGTGCGGTGCATTTGCCCAGCGACGAAGTCGCCAATTGCCGGCAGTTTGCGCTGTTGCTGAAAAACGAGGCCCAGCGCATCGGCGTTAATTTTGAGTTCAATACATCGGTCACCCAACTGGATCGGGCGCAGGCAGCCAGTATTTTCATCGCTGGTGAAACATCTCCCCGGGTCTTTGACCAGGTCGTGCTGTGCGCTGGCGTGGCCTCGGCCGGACTGCTCAGGCCGATGGGCTTGCGGATTCCCCTGGCGGCGGTGTATGGCTACTCCATCAGCGCACCCATTCGGGAACCGTTGAATGCCCCGATCAGTGCGCTGATGGACGAGCGCTACAAAGTGGCCATTTCCCGGCTGGGCAACCGCGTGCGCGTCGCGGGCAGCGCCGAAATCGGCGGCTCTCTGAGCGCCAAACGCGCCTCCTCGGTGCGCACGCTTTACAAGGTGCTGCAAGACTGGTTTCCGGGCGCTGCGCAGCATTCCAACCTGGGGGCGCACGTACAGGAATGGAAAGGCGCGCGGCCCATGCTGCCCGACGGGCCCCCCATCATTGGCAGCAGCGGGCTGACGGGCCTCTGGCTCAACCTGGGCCACGGCTCCAGCGGCTGGGCATTGAGCTGCGGCAGTGCCCGTGCGCTCGCCGACCAGATGGCCGGAAAGTCCCCGGACATCGACATGGAGGGGCTGGACATCAGCCGCCTGCACTGAACCCGGCGCCGGTGGCTGGCGAGCCCCACCGAACCCGCTTCCAACGCGGACTTGTCCTACACGGCAGCCTGTCAGGGTATGCCGATTTGTCACGCAGACGCGTGTAAAGTGCAGGCAGCCCGGCAGCGTTTGCAGGGCAGCTCACTTTTGATTGGAGTTCCCATGGGCATGCTAAGTTTTATCAAGGAAGCCGGTGAAAAGCTGTTTGGCCACGGCGAAGCCAAAGCAGCGCAAGCCGCCGCGGCCGCCGCACCCAGCCCTGAAAATATCGCGGCACTCAGCAACGCGGCCGGTGACGCCATTGCCACCTACATCGGCACCATGAACCTGAACGTTGAAGCGCTGGACGTGAGCTTTGATGCGCCCAGCGCCACCGTGACCG
>JANNXF010000120.1:0-44289 GCA_031409395.1 Polaromonas sp.
GCGGCTGAGTTTTCCGGCTGAATCCAGAAACACCATGATTAATTTGCGGCCTGCAATTTTGGTTTGCATCACAAGACACTGGCCCGCTTCCGAGATGTAACCGGTTTTTTGCAGGCCGATGTCCCATTCGGGGTTTTTCACCAGGCGGTTGGTGTTGTTGTACTGCAGGGTGCGGCTGCCGACTGCCACTTGGTAGCCGGTAGAGGTTGACAGTTCGCGAAGCAAGGGGTCGCCATGGGCTGCATTGACCAGCGTGGCCAGGTCTTGTGCGCTGGACTGGTTGCGGCTGGAAAGGCCGGTAGGCTCTACATAGCGGGTGTCGTTCATGCCCAGCATTTTGGCCTTGGCGTTCATCAGGCTGACAAAGGTTGACATGCCGCCCGGATAGGTGCGGCCCAACGCATGTGCCGCCCGGTTTTCGCTGGACATCAGGGCCAGATGCAGCAATTCACCCCGCGTCAGCGTGGTACCAACCCTGAGCCGGGAACTGCTGTGCTTTTCGGTGTCCACGTCGTCTTGCGTGACAGACACCATTTCGTCGAGGGGCAACTTGGCGCCACTGATGATCACGCCGGTCATCAGCTTGGTGAGTGAGGCAATGGGCAACACCGCGTGGTCGTTCTTGCTGAAAAGCACTTCCCGCGTGTCCTGGTCAATCACCAGTGCCACGCTGGATTTCAAATCCAGCGCATCTTGCGCACCGTGCAGGCCCGCCATCTGGCCAAAAGAAGGCTTGGCTGGCGCCGCAGCACGTACCACCACACCCCGCTTGTTACCCGCCGTGAAACGCACGCTTTTGCGCGTGGAAACGCTCTTTTTGGAGATCGCTATTTTGGTGGCGTGCTGCTTTTTAACCACCACGGTTTTGGCCTTTTCGGCCGCGACAGCAGGCACTGCAAATGCGAGAGACACCACCACAAACCCAACGATTTTTAATGCGCGATTGAAAATCTGGTTGTACATGGTGGTGTGGCCTGCGTTGGGTTGCAATTAATGCGATGGCTGAAGTGTATACAAATAGAAAAAGTCACGCAATATCAAAAACTTGCGTGACTTTCCTAAAAACACTCTCACTTCGGGGGCTTTTTACTGCTTACACCATACTCTGCACCACAAAAACGCTGCAAACCGTTGAATTTAAATACTTAATTCTTAATTTCAAAATTCAACCCTGTGCAGCGACGCGATCGGCTTTGCTTTGAAGCTTGTTCAGCGCGCTCAGGTAGGCTTTTGCTGACGCCACCACAATGTCAGGGTCTGCACCGACGCCATTGACCACCCGCCCGCTGTTTTGCAGGCGCACCGTGACTTCACCCTGGCTTTCTGTAGACCCGCTGATCGCGTTCACAGAGTAAAGCACCATTTCAGCACCGCTTTTAACGTGTGATTCGATGGCTTTGAGCGACGCATCGACCGGGCCATTGCCGTCTGACTGACTTTTCACCTCTTTGCCTTCGACGGTAAACACAATGCTCGCCTGCGGACGCTCGCCGGTTTCGCTGTGCTGGGACAAAGAGACAAAGGCGTACTGCTCCTTGTCCCGGGTGACGCTTTCATCACTGACCAGAGCCAGGATGTCTTCGTCAAAAATCTCGCTTTTCCGGTCGGCAAGGTCCTTGAACTTGATGAAGGCGTTATTAATATCGACTTCACTTTCCATCGCCACGCCAAGCTCCTGCAAACGTTGCTTGAAGGCGTTGCGGCCGCTGAGTTTGCCCAGCACGATCTTGTTGGCGCTCCAGCCAACGTCTTCTGCACGCATGATCTCGTAGGTGTCGCGGGCCTTGAGCACACCGTCCTGGTGAATGCCAGAGGCATGGGCAAAAGCGTTGGCCCCCACCACCGCCTTGTTGGGCTGCACCACAAACCCGGTGGTCTGGCTGACCAGACGGCTCGCCGCCAGGATGTGCTGGGTGTCGATGCCCATCACCAGGTCAAAGTAGTCCCTGCGCGTTTTGACGGCCATCACCACTTCTTCAAGCGAGCAATTGCCGGCACGCTCACCCAGGCCATTGATGGTGCACTCGACCTGCCGCGCACCCCCGACCTTCACACCGGCCAGGGAATTGGCCACTGCCATGCCGAGATCGTTATGGCAGTGCACAGACCAGATGGCCTTGTCACTGTTGGGAATGCGCTCGCGCAGGTTTTTGATGAAGTTGCCATAAAGCTCGGGAATGGCGTAACCCACGGTGTCGGGCACATTGATGGTGGTGGCGCCTTCGTTGATGACGGCCTCAAGCACGCGGCACAGGAAGTCCGGGTCAGAGCGGTAGCCGTCTTCGGGGCTGAACTCGATGTCGGCCATAAGGTTACGCGCAAAGCGCACCGACAGTTTGGCCTGCTCAAACACCTGGTCGGGCGTCATGCGCAGCTTCTTTTCCATGTGCAGCGCACTGGTGGCCAAAAACAGGTGCAGACGACCTGAGTTGGCGGGCTTGAGCGCCTCGGCAGCACGGGAAATATCCCGATCGTTGGCGCGGGCCAGCGAGCAGATGGTTGAATCCTTGATGACCTCTGCAATGGCCTTGACACACTCAAAATCGCCATTGGAACTCGCTGCGAAGCCGGCCTCGATCACATCCACCTTCAGACGCTCCAGCTGACGGGCAATGCGCAACTTTTCGTCACGGGTCATCGACGCACCGGGAGATTGCTCACCGTCGCGCAAGGTGGTATCGAAAATAATGAGTTTTTCAGTCATGCGTATCTCCTGGTGCGCTGGGGGTGTGATGTACGGGCTATCGTGGGAAGTCGGTAAACGGCAGTTCAGGGTGTGATGGTAGCGGCTGTCTGCCCATGTTCAAACGCGCCGACCACCCCACTTGCCGCTTTGCTGCGTTGCAGGCCCGACACAATCGCCTTGAGCGACGCCGACACGATGTTGCCGTCCATGCCGACGCCAAAAAGGGTCTGCTCATTGATGCGCAACTCAAGGTAGGCCACGGCTTGCGCGCCAGCACCGGCGCCAATCGCGTGCTCATGGTAGTCCAGCACGCGCACCACATGACCTGTTGCCGCATTGAGCCCGGCCACAAAGGCGTCAATCGGTCCGGTGCCTGTGCCCTGCACCTGATGGCTGCTGCCCGCAACCCGTACATCGGCCCTGATGTTGAAAGTCCTGTCACCCGCTTGGCCGGTTTCCTCAATCACCAGACCTTGCGGCGCTGCGATGGTCTGCACACCGTACTCTTTTTCAAACAATACAAAAAGGTCTTGCGCTGTGAGTTCCTTGCCGGTTGCGTCCATCACGCTTTGCACCACCTGGCTGAATTCAATCTGCAGGCGGCGCGGAAGCTCAAGGCCGAACTCGCTTTCAAGCAGGTAGGCAATACCGCCCTTGCCCGACTGGCTGTTGACTCGAATCACGGCCTCATAGCTGCGGCCAAGGTCTTTCGGGTCGATCGGCAGGTAAGGCATGTCCCAGATATCGCCCTCCTGACGTGCTGCAAACGCCTTCTTGATGGCGTCCTGGTGCGAGCCTGAAAACGAGGTGTACACCAGGTCGCCAGCGTAAGGGTGACGGGGGTGCACAGGCAACTGGTTGCAATGCTCCACGGTACGGCGTATCTCGTCGATTTCAGAAAAATCGAGCCCTGGCGCCACACCCTGCGTATAGAGGTTGAGCGCGATGTTCACCAGATCCACATTGCCGGTGCGTTCGCCATTGCCAAACAGGCAGCCTTCAATGCGGTCAGCACCGGCCATCAGGGCGAGTTCACCGGCTGCAGTGCCAGTGCCCCGGTCGTTGTGGGGATGCACAGAAATGACAATGGCTTCACGACGCGCCAGGTTGCGGTGCATCCACTCCATCATGTCGGCAAAAATATTCGGGGTTGAATGCTCGACCGTCGACGGCAAGTTGATGATGCATTTGTGCTCGGGCGTTGGCTGCCACACTGCAGTGACCGCATCGACCACCCTTTTGGAAAATGCCAGCTCGGTGCCTGACCACATTTCAGGCGAATACTGGAAGGTCCACTGCGTGTCTGGCTGCCCCGCAGCCAGTCGGGCAAACAGGCGCGCGTTGTCGGTGGCGAGCGTCACAATTTCATCCTCGTTCATGCCCAACACGACGCGGCGCATGACGGGCGCGGTTGCGTTATAAAGATGAACAATGGCTTTTTTGGCGCCTTTGAGTGCTTCAAAGGTGCGGCGAATCAGCGGCTCGCGGGCCTGCGTGAGCACCTGAATCGTCACATCGTCAGGCACCAGATTGCCCTCAATCAGCCGGCGCAAAAAGTCAAACTCGACCTGCGAAGCCGACGGAAAACCGACTTCAATTTCCTTGAAGCCGATCTTCACCAGGGTTTCGAACATCTTGAGCTTGCGTGGGATGTCCATGGGCTCAATCAGGGCCTGGTTGCCGTCACGCAAATCAACACTGCACCAGACAGGCGCCCGGGTCAGCACGGTATCGGGCCAGGTGCGGTCGGCCAGGCGGATCGGGGGAAAAGACTTGTATTTGCTGGAAGGTGTTTTCAACATGGCCATCTCGTCACATCTGGGGATTTCAAAAACCAGCAACCCAAAACAAAAACGGCCCGTTGCTGGTGCAAACGGGCCGTTGGAATCAGCTTGACGCGTATTGATTTATCGCGCGCGCTACCGTTTCCGCCCGTTGGCAGATAGCAGTAGTGCTAGCAAAATTTGTTTCATATAAACAATGTAGCACAAATCACTTGTGCAGGCCGCGCTCGTCAGGTTCGTCCGTCGAGGTAGAAATGACGCTGGTCTGCAAGCCCTTGGCCTTGCGCCAGCCATACAGTACGTAGCCCGACAAACCATACAGGACGAACAGGCCGAACATGACGGTCGGTGGATCGATGTTGATCACCGCAATCCCCAGGGCGATCAGCACAATGACCACAAAGGGCACGCTGCGCTTCATCTGCACGTCTTTAAAACTGTAAAACGGCACGTTGGTAACCATGGTCAACCCCGCATAAAGCGTAAGTCCAAACGTCACCCAGCGCACCTCAAGCCCGGTCACGCCGGCATCACTCATCAGCCAGATAAAGCCGGCCACCAGCGCAGCGGCTGCCGGTGATGGCAGGCCCTGAAAAAAGCGCTTGTCAACGACCGAGGTATTCACGTTGAAACGGGCCAGGCGCAAGGCCGCGCAGGCGCAATACACAAACGCGCCAATCCAGCCCCACCTGCCGAGACTGGTCAACGCCCAGACATAGGCGATCAAGGCCGGCGCCGCGCCAAAAGACACCATGTCGGACAGCGAATCCATCTGCTCGCCAAACGCGCTTTGGGTATTGGTCATGCGGGCCACCCTGCCATCCAGGCTGTCGAGCACCATGGCACAGAACACGCCGATCGCAGCCTGGTCGAATCGCCCATTCATGGCCATGACGATGGCGTAGAAGCCGCCAAAGAGCGCGGCGAGCGTGAACAGGTTGGGCAAGATGTAAATGCCCTTGCGCCGCTTGCGTACCACCACCTCTGAGGGCTTTGACACCATTTCTTCGCCATCATGCATAAAAATACTCCTGGAGGCACAACGGGTGCGCGTAAACAGCTAACAAAGAGGGCACGTCCCATCGGCGAACATGGCCAACTACCCTGGCCTGACTCCTGAGGGAGTCAGTCAGTCGTTTCCAGCCGGAGGATACCAAATCCGCGGTCAGTAAAGACGCAATAGCGCATTAGACACCGATAAGTTTGCCTGCAGCAGCAAAAAAGCCGCGCATTATTTCTGCGCGGCTTTTTTCAGGGCATGCCCCTTTGGGTGAAGTCAGGTGCGAATCAGTTGCGCGTCTGGTCGACGAGCTTGTTTTTCGCAATCCAAGGCATCATGGCGCGGAGTTTTTCACCCACCACTTCAATCTGGTGCTCGGAGTTCAGGCGACGGCGGCTGATCAGCGTCGGGGCACCCGCCTGGTTCTCCAGCAGGAAGCTCTTGGCGTATTCGCCGGTCTGGATATCTTTCAGGCACTTGCGCATGGCGTCCTTCGTGGCCGAGGTCACGATGTTCGGTCCGGTGACGTACTCGCCATACTCTGCGTTGTTGGAGATCGAGTAGTTCATGTTGGCGATGCCGCCTTCATAGATCAGGTCAACGATCAGCTTGAGTTCGTGCAGGCACTCAAAGTACGCCATTTCAGGGGCGTAGCCAGCTTCCACCAGGGTCTCGAATCCAGCCTTGATCAACTCGACCGTGCCGCCGCACAAAACGGCCTGCTCGCCGAACAGGTCGGTTTCGGTTTCTTCGCGGAAGTTGGTTTCAATGATGCCGGCCTTGCCGCCACCGTTGGCCATGGCGTAGCTCAGGGCAAGATCACGGGCCTTGCCGGACTTGTCCTGGTGCACGGCCACCAGGTGCGGCACGCCGCCACCCTGGGTGTAGGTATTGCGCACGGTGTGGCCCGGAGCCTTTGGCGCGACCATCCAGACATCCAGATCAGCGCGGGGAATCACGGCGCCGTAGTGAACGTTGAAGCCATGGGCAAACACCAAAGACGCGCCTTGCTTGATATTGGGTGCCACATCGTTTTTGTAAACCGCGCCGATTTGCTCATCAGGCAGCAAAATCATGACCACATCAGCGGATTTGACAGCATCAGCCACCTCGGCGACCTTCAGGCCGGCTTTTTCCACCTTGGGCCACGATGCGCCACCCTTGCGCAGGCCGACCACCACCTTGACGCCGCTGTCGTTCAGATTCTGGGCATGGGCATGACCTTGGCTGCCGTAGCCGATGATGGCGACGGTTTTACCCTTGATCAGGCTCAAATCACAATCTTTGTCGTAAAAAACTTTCATTTTTCTCTTTCGAAATAAGGTCTGGCGAAAATGCCCATTGACAGGCTCAGGGCGAAAGGTGAACGCATATCGCCACTGTCAAAATCCGTTCGCGTTGAGCCTGTCGAAACGCGCGCACGGACCACTGAAATCAGACTCTCAGAATTCGCTCGCCACGGCCAATGCCGCTGGAACCGGTTCGTACCGTCTCCAGAATCGCACTGCGCTCAATGGCTTCAAGAAACGCATCGTTTTTGGACTGGTCGCCGGTGAGCTCGATCGTGTAACTTTTTTCAGTCACATCGATGATCCGCCCGCGAAAGATATCGGCCATGCGCTTCATTTCTTCGCGCTCCTTGCCGACCGCGCGCACCTTGACCATCATCAGCTCGCGCTCGGTGTAGGCCCCTTCGGTCAGGTCGACCACCTTCACCACTTCGATCAGGCGGTTCAGGTGCTTGGTGATCTGCTCGATCACGTCGTCAGAGCCCGAGGTTTGAATCGTCATGCGCGACAACGTTGGGTCTTCGGTCGGCGCAACCGTCAGACTCTCAATGTTGTAGCCACGGGCCGAAAAAAGGCCGACAACGCGGGACAGAGCGCCCGGCTCGTTTTCCAGCAAAACTGCAATGATGTGTTTCATAGGTCTGCGACGCCTCTTTTTGCTGCCCTCCCCTGCGCACGGTAATGCACAGGCTTGGCAGGCAATTGATTGGTCAGATTAAGTTGATTGGTTTGACTGATTTGCTATGGAATTAATAGCTGCTAGCGCTCGTTTCTATTGGGCTAAAGCACTATTTAACCACTGACTAGAGATCTTCCGAGCCCAGCAGCATCTCATTGATACCCTTGCCGGCCTTGACCATCGGAAACACGTTCTCGGTCGGGTCGGTACGGAAATCCATGAACACCGTGCGGTCCTTGAGCTTGCGTGCTTCGCGCAGCGCCGGCTCGACATCCTGCGGTTTTTCAATCAGCATGCCAACGTGGCCATAGGCCTCGGCCAGCTTCACAAAATTGGGCAGCGCATCCATATAACTGTGGCTGTAACGGCCTTCGTAATCAAACTCCTGCCACTGCCGCACCATGCCCAGGTAGCGGTTGTTCAGCGACACGATCTTGATCGGCGTGTTGTATTGCAGGCAGGTCGAAAGCTCCTGGATGCACATCTGCACCGAACCTTCACCGGTGATACAGAACACTTCCGACTCCGGCTTGGCCATCTTGATGCCCATGGCATACGGAATGCCGACGCCCATGGTGCCGAGGCCGCCTGAGTTGATCCAGCGGCGCGGCTCGTCGAACTTGTAGTACTGCGCGGCCCACATCTGGTGCTGGCCAACGTCAGAGGTGATGTAGGTATCTGCGTCCTTGGTCATGTTCCAGAGCGTTTCAACCACGTACTGCGGTTTGATGACATCGCTGCTACCCATGCTGTATTTCATGCAGTCGCGCTTGCGCCAGCCTTCAATGGTGTCCCACCAGCCGCCCAGCGCATTCGCGTCGGGTTTGAGGCCTGATTCCCGGATCATGGCGATCAGTTCGGTCAGCACGTCTTTCACATCACCGACGATGGGAATGTCCACCTTGACGCGCTTGGAAATGCTGGAGGGGTCGATATCAATATGGATGATCTTGCGTTCGTTCTGCGCAAAATGCTTGGGGTTGCCAATCACGCGGTCGTCAAAACGCGCACCGACGGCCAGCAGCACATCGCAGTTCTGCATTGCGTTGTTGGCTTCATAGGTTCCGTGCATACCCAGCATGCCGAGGAATTTCTTGTCGCTGGCCGGGTAGGCACCCAGGCCCATCAGCGTGTTGGTGCAGGGATAGCCCAGCATGTCCACCAGCGTGCGCAGCTCTTGCGAGGCATTGCTCAGCAGCACGCCACCACCGGTATAAATGTACGGACGCTTGGCCGACATCAACAACTGCAGGGCCTTGCGGATTTGTCCGCCGTGGCCTTTGCGAACCGGGTTGTAGGAGCGCATTTCGACGCTCTGCGGATAGCCCGTGTACGCCGTCTTGTTGAAGGAAACGTCCTTCGGAATATCGACCACCACCGGGCCCGGCCGGCCGGTTCTGGCAATGTGAAACGCCTTTTTCAGGGTTTCAGCCATCTGGCGAACATCCTTGACCAGAAAGTTGTGCTTGACGATGGGGCGGGTAATGCCGACGGTGTCGCACTCCTGGAAAGCATCCAGACCAATCGCGTGCGTAGGAACCTGCCCCGTGATGATGACCATCGGGATGCTGTCCATGTAGGCTGTGGCGATGCCCGTCACGGCATTGGTCACGCCAGGGCCAGACGTGACAAGCGCGACGCCCACATCACCGGTTGCGCGCGCATAGCCATCGGCCGCGTGCACGGCAGCCTGCTCGTGGCGCACCAGAATGTGCTGGATCGAGTCCTGCTTGTAAAAAGCGTCGTAAATGTGAAGAACGGCGCCGCCCGGATAGCCCCAGATGTACTTGACACCTTCGGCCTGAAGCGACTTCACGAGGATTTCAGAACCCCGGAGTTCCTGGGAATTTGAATTTGAATTTGCTGTGGCTGCAAACGCAGCAGCTGCGGAAGCGATTTCCGCTTTTGAGATTTCCATGATCAACCTTTGTGAATTTCTCTAACGAAATACCTTGGGTGCTTCTTCGCCCGCTCTTGTGAAGCCGCGTTGAAACTTGAGGCCAAAACCATAAGCGAAAACATAATCCGCCAAGCCATGACCCGTTTGCCGTTTGAATTGCAGGGCGTATTATGACATTTCGCACTGTTCAAGCGCAGCAAACAGTCCCGAGAATCCAGAAATCGGCGTTTTTAGCCGCTTGTGGTGCGATAATTTTCAAGCTTTGCAGCAGGCGCATGACGAATGCGCTGCCTGCACGGGCTCGGCAAATCACAATAATTACAGCGCTGGACAAACCGGAACCCCACACCGTTGGCAACTGAACAAGAACTCTCTGACTTTCTGAAAAACGTTGAAAAACGTGCTTTCAAGCGAAGCATTTATCACGTTCGGGACGAAGAGGCTGCGCTGGACATTGTTCAGGACAGCATGATGAAGCTGGCGCAGCACTACGGTGACAAGCCGGCCGCTGAACTGCCCATGCTGTTTCAGCGGATTTTGTCGAACACCACCCTCGACTGGTTTCGGCGCCGCAAAACCCGAAACGCTCTTTTCTCCAACATGAGCGACTTCGAATCGTCGGGTGAAGACGGAGATTTCGATCTTCTGGAAACTTTAGAGACCCTGACCAACTCTGAGGGAACAGAAAGCGCGCAAGATGCCACAGAACGGGCGCAGATATTGCTTCAGATCGAATTGGAAGTGAAGGAGCTGCCCGGCCGTCAACGAGAAGCGTTTCTGATGCGTTATTGGGAAGAAATGGACGTGGCGGAAACCGCTGCGGCCATGGGGTGCTCTGAAGGCAGCGTCAAAACACACTGCTCCCGTGCAGTGCACGCCCTCAGCAAAGCCCTGAGCGCAAAAGGGATAAAACTATGACTAATTCACTGCAAAAACGAACCCATATTCTTGAGGATCGCTTCGGTCTTAAAACCGCGTCTTATCTGTCGGTCGGCGCAGCCGATTTGCCTTATGACATTTCCGAGCGCTTGCGGGCGGCCCGAATGCAAAGCCTGGCCAAACGCAAGATCGCAAAAGCAGAAACGGCTGGCGGCGTCGTCAACGCCGGTGCGAGCGCGGCACTGCTGTGGGGCTCTGGTGACGGCCTGGGCTGGTGGGCCCGAATTGGTTCAGTGGTGCCACTGATTGCGCTGGTGGTGGGCCTGCTGGCCATCAATTCGATTCAAAACGACAACCGCGCCCAGGAAGTGGCCGAAGTTGACGCTGCGCTGCTGACCGATGAATTGCCCCCTGCGGCATTTGCAGACCCCGGTTTTGTTCAGTTTCTCAAGGCCACACGCTAAGACCTGACTGTCCAATGACCGCGCCAGCCGATTTTTCAAACGTCTTACCGACTTCCAGCCGTCCATCTGTATTGACGCATCGGGTGTCGTTGGTGGTGTTTGCGCTGCTGACGGCTGTTGGACTGCTGGCCTTGCCTCCAACAGGCTTTGCACAAGCCGTCAACCCGGCAGCCCCTTCAAGTGCGCCGCTGTCCGTCAGATCGCCCGCTTTGCCCGTCACAGGTGCCGCAACTGTGACGCCCAAAATACCTGTTTCCAGACCCGCATGGACAGAGCTGACCCCTACGCAGCAGCAGGCGCTCAAACCTCTGGCGCTGAACTGGGACACCATCAGCGACGCGCAAAAACGCAAATGGCTGGAAATATCCAAGAATTTCGCCTCGCTGCCCCCTGAAGGGCAAGTCACCATGCACAGCCGCATGAATGACTGGGTCAAGCTCAGCCCCCAGGAGCGCGCCCAGGCAAGGCTTAATTTTGCCAAAACCCAAGAGCTTTCCAAAGAATTGACGCCTGAAGAGAAAAAGGCCAAGTGGGAAACCTACCAGGCCCTCAGTGCAGAAGAAAAACAGAAACTGGCGGCCAAGGCCAGCCCCAAGCCGACGGGCGCTGCAACAGCCGTCAAGCCAGTGCCACCTCAAAAATTGGCGGCTATCGCACCGCACCCGGTTGCGTCGGGTGTCAGTCCGTCTGGCAGAATCACACCCGTGACGCCAGCGCTGCAGCGCTAGTGCCAAACCCGTCACCGGTGCGTCCACCGGCCTGAACTCACGCATCTTGCGGGCTTTAATGCCACGCCTGGCGACAACCTGCTGCGACGAAATTGACTGATTCCCCCCCACAGACACCGACACTTCTCAGGCGCATGGCCTGTTGGGTTTACGAAGGCACCCTGCTGTTTGGCGTGGTTTTCATTCCCGGCTACCTGTTTGGAACGCTCAGCCAAACCCGCAACGCGCTGGACAACCGGCACGCATTGCAGGCTTTCGAGTTTGTCGTGATCGGTATTTACTTTGTCTGGTTTTGGGCCAAAGGCCAGACCCTGGCCATGAAAACATGGCATATCCGTGTCGTGGATGTCCACGGCGCGGCCATTACCCAAAAACGCGCCCTGCTTCGCTATCTGCTCAGCTGGCTGTGGTTTTTTCCACCGTTGGCCGCGAGTTGGCTGCTGGGTTTGCCGGGCATGCAAGGCGCCGTGCTCACCCTCGCCTGGGTGGTGGTTTGGGCGATTTTGGCGCGTTTTCATCCGCAGCGGCAGTTTTGGCACGACGCCTGGGCCGGTACGCGGCTCATCGCCTGGGTCACGCCCGCCAAGCCAAAGCGCAAGCCGTAACAGCACGCCCCTGGCACGGGCGGGTGCGTCGCCCAGGGTATGGCGCACACCGCAGCAGCAAACTGCCACAAAGCTGCGAGACAATGCCTGCATGTCAGAACAAGCACCGATGTCAGCCCCCGGCAGCCCCTCCAAGGCCCCGCCCTCCCTTCAGGCCATGGCCGACGAACCCGTCAACGCGCAAAAACACCGCAAGGGCCTCAACCGGGTCTGGCACGCGGCAGGCTATTCGCTGGCGGGCCTGCGTGCGGGCTGGCATGAAACGGCCTTTCGCCAGGAAGCCATCGCCTCACTGGGCCTGATTCCTGCCGCATTCTGGCTGGGCCACAGCTGGGTCGAAACCGTTTTGCTGGCCGGCACGGTGGTGCTGGTGATGATTGTCGAGTTGCTCAACACTGGCATAGAAACCGCAATCGACCGCATCGGCCCCGAGTGGCACGACCTCTCCAAACGCGCCAAGGACATGGGCAGCGCCGCCGTACTGCTCAGCCTGCTGCTGTGCGCAGGCGTTTGGGTTTCAGCCCTGTTTCAAAGGTTTTTCACATGACGCCAGGCGCAGACAAACCGGCCTTTTCACTGTGTGTGTATTGCGGCTCCCGGTCTGGCGCAGACCCGGTTTTTGCCGACACCGCCCGCCGCGTTGGCCGATGGATAGGCGAGCACAAGGGTCAGCTGGTTTATGGGGGCGGCCACAACGGCCTGATGGGCCTGCTGGCCGACGCCACGCTGGAGGCTGGTGGCCGCGTGGTTGGGGTGATTCCGACGGCGCTGGTTGAAAAGGAATGGGCGCACACCGGTTGCACCGAGCTGCACATTGTCGACAACATGCACGAGCGCAAACGCATCATGGCCGAGCATGCCGATGCGTTTCTGGCGCTGCCGGGCGGCATTGGCACGCTGGAGGAGTTTTTTGAGGTCTGGACCTGGCGCCAGCTGGGCTACCACGACAAACCGGTGGGTCTGCTGAACCTGAACGGCTACTACGACCATCTGCTGGCATTTTTGCAGTCAGCTGCCACCTCCGGGTTCATGCATGAAGGGCTGATGTCGCTGGTCCGCACCGGCAGTGACACGGTGCCGCTGCTGGAGGCCCTGGTGCAGGGCGCCGGCATGACCGCCTCAAAAAACCGGCTGGACCAGATTTAAACCCGCTTCAGGGTGTTGGCGCAACGAAGCGGGCCGCACCGGTCTTCTTCAGACGGCCGATTCGTCTTCTTCTCCGGTGCGTATGCGCACCACACGCTCCACGCTGGTGATGAAAATCTTGCCGTCACCAATCTTGCCGGTGCGGGCGGCACGCACGATGGCGTCTACACAGCGCTCGACATCGCTGGTTTTAACCACGACCTCGACCTTGACCTTCGGCAAAAAATCAACCACGTATTCAGCGCCACGGTACAGCTCGGTATGGCCTTTCTGGCGGCCAAAGCCCTTGACTTCGGTGACCGTCAAGCCGGTGACGCCGCACTCTGCCAGTGCCTCGCGGACTTCTTCGAGTTTGAAAGGCTTGAGGATGGCGGTAATCTGTTTCACTGAAATGTCTCCGTTGGTTGTAGTGTTGCCTGCCTCGAATGTAGCGTGAAAGCGGCCCGGCGATGGGCGCGGGCTGGCCTCAAGCGCGAAACTTGCTGGTAATCGGGTAACGCCAATCCTTGCCGAAACTGCGGTGCGTGACGCGTATGCCGACGGGTGCCTGGCGCCGCTTGTATTCGTTGATCCGGATGAGGTTGGCCACGCGCACCACCAGTGCGCGCTCAAAGCCGGCAGCCACAATGCTTTCCACGCCTTCGTCGTTTTCCATGTAGCGGGCCAGAATCGCGTCCAGCACCTCGTAGGGCGGCAGGCTGTCCTGGTCGGTCTGGTCTGGCCGCAGCTCGGCGCTGGGCGGCCGGGTGATGATGCGTTCCGGAATCGGCTGGCTGCCGGTGCCGTAAGGGTCGTTCTCGTTGCGCCAGCGTGCCAGGCGGAACACGGTGGTTTTCAGCAGGTCCTTGATCACCGCAAAACCGCCCGCCATGTCGCCGTAGAGCGTGCAGTAACCGGTGGCCATTTCACTCTTGTTGCCGGTGGTCAGCACGATGGCGCCGAACTTGTTGGACAAGGCCATCAAGAACACGCCCCGGATACGCGCCTGGATGTTTTCCTCGGTGGTGTCTTCGGCCAGGCCCTTGAACTCGCCCTCCAGCGAGGCCTTGAACGCCTCGAACTGGGGCACGATGGAGATTTCGTCGTAACGCACCTGCATGCGCCCAGCCATTTCACGCGCGTCAATCCATGAAATGTCGGCGGTATAAGGCGACGGCATCATCACGGTGCGCACCTTGTCGGCGCCCAGCGCATCGACCGCAATGGCCAGCACCAGCGCCGAGTCTATGCCGCCCGACAAACCCAAAATGGCGCCCGGAAAGCCGTTTTTACCCAGATAGTCGCGCACCCCCAGCACCAGCGCATCCCAGAGGTCAGCCTCATTGCTGCGCTCAGGGGCTGTGTCTGCTATTATTTTTATAGCTGCTTGCGCCCGTTCTGCCTGGGCAAAGAACAGATTTTCCTTAAAGCTTTCGGCGCGGCCGGCCAGTGCGCCGTCGGCCTGCAGGGCAAACGAGCGGCCTTCAAACACAATCTCGTCCTGGCCGCCCACCAGGTGCGCGTAGACCAGCGGCAGGCCGGTGGCCAGCGCCCGGCTGCGCATCATCAGCTCGCGCTCGCTGCCCTTGCCAACATGAAACGGCGACGCATTGATCACCACCAGCAGCTCGGCGCCGGCCTGTCTGGCCAGCTGGGCCGGCGCTTCAAACCAGGCGTCTTCACAGATCAATAGGCCGATACGAACGGCATCATCGCCCTCGCCGGCCTCAAACACACAGGTGTCCTGCCCCGGCGTGAAGTAGCGGCGTTCGTCAAACACCTGGTAATTGGGCAGCTCGCGTTTGGCGTAGCTGGCCAGCACCTCGCCCTCACGCAGCACCCGCGCTGCGTTGTGCCGCTGCTGCACAGCCACGCTTTTGGTGCGCAAACCCAGGCCGCTGTCGCCCTGGGTTGGTGTGCCCACCACCACCGTCAGCCCTTTTAACCCGGCCAGCTCGCGGGCCACCCGATTCACGGCATCATCACAGGCCTGAATGAATGAGGGGCGTAAAAACAGGTCTTCGGCGGCATAGCCGCAAATTGCCAGCTCGGGGGTCAGCACCAGGCGGGCACCGGTTTGGTAGGCGGCACGGGCGGCGTCAATGATTTTTTGCGCATTGCCCGGCATGTCGCCAACGCAGTAGTTCAATTGGGCAACACAGATTTTGAGCGTCATGAAAAAATTGAACCCCTGAAACGCAACGGCATGGAAACGCCAGTAAAAATGTCAACGAAAGCGTTAAACATCCACGTGAAAAACAAGCCAAACGATTATGTCATTCGCGTGCTGGATTCGCCGCTGGCGGTGAATGCCGCCGACTGGAACGCCCTGCTGTCGGCGCAGCGCGCGGACGGCGGCAGCAGTCCCTTCATGCGCCATGAATACCTGGCCGCCCTGCACGCCAGCGGCAGCGCCACGCCGGCCACCGGCTGGACACCCCGTTTCATCACGCTGTGGCAGGGCGACACCCTGGCCGCGGCCTGCGCGCTCTACCTGAAAGACCATTCGTACGGCGAATACGTGTTTGACCACGCCTGGGCCAACGCCTACCAGCAGCATGGACTGGATTACTACCCCAAGGCGCTGGTCGCCGTGCCCTTCACACCGGTGCCCGGCGCCCGGCTGATGGCCCGCAACGCACAGGAGCGCGTGTTACTGGTGAAGGCGCTGGTGGCGTGGTGCGACGACGAAAAACTGTCATCGCTGCACATGCTGTTTGCCAGCGACGACGACGTGGCAGCCTGCGAAGAGGCGGGACTCATGCTGCGCCACACTGTTCAATTTCACTGGAGGAATGTGGCCCCCACGCTTGTCACTGCGTGTACTGCGCTGCCCCCCGGGGGGGCGCTGCGCCTGCGGCCCGGCGAAGCCGGTTCCGCGGCCCCTGCTGGTGAAGATGAAGCCCCCACGCTTCTCGCTTCGCTTAGTGCGCTGCCGCCCGAGGGGGCTGCTGCGCCTGCGGTCTGGCAAAGCCAGTCCCGCGGCCCAGGCTTGCCTGAAGAGGCTTCCAATTCGACCGTATCGGGCTACCATGATTTCGACGACTTCCTGATGTCGCTGAACCAGGAAAAGCGCAAGAAGATCCGCCAGGAAAGGCGCAAGGTGCTGGACGCCGGCATCACCTTCCGCTGGGCGCTGGGTAAGGACATCCGCAACGCCGACTGGGATTTTTTCTACCGCTGCTACGAGCGCACCTACTACGAACACGGCAACGCGCCCTACCTCAGCCGCGACTTCTTTCAGCGTATGCAAGACACCATGCCCGAGAACTGGCTGCTGTTTGTGGCCGAGCATGAGGGCCAGGCCATTGCCAGCAGTTTGATCGCCGTGAATGTGGCCCCCGGCACTGGCGCGTCCTTGCTGCCGTCCGAGGGGGCTGAGCCTGCCGGGGGCGGCCCGCCGCTGCGTTCGCCTTTGGATACGGACGGGCCAGATACCGAACCAATGCCAAAAACCCACGCGCTCACCGCCTATGGCCGCTACTGGGGCGCCCTGGCCCGGGTCGATTGCCTGCACTTTGAAGCCTGCTACTACCAGCCGCTGGCATGGTGCATTGCGCACGGCTACCAAAGCTTTGAAGGCGGCGCCCAGGGCGAACACAAAATGGCCAGGGCCCTGCTGCCCGCCAAAACCACCAGCGCCCACTGGCTGGCGCACCCTTCTTTTGCCGATGCGGTCGAGCGCTTTCTGGCGCGTGAGGGCGCTGGCATCCATAATTACATGGAAGACCTTGAAAGGCGCAGCCCCTTCAAGGCCACCCCCACGCCAGCCGGGCCAGAGCCAGACCACCCGGCCCCCAGCGGCCGCAACACCCGCAACACGCCCAACACTCCATGAGCGACGCAGCGCAACCCTACACCGTCAAAATGGTCGGCGCCGTCGGCCTGAGCACCGCCGAATGCAGCGCCGCAGAGCTGCGCTTTCGCATGGCGCTGGAGTTTGGCGTGGGCGGCCCGGCCTATGTGGTGCCAACGCTGCAAGCCTGCATGCTGGCCCGTTCGCTGGTCGAAAACCTGTCGCCCGAAAAACTCGCCAGCGCTGACTTCGACGCCGAGCGGGAAGTCATTGCCCTGTGGGAAAACGCCGAAGACAAGGCCATCATGGCGGCCTGCAAGCCCCTGAACCGGCAAGACAAGCGCGACATGGCGCAAGCCCGGTTTGAGATCAGTGTTTGAAGCCGACTGGACTTGCTACTATTTTGATAGCTGTCTTCGCCCGTCCTTTATGGGCTTGAGGCCTATTTTGTTTGATAGTTTTACCGCAACACAGACCCCAGGGCCAAGCGGCCACATCCCGTCTTTACCCCGCCATGCCAGTCATCGAGCCCCTCAGGCATTGAGGCCTTGAGACCGTGCGTGTGACTGACGCGGGCGTGCACTGGCTGGCGAGGCTTGAGCCTGCGCGCGCAGTTGCCCCCTGAAACCGACGGTGGCCCGATGCGCTGGTACATGGTCCGACAAGACGTGTTTTCGATTCGCAACGCCTCGGTGGCTGACTGTGCGGACCCCATCGTCCATGAGATCAAGGTGCACCGGTCGGGTCTGCTGGATGACGAACAGGACTTGCTCGGACCGGCAGCCTGATGCAGGCTGGCCAGTGCCCGCCAGTCGCCAAGACGACAACGCTGTGCGTCCTCACGGCAAACCCTAGTGCGGCAGGGCCCCGTCTCGGTTAATGTCGCCTCAACGCAGACATCTGGAGACACTCCCATGAAATCCCTGACCGGCCTGGACGCCACCTTTCTCTACCTCGAAACCCCTGAAATGCCCATGCATGTGGGCTCTTTCAACCTGTGCGAACTGCCGGCCGGTTTCAAGGGGAGCTTTCACAAGGCCGTCACAGCCCATCTTGGCAAACGCATGCACCTGGCGCCGGTGTTCACCCGCAAGCTGGTGTTCATGCCCCTTGACCTGGGCCACCCGCTGTGGGTAGAGGCCGACTCGGTGGACATCGGGTTTCATATCCGCCGCGCTGACCCCGCCTCCACGGCGTCACGGCCGATGACGCTGCTGGAAGCGCACAAGGTCTGCGCCCAGTTGCACAGCGAGCCGATTGACCGCCGCTTTCCGCTCTGGGAGTTTTACGTCTTTGACCGCATTGCGCTGCCCAAAAACCAGGGCGGGCGCACCGTGGCGGGGTTTTTCTCCAAAATCCACCACGCCGCGCTGGACGGCAAAGGCGGCGTGTTGCTGGCCAATGCACTGCTGGACCTGGGCCCGGTTCCGCGCGAGGTCCCGCCACCCGACCCGGAACGGCGGCGCAAGACCGAAGCCGACCTCAAACTGGGCAAGATGATCGGCTCGGTGTTTTCAAGCTCGCTGGGACAGCTTGCCAAGCTGGCCAAAGCCCTGCCTTCAGCCGCCAGCACCTTTGGCAGCACCCTGGCCAGACAGTCCACCGCCAGCTCGGCCACCGGCGTGCGCGCCAAAATGCCGATCAAGCTCGCGCCGCAGACCCCTTTCAATACCGGCATCACGGCGGGCCGCGTGTTTGTGACCGCCACGGTGCCGCTGGCCGAATGCAAGGCCATGGGCAAAGCCGTGGGCGGTTCGTTCAATGACATCGTGCTGTGGCTCTGCGCCACCGCGCTGCGCAGCTACCTGACGCAGCATCACAGCCTGCCCAAAAAGTCACTGGTGGCGGCCATGCCGGTGTCGCTGCGCGAAGGCGGCGCCACAGACGCCACCAACCTGGGCAACCAGGTCAGTATGAGCCTGGTTGAGCTGGGAACGCACCTCGCGCACCCGCTCAAGCGCATGAACGCCATCATGGCGTCAACCGCCAAGGTCAAAACCTCGATCAGCAGCCTCAAAGGCCTGCTGCCCACCGACTACCCTTCGCTGCTGGCGCCGTGGCTGGTGGGCGGTGCTGGCAAACTGGCGCTGAATGCCTATGGCAAAAGTGGCCTGGCCAGCCGCCTGCCGCTAGTGGCCAACCTGGCCATTTCCAATGTGCCCGGTTCGCCGCTGCCCCTGTATCTGGCGGGCGCCCGATTTTTAAGCTTTCACCCGCTGTCCATCATCGTGCACGGGGTGGCCCTCAACATCACGGTGCAAACATACGCCGGTCAGGTTGACTTCGGCATCATTGCCGACAAAAAGGCGCTGCCGCATGCCAAAGACCTGGCCAAAGCCATTGAGGCCGCGTTTGCAGAGGCACAGACCCTGCTGGGCGAGCCCGCCGCAAAAACAGCCGTTCCCCCGGTAAAAACCCGGAAAGCCGCTGTCGCAAGGGTGACGAAAACCGGGCTAAACGGGGCCGGGTTAGAGAAGTCCCTCTCTGTAAAAAGCCGCCTGCGCCCTGATACTGGTTTGGTTAAAACCCACTCTCGAACCTCCAATGCTTCAAGCCATGGCAAGCCAGTCCCCTCCGCCCGAAAAGTCACTCCGGCATGATGCCCCGCCCAGCGCCTGGCTGATCGCGCTTGAGCTGCGTGCCTTTTGGGAATTTGGCGCATTGCTGCCGTCGTGGCCCCTGCTGGCGCGCGCCCCCCGGGGCGACGGCCATGCAGTGATGGTGTTTCCCGGCCTCTCGGCCAGCGACGCCTCGACCATTCCGCTGCGCCACTATCTGCAGTCGCTCAACTACAAGCCCTGGGGCTGGGAACAGGGTTTCAATTTTGGTCCGCGCGCCGGTGTGCTGGACGAAGCCAGGCGCAACCTGACCCGCGCCTATGAATCGACCGGCCGCAAGGTCAGCCTGATCGGCTGGAGCCTGGGCGGCGTCTATGCCCGCGAACTGGCCAAAGAGCTGCCGCACATGGTGCGCAGCGTGATCACCCTGGGCACACCATTTGCCGGCTCGCACAAATCGACCAACGCCTGGCGAATTTACGAGCTGACCAGCGGCCGCAAGATTGAGCGCGAATCTGAAAGCTACGACCTGCCCGCCGCGCCCACCGTGCCCACCACCAGCATTTACTCCCGCACCGATGGCGTGGTGGCCTGGCAGGCCAGCATTCAGGCGCCAGACACCGCCAACCCGCACACCGAAAACATTGAAGTACTGGCCAGCCATGTGGGCCTGGGGGTCAACCCCAGCGCGTGGTGGGCGGTGGCTGACCGGCTGGCGCAGGCTGAAGGCGAGTGGAAACCCTTTGTCGGCCCAGACGAGGGGGCCAAAGCCCGGCTGCACGGGCTGCTTTACCCCAACCCCGGGCGGCAAAACTGAGCCCGTCGCAGCCATAAAAAAGCGCCTCCAGTGTTAACTCGAGGCGTTTTTTTTGCCACTCTCCGGAGCACACCGGCTGGCCAAATGCTATGCTTTTTATAGCTGCTTGCGCCCGTTTTTATTGGGCTGGAGCCTCAAAACGCTTAAGCTACCAGCCACAGACCACAGGCACAGCCACTCGGGGAATCGACAAAAGCGATTCAGGCTTGGGCGGCTTTTTCGTCGTTGGCAATGCCGTCCCTGATTTCCTTTTTGGCCGCCTCCGGGCCTTCCCAGCCCATGACCTTGACCCATTTGCCTTCTTCGAGGTCTTTGTAGCGCTCGAAAAAGTGCGCAGCGGGTTCATGTCTTCGGGCTTCTTTTCAGAGGCAGCAGCGCAAGCGATTTTGCGACTGAACGCGTCTATCCAAGTCCGCGATCAAGCAGCATCTTGAAAATCAAGCCGCCAAAGGAATGACCGAGCAAGATCGGGGCGACGGGCAATACCCTGATGTGCTGCTAGAAATGACCAACCAGCGCCTTGATCGTGAGCCCTGCGAGAGCCGGGTCGGGGCTATCGCGCAGATCTGCAACGGGTCGCGCCATGAAGGGCCGGGCAGGTGCCACGCAGCGGTAGCCACGCGCTTCAAAATACGCGTGAAAGTTGCTCCGGCAATCGGGTGTGGCCCATGCACCGTGGACAAACAGCATGGTTTTTACCAGGGCAGGCGTTTTTTCAAGATTTGATGAGCGCTGAAGACATCAGGTTTCAGTCACTTTGGCCAATACGTCCTGAGCAATATCTCCAGCAACATTTGAGACTATTTCGTACGTACGAGTAACCACGCAATGACATCAGCCGAGATCTGATCGCGTTCGGGTTCGTTGAGCATGTCGTGGTAGACACCCGTATACGACTTCAAGGTCTTGTCGCTACTTGCCGCTGCCTGAACGAGCGCTTGACTGCCTTCGATGGGATTAACGCTGTCCCCTGTACCGTACATCACTAAAAGCGGCAGCTTCAACTGTTCCATGCGCTGCTGCACATCGGCAATTGCACCCAGTGATGCCGCGGCCGTTGCTGCTGGCAGTTTGTCGCGGCTGATGAGCGAGTCGGTCGCCAGGGCGGCCATAACGCTTTTGTCCTTGGAAAACTCACTGTCATCGACTTGAACCACTTTCAAACCCGGTGCCACGGACGCCACAACGCGCGCAATGGCGGCACTGAAGCCCGATACGCTATGGGGCCGCTTCAATGCCGCACCACTCAGAATTACACCGCTCAATTTATCCGCATGATCCAAAGCATATGCCGTGGTGATCAAACCACCAAGACTGTGACCGTATAGATAGACCGGCAAGTTGGGGTGGCGCAGCTTGGCTTCATTGACGATCATGTCGATGTCTTCCACCATGCGTGCCATGGAATCAAAACGCTGGCGGTCTCCACCTGAGTGGGCGTGGCCGCGCAAGTCTTGTGCAAACACGGCAAATCCTTGTTTCGTCAGTTGATCTGCAAAGCGTTGGTAGCGAAGCGCATAGTCCCGGATACCGTGGGTGATCACCACCACGCCGCGCACGGGGCTTTGCATGGGTTGCCATGCAAAAAAGCGCAAACACACCCCGTCAGTTGCCGCGAGGGTTTTAGTGGTGAAGGCGGTTGTTCTGATGCTGGGCTTGACGTCCGCGCAGTCATTTGATGCATGAGCCACGCTGGCCAGGCTGAAGACTGCAGTTGCCAGGTAAATTTTGACAATGGCACGGATACTGACGTTCAATAGGGTGTTCATCGCTGGTGTCCTTTAGTTGATTTGGCGCGTTGAATGTTAGGGATTTCAGCCTGAAATCACCATGGCATGCGCGGCCAAGTTAATGGCGTTGCGATGCCAATCGGCACGGGCAGGCATTCGCCCGGAGACAGGTCTTGAATTACAGTGCGCTGATGGCTATCTCATCGGACAAGGCAAAAAATGAACCGCGTGGTTTCAACCATGTGCAACGGACGATCGCATCGGCCTGGATGCGCGGTGTGGCCGATCAGCTACGTGCGCATGGGCTGGATGTGCCTGCACTCTTTCGTGAAGCCGGGCTGGATATTCATGTGCTGGAGCGCGCCGACGGCAGGCTGCCAGTCGAGCAGGTTGATCGGCTCTGGATGCTGGCAGCCGAGCGTAGTGGGCAGCCCTTTGTCGCGCTGAGCCGCGCAACAGCAGACAACCCCACCAGCTTTGATATGTTGGCCTACGCCATGATGTCTTGCCAGAACCTTGCCGAAGCCGTTGTCCGCTTGGTGCAGTACTGCGCGGTTGTATCTGACGCCGTCGATTTGCGTGTCATCAATATGGCCGAGGGCTGCCGCATCGAGGTGACGCCGATGGAACAGCCCATTCCAGGGCGATCATCACGGCTGGACTACACCATCGTTACTTTTTTGGCCTTTTGTCGCTGGGTGACCAGCCGCCACATCGTGCCACTTGGGGTGGAGCTTTCGTATCCCGCGCCGACTGATCTGATGCAGCACCAGAAAGCTTTTTCTTGTACACCGCGTTTCAATGCACCTTTGCATGCGTTGCTATTGTGCAAAGCTGATCTGCAACTGCCCTTGCCTACTGCCAACGCAGTACTCAGCCGACTACATGACCGCGCCGTTCAAGAGCACGTAAGAAGCATGCAGTCGACCGGTATCGCTGCACGCATGGCGGCAATATTGGTGCGCCGTATTGGTAGTAGTCAGGTGATGCGAAGCGATGTTGCCCGCGATCTATGTATGAGTGACCGCACCTTGCAGCGTCGATTGCTTGAAGCAGGAACATCGTTTCAAAAGGAGCTTGATGCACTCAGGCAGCAACTCACCGAAAGCTACCTCAGCGACCCCGCTTTGCCATTGATGGGTATTGCGCAGTTACTGGGTTTCGCGGAAGAAAGCACGTTTTACCGGGCATGCCAACGCTGGTTTGAAATGTCACCCAAGCAGGCACGAGAACATGCACTGGAGAAACTGAGAACGGGACAATAGCCCGTCTTGCAGGCCAAAGTCCATAACTATGCAGGCGTATTTGCCTTGATGTAGTTGGCAATGCCGTCCATGATTTCCTTTTTGGCCGCTTCCGGGCCTTCCCAGCCCATCACCTTGACCCATTTGCCTTCTTCGAGATCTTTGTAGTGCTCGAAAAAGTGCGCAATGGTTTTCAGGCGCAGCGGGTTCATGTCTTCAGGTTTTTGCCAGTGCGTGTACAACGAGCATTTTTTGTCGATGGGAACCGCCAGCACTTTACCGTCTTCGCCGGCTTCGTCGGTCATTTTCAAAATACCGATGACACGGCAGGTCACCACCACACCGGGAATCAGCGGAACCGGGGTAATTACCAGCACGTCCACCGGGTCGCCGTCGCCGCTGATGGTTTTGGGTACGTAGCCGTAGTTGGTCGGGTAGTGCATTGACGTGCTCATGAAGCGGTCAACAAAAATCGCACCCGACTCCTTGTCCACCTCGTACTTCACCGGGTCAGCGTTCATCGGAATTTCGATGATCACGTTAAAGGACTCGGGCACGTTTTTACCGGGGGAAACTTTATCGAGGGACATGGTTGTGGTTGTAGTGATGAAAAGAAAGGGGATGAAGCGCCAAAGCACTGGAACACCCGGGCGTGACGCTGGCCAGCGCCTCAGGATTTACCCTCATTTTACTGATTCAGAGCTTACGGGTCGCTAACCCGTCATGTTTTGGCGTTAAATTTCGGGAGTTGGCCAATCGTCTCTGCGTGAGCAACGAGGAAGCAACGCAGCGGGGGTTCCGCCAGCGTTGTGTTTCACACTGCGGTGAAACCCCCTCCAAGCGAAAAACAACGTAGGAGCTTTTACATGTCAGCTATGACAGGCAACTTGGCGCTTATTCTTGCGCTGGCGTGCGGACTGATCGCCGTGATTTACGGCATCTGGACCCGCAGCTGGATTCTTTCCCAGGACGCAGGCAACCCCCGCATGCAGGAAATCGCGGCGGCCATTCAGACGGGTGCCGCCGCTTACCTCGCCCGCCAGTACAAAACCATCGCCATCGTCGGCGTGATTCTGGCGGTATTGATCGGCTTCTTTCTGGACGGCAAAACCGCCATAGGTTTCGTGGTGGGCGCGGTGCTGTCGGGCGCCTGCGGTTTTATTGGCATGAATGTCTCGGTGCGCGCCAATGTACGCACCGCGCAGGCAGCCACCCGCGGCATTGGCCCCGCACTCGATGTCGCCTTTCGCGGCGGTGCCATTACCGGCATGCTGGTCGTCGGCCTGGGCCTGCTGGGCGTGACCGTCTTTTACTGGTTTTTGGTTGGCAACGGCAACTACACACCAGACCGCAAGCTGGCCGAGCTGCTCAATCCACTGATCGGTTTTGCCTTCGGTTCCTCGCTGATTTCCATTTTTGCCCGTCTCGGCGGCGGCATTTTCACCAAGGGCGCTGACGTCGGCGCCGACCTGGTGGGCAAGGTCGAGGCCGGTATTCCGGAAGACGACCCGCGCAACCCGGCCGTGATTGCCGACAACGTGGGCGACAACGTGGGCGACTGCGCCGGTATGGCTGCCGACCTGTTTGAAACCTACGCCGTCACGCTGATCGCCACCATGGTGCTGGGCGCCCTGCTGGTGGTCTCAGCACCCGTCAACGCCGTGCTCTACCCGCTGGCGCTGGGCGCAGTGTCCATCGTGGCGTCCATCATTGGCTGCTTCTTTGTGAAGGCCACGCCAGGCATGCGCAACGTCATGCCTGCGCTGTACAAAGGCCTGGCGATTGCAGGCATTTTGTCGCTGGTGGCTTTTTACTTTGTCACGATGTGGCTGATGCCCGACAACGCCATTGCAGCCAGTGGCAGCCAGATGAAGCTGTTTGGTGCCTGCGCTGTCGGCCTGGTGCTGACTGCCGCGCTGGTGTGGGTGACCGAGTACTACACCGGCACGCAATACGCGCCAGTCAAACACATTGCGCAAGCCTCGACCACCGGCCACGGCACCAATATCATTGCCGGCCTGGGGGTGTCCATGCGCTCCACCGCCTGGCCTGTGGTGTTTGTCTGCATCGCCATTTTGGTGTCGTTCAAGCTGGCGGGGCTCTACGGTATTGCGATTGCAGCAACCTCCATGCTCAGCATGGCGGGTATTGTGGTGGCACTTGACGCCTACGGCCCGATCACTGACAACGCAGGCGGTATTGCCGAAATGGCCGACATGCCCAGCAGCGTGCGCGACATCACCGACCCGCTGGACGCCGTGGGCAACACCACCAAGGCCGTGACCAAAGGCTACGCGATCGGCTCTGCAGGTCTGGCCTCGCTGGTGCTTTTTGCTGACTACACCCACAAGCTCGAAGGCTATGGCCGGGCCATCAGCTTTGACCTGAGCGACCCGATGGTCATCGTCGGCCTCTTCATCGGCGGCCTGATTCCCTATCTGTTTGGCGCCATGGCCATGGAGGCCGTGGGCCGCGCTGCCGGTGCGGTGGTGGTTGAAGTGCGCCGCCAGTTCAAGGAGATCAAGGGCATCATGGAAGGCACGGCCAAGCCCGAGTACGGCCGCGCGGTTGACATGCTGACTACCGCCGCCATCAAGGAAATGATCATTCCTTCACTGCTGCCGGTGGTGGTACCGATTCTGGTGGGCCTGCTGCTGGGCCCCAAGGCGCTCGGCGGTTTGCTGATGGGTACCATCATCACCGGTATCTTTCTGGCGATTTCCATGTGCACGGGCGGTGGTGCCTGGGACAACGCCAAAAAATACATTGAAGACGGTAACCATGGCGGCAAGGGCTCCGACGCCCACAAGGCCGCTGTCACCGGCGACACCGTTGGTGACCCCTACAAGGACACCGCCGGCCCGGCCATCAACCCGCTGATCAAGATCATCAACATCGTGGCGCTGCTGATTGTGCCGCTGGTGGTGAAGGTGCATGGCGGTGATACGGTGCCGCCCCGGGTTGAGGCGCCCGCAGCCATGACGGCGCCTGCCGCAGGGCCAGCCACGGCCGTGGCCACAGGCTCTGTCACCCCTGCAGAGGCTGGCGCCGTGGCCGCCAAAAGCGATGCCGCCATGCTGGCAGCCGCACAAACCGCTGCCGATGCCGCCTCCGTCAAGGTTGAGCGAGGCATCGTCATGTTCTTTTTTGTGACCGGAAAATCCGACGTGGCTGCCGATGGAGCGAAGGCTTTGGCCGACGTGGTGGCTGGCGTGAAAGCGGGTAAAAAGGCCGCTGTCAGCGGCTATGTGGACGCCACCGGCGACCCCGCCCGAAACGCTGAAATTGCCAAACAGCGCGCCTTTGCGGTGCGCGACCTGCTGAAGGCGCAGGGCGTGGCAGACAACATGATTGAGCTGAAAAAACCGGAGGACATCAAGGCCGGTTCAGGCGCTGAAGCCCGCCGGGTTGAAGTGACGCTGATGTAGGCACCCGCCGCTTCACGCCCCAAAGCCCGCTTGTGCGGGCTTTTTTTTGGCCATCACTGCAAGTCAGCGACAAAACCAGCGTTGACCTTTTCAATTTTTCCAAATGCGCTCACGTCGCCTTGCTGACTTGCCAACAAAGCGACCCGATCTGAAATTTCTGCGGTGAAATATACCTTGAAACCAAGCGATAGGCATTGGGGGAAAAATACTGGAACTTTTATGCGGGTCTCTTCAAAAATGTAACCAATTTGGTATTAAATACAGCTACTTAACAAACGCCAGGGAGGCCAAATGGGTACTGCCAAAAAGATGAGTGTGTCGCAGTTGACGATGCTGACCGCGGTCAACATGCTGGGCTCCGGCATCGTCTTGCTGCCGACCAAACTGGCTGAAATCGGCTCCATTTCCATCCTGTCCTGGCTGGTCACCGCCACGGGTTCGCTGGCGCTGGCTTACTGCTTTGCCAAGTGCGGCACGCTGAGCCGAAAACCGGGCGGCATGGGTGGCTATGCCGAATACGCCTTTGGCAAGTCAGGCAACTACCTTTCCAACTACACCTACGGCAGTTCGCTGCTGATTGCCAACGTCGCCATCAGCATCACGGCGGTAGGTTACCTGACTGAATTATTCGGGCTGTCGCTCACTCCGCTGGGGGTGGGCTTGATGACGATTGCGCTGCTCTGGATCACCACCTTCGCCAACTTCGGTGGCGCGCAGATTACCGGAAAAATCGGTGCCATCACCGTCTGGGGCGTGATTGGCCCGGTACTGGCGGTGTCCACGCTGGGCTGGTTCTGGTTCAGCGCCGATACCTATGCCGCCGGATGGAACCCGCATAACGCAACGCTGCTACAGGCGGCAGGCTCGTCCATTGCCATCACTCTGTGGGCCTTTTTAGGCCTTGAATCCGCCTGTGCCAATGCCGATGCCGTGGAGAACCCCGAAAAGAACGTGCCCATTGCGGTGCTCGGCGGCACGATTGGCGCGGCCATTGTCTACATTGTTTCGACCAATGTCATGGCGGGCATTGTGTCCAACCCGGAACTGGCGGCTTCCACCGCGCCGTTCGGCCTTGTCTTTGCCCAAATGTTCAACCCGATGGTGGGCAAAGTGGTGATGGGCCTGATGGTTCTGGCCTGTATCGGCTCGCTTCTCGGCTGGCAATTCACGATTGCACAGGTATTTAAGAGCTCGGCAGATGTGGGCTATTTCGTCCGTATTTTTGGGCGCACCAACAAGGCGGGCACACCGATAGCCGGCATGCTGATTCTGCTGGCGGCCCAGACTGCGCTGGCGCTGCTGACCATCAGCCCGGACCTGGCCCAACAGTTTGATACGCTGGTCAACCTCGCGGTCGTGACCAACATCATCCCTTACATCCTGTCAATGGCAGCACTGATCACCTTGCAGAAAGTTTCAGGCATTGACCCGAAAAAAGCGCTGGTGACCAATGCGATTGCCCTCGTGGCAGCCGCTTACGCCTACCTGGCGCTTTACAGCGCCGGCACGCAGGCGCTGATGCTGGGCGGCGTGGCAACCATCTTCGGCTTCACGCTGTTTGGCTTTGTCAACACGCGACTGATGGACCTCGAGCGTCAAAAAAACCGGGGCCAGCACACCGACACGGCTGCTGACCAAACAGCGGTCTGAAAATCAAGTTACCTACGTCACGTCAGGCAACACCGCGCAACCGTCAGACATTCAATTTCTTGTATCCGATCTGCTATTTACTGGAGCAATACCGTGTTTTTCAAATCGCTTGATTACCCCATCGTCATCGTTGACAGCTGTTATGACTCCCCCCGCCTGCATGGCACCATGATCAGGGAGCTGGCTGACGAACTGCGGACGCAAAACCAGCGCGTGTTGAACGGCATGACGATGGACGACGCCCATATTGCGGCACGCACCTATCTGGCGGCCTCGGCGGTCCTGATTTCCATTGATTCAAGCATCGACCAGGCGGCCCAGCTCGCGCAGGTAGAAACGCTGCTGACAGACAACCTGGCACGCCACCCGAATCTTCCGGTGTTTCTGTATGGCGAACGCGGCGCCGTGGAAAAGGTGCCTACCCAGCTGGTCCAGCATGTGCGGGGGTATTTTTACCTTTTTGAGGACACCAAAAGTTTTATCGCCCGGCAGGTGATACGCGCTGCCGACGACTACATGGAGAACCTGCTGCCGCCGTTCTTCAAGGCCCTGGTCAAGCACACGGCCGAATCGAGTTACTCGTGGTACACGCCGGGCCATGCAGGTGGCGTGGCGTTCACCAAATCGGCGGTAGGCCGTGCGTTTCACCAGTTTTTTGGCGAGAACACCCTGCGCAGTGACCTGTCGATTTCAGTCCCGGAACTGGGCTCTCTGCTCGATCACTCTGGCCCCATCAAGGAAGCAGAGGAACAGGCCGCTGCCAATTTTGGCGCTGACCACACCTTCTTTGTCACCAACGGAACCTCTACCGCCAACAAGATCATCTGGCACGGAACCGTGGCACGCGGCGATGTGGTGTTTGTCGACAGGAACTGCCACAAGTCCCTGCTCCACTCGCTCATCATGACCGGCGCCATTCCGCTTTACTTTGTGCCCAGCCGCAACGCACACGGCATCATTGGCCCCATCAGCCATGACCAGTTTGACCCGGCCGCCATGAAAGCCCGTATTGCCGCGAGCCCGCTGGCGAGCAAAGCCATGGCCGAGGGCGGCACGCTGCGCATTGCCGTGGTGACCAACTCCACCTACGACGGCCTTTGCTACAACGCCGAGAAAATCGCCGCCACAGTGGGAGGCTCGCTCGATTACCTGCACTTTGACGAAGCCTGGTACGCCTACGCCGCCTTTCATCCGTTTTACGAACACTACTACGGCATGGCCAAAGGCAAGCCCCGTGGCCAGGAAGCCATTGTGTTCACGACGCATTCCACCCACAAACTGCTGGCGGCCTTTTCGCAGTCGTCCATGATTCATGTGCGTAACAGCCGCACCCGCAAGCTGGACACCGGGCGCTTCAACGAAGCGTTCATGATGCACACCACCACCAGCCCGCTGTATCCGGTCATTGCCGCCTGTGACATGGCGTCCAAGATGATGGAAGGCGCCGCCGGGGAATCGCTGGTGCAGGAAATGCACGACGAGTCTTTGGCTTTCCGCCGGGCCATGCTGCAGATCGACAGTGATTTACCCAAAAAAGACTGGTGGTTCAAGGTCTGGCAGCCCGACCCGGTCATCAAGAAATTGCAAAAAGGAAAAACAGCGACCCCGGCACCGGCCCAGCAGGCCGACTGGTGCCTTCGCCCGAACGCTGACTGGCACGGGTTCGGTGCGCTGGCAGACGACTTTGTCATGATTGATCCGATCAAGGTCACCCTGACCATGCCGGGTCTGGGCATGGATGGCAGCATGGGCGATCAGGGTATTCCGGCACCCATCGTCAGCAAATTCCTCTGGACGCGCGGCGTGGTGGTTGAAAAGACCAACCTGTATTCTTTCCTTGTCCTCTTTTCAATGGGCATCACCAAGGGAAAATGGGCTTCCCTGGTGGCGGAGCTGATGACGTTCAAGCAACTCTACGACGCCAACGCACCGTTGCGGGATGTGCTGCCGGAGCTGGCGGCGTCGTATCCCCAGGTGTATGCGGCAAAAGGCTTGCGTGACCTGTGCGATGACCTGCACCAGTTCAACCGGGCGCAGCATGTTCCCAGGGTGATGCAAGAGATGTATGTGGAGCAGCCAGACCTGGCGATGATTCCGGCAGACGCTTACACCAAACTCGTTCGCGGCGAGGTCGAAAAAGTCGAGCCGCACGAGCTCAAGGGGCGTATCGCCGCCACCATGCTGGTTCCTTACCCGCCCGGCATACCACTCATCATGCCCGGCGAGTTGTACAACGAGAAGGCAGAAGCCATCTTCACCTACCTGAAAATTGCGCAAGAGCAGGACGCGCTGTTCCCGGGGTTCGAGTCCGACATCCATGGACGCGAAATGGAAATCGATGCCTCTGGCAAGCGCCGCTACCTGGTGGAAGTGCTTAAAACCTGATGCCCGCCGACTGCATGGGAAAACCATCCCGGACCCGCAGTGGGGCATGAACTGCTTGTGGGAAGCGTTGGAACCGCACACCGTGTCAGGGTCAGCGGGTGTTACACCATGATGTCCTATTTACCTTGTCTTGCCTTGTTGCTTGGTCTTGCAAGCCATCATTGCGCGCAGGCCCAGGCACAAGCGCAGAGCCTGACTTTTGAAGCCGCCCTGGACCGCGTCAAGAGTGGTTCTGACCGGCTGGCGGCCGCGCGGGCTGCAGTTGACAGCAAAGTCCTGCAGGAGCAGGGCCTCAAGGGCCTGGGCGGTCCGCTGGTCAGCGTGAATGCAGCGGCCTACGCCTACAACGCCAACCTGAACGTCAACCTGGACCCCATCAACCAGCAGTTGTCGCAAATCAACCAGCACCTGCCGATTCCCCTGCAAAACCTGCCCATCCCGCTGCCGGTCCCCCAGTTTCCGGCCGCCTACACCTTCAACCGGTATGACACGGGCACCACCCAGTCGATTTCAGCGGTCTGGCCTATTTATGCCGGTGGCGCCGGCGATGCGGTCCGCGGTTTTGTCGCCGCGCAAGAAAGCGAAGCACGCGCCGATGCCGACAAAACGCGTGATGAAGTGACCACACAACTGGTACAGCGGTATTTTGGTGCGCAACTGGCGCTAAAGGCGGCCGCGCTACGCCGCGCCGCCCTGGAAGACATCCGCCAGCACGATGCCGCAACGGCCAGGATGCTGACGGCCGGCACGGTCTCCCGCCTCGAGCGACTGCAGGCCCAGGCCAGCTACGAAGAGGCCAAGCGCAGCGCCCTGAAGGCCGACGATGATGCCGAAATGGCTGCGATTGCGCTGGCACGCACTGTCAGGGCAGACAGCCCTGTCAAGCCCGAAACCCCTCTTTTTGTCCTGACGCAGCCCGTGGAATCGTTGCCACATTTTCTCAACCAGGCCGCGCTGCGCCACCCTGGTCTTGCGAAGGTCAATGCCAAAAAAAACCAGGCCGAACAATTGCACAAGGGCCAGGAAGCGTTGCGCAAGCCGCAGGTGTTTGCCTTTGGCCAGCGCGAGCTGAAAACCGGCAATGCCGACAGCGTTGGCGGCATTGCTGTGCGTTGGACGCTGTTCGACGCTGTAGACCGCAACGCGCTGGCCGCAGCGTCCGGCAAACAGATTGAGCAGGCCGAGCGCACCGGAATCCAGGCCAGCAGTGACATCAGCCTGCTGGTCGAGAAAAACTGGCGCAGCGTTGAGCAGATGCGCCGTCAGTTCATCGCCACAGAGCCCGGCGTAGAGGTTGCTCGCGAGGTGCTTCGCCTGCGTACGTCGGCGCTGCGCGAAGGCACGGGCACCGCCCTGGAGCTGATGGATGCCGAAGTCAACCATGCCAAGGTCAACACAGAGCGCGCACAGGTTGCTTACGAGTATGTGATGGCGCTGGCCAACCTGCTGGAAAGCTGCGGCCTGTCTGAAGATTTCGGCAGCTATATTCTTCGTGCTGATGTGAGACTGGACTGACCATGGACCGAAAAATTGTCTTGAAAAGTGCGGCAGCCATCGCCGTGGTGAGCCTGCTGGCGCTGGGCCTGTGGCGCGCATCGCAGCCGCCGCCGCAGGTTTTCCAGGGGCAGATGGAAGCGCGGGAAACCGATATTGCGCCCAAGGTCACCGCACGGATTGCGCAGGTGCTGGTCAAGGAAGGCGATCAGGTGGCCCAGGGCGCGCTGCTGATGCGCACTGACAGCCCCGAAGTCGCGGCCAGACTGGTGCAGGCGACTGCCGCGCAGCAGGCCGCGCAAGCGGTGGCCGACAAGGCCCAAAACGGCACCCGCCCGCAAGAACTGGAGATGGCCCGTTTGCAATGGCAGCGCGCCCAGGCTGCGGCCGACCTGGCCCAGACCTCGTTCCGGCGCGTTGACGGCCTGGCCCGCGATGGCTTGGTCGCCGATCAAAAACGCGACGAGGCCGAGGCCAATTTCAAGACATCGCGCGACCAGGCGGCCTCCGCCAAGGCGCAGTACGACATGGCGCGCGTGGGTGCCCGCGCCGAGGACAAGGCAGCGGCCAGCGCGCAGGCGCGCCAGGTGGCTGGCGTGGTTGCCGAGGTAGAGGCCGCCAGGGCCGAAACCGAACTGAGAAGCCCGGTGGCCGGTGAAGTCGCCAAGGTGCTGGCCAAAGTCGGCGAGCTGTCGCCGCAAGGGGTTGCCGTGGTGACGGTGGTGGACCTGAAAGACCAATGGGTGGTTCTCAATGTGCGAGAAGAGCACTTGCAGCGCTTTGCCAAAGGCACCGAGTTTGACGCGCAGTTGCCCGCGCTGGGCCACAAGACCGTGCGCTTCGCCGTGTTTTACAGCGCGGCCCTGCCTGACTTCGCCACCTGGAGGGCCACACGCGCCGGCCAGGGGTTTGATGCGCGCACGTTTGAGGTCAGGGCCAGGCCGCTGGCACCGATTGATGGTGCGCGCCCCGGCATGAGTGTGCTGGTCCAGTAACAACGGACATATCGGGCACTAACCATGGGTTTTGCGCAGGCTCTTGTGAACAGCGCGCGCCGCGAAGCGGCCTGGCTACGCCACAACCCGTGGGACCTGGCCATGATCTCCTGGGTGCCGCTGCTTGCCGTGGCCCTGCTCTGGTGGATATTTTCGGCGGGCCTGCCCACGCTGTTGCCTATTGGGGTTCTGGACGAAGACCATTCGGCCTTGTCACGCCAGGTGGTGCGCTTTCTGGATGCAACGCCTGGCCTGCGGGTGGCACGCACTTACAGCGACACTGCCGAAGCCACGCGGGCCCTGCGCCGCACCGAGGTTTACGCAGTGGTCAGCATTCCGCGCGACTTTTCACGCCATGTCAAACGTGGCGAGGCCGGGCAGGTCACCCTGCTGCACAACGCCCAGCTGGGCACGCATTCGGGCCTGATCCAGCGCGATGTTCGCACCGCCATCGCAACCCTGTCGGCGGGTGTTGAGCTGGCGGCCCGCAACAAGCGCGGCGAGCCGGCGCTGGCGACCCGGGTCTCGATGGAGCCCATCAAGGCCGACCTGTTCACGCTGTTCAACACCTCGCTGAATTACGAGCAGTTTCTGGCGGCCGCCCTGATTCCGGCTGTTTTGCATATTCTGGCCATGACAGCCGGCGCCTGGGCGGTGGGCCGCGAACTGCGCGATGGTACCCTGCGCGACTGGATCCACCCCGAGGCGGGATGGCTTGCCACTGGCGGTGCGCTGGCAGGCAAGCTGGCCTGGCCGCTGCTGGGCCTGGGCAGCGTCGCCACCCTGGCATTGCTCTGGATCACCTGGGGCCGTGGCTGGTATCCACAGGGGTCGCTGGCATGGGTCGCACTGGGCTTGCTGGCTTTTCTGGCGCTGTCGCTGGCCATGGGCGCTATTGCTGCGGCAGGGACACGCTCATTGCGCACCGCCTTGTCGGTGACCGGTTTCATCACCGCACCGGCCTTTGCCTTTAGCGGTGTCGGCTTCCCGCTGCAGTCCATGCCGGTGCTGGCGCGCGGCTGGGCCGAACTGCTGCCGTATACACACTACATCCGCCTGCAAATGGAACAGTTGCAAATGGCGGCACCCCTGCGCTATTCATTGCCGACCCTTTTGGGCACGGTGTTGGCTGCCCTGGCCTTGCTGCTGGTCTGCCTGCCGCTGCTGCAGCGCAGCGCTGGACAGCCGGCCACCTGGGGCGCCCGATGAGGGGCGCCACCGGTGATTTGTTGCGGGCATGGCGACAGACGCTGGAGGCCGTTGCCGGTGACAAGGGGGTGCTGCTGATCATGGTGCTGGCGCCCCTGCTGTACGGATTTTTTTACCCCTGGCCGTACGCGAATCAGGCCGTGACACGCGTGCCCGTCGCGGTGGTTGACCACGACCACAGCAGCCTGTCGCGGCAGGTGACACGCTTCGCCCAGGCCAGCCCGCGCCTGGACGTTCGCATGGTGACAGGCGACGAGGGCGAGGCCAGGGATGCGCTGTGGCGAGGCGACATTGAGGGCTACGCCCTGTTGCCGCGCGACCTCAGGCGCGACGTGTTGCGGGGCAGCCGGGTCGTGGTCACCATCGAGGCCAACGGCAGCTATGCGCTTCTCAACAAAGCCGTGCTCTATGGCTTTTCCGAGGCAGCAGGCACGGTGTCTGCCGGTGTCGAGGTCAAAAAACTGCAGGCCGGTGGCCAGAGCGCACTGCAAGCCCAGGCCAGTCGCAACCCGGTCAATGTCCAGATGGTGGCGCTCTTCAATCCGACCGAAGGGTATGGCAGCTACGTGGTGCCGGCCGTTGCGCTGATCATCATCCAGCAGACCTTGCTGATGGGTGTTGGCATGCTGACAGGCCTGTGGGCCGAAACCGGGCAACACCGTGCCAACGCCGCAACCTGGCTGGGCCGTGTCCTCGGCTTTTCCACCATCGGCTATGCCAGCGGGCTGCTGTACTTTGGCTGGATCTTCCTGGCGCAGGATTTCCCGCGCGGCGCCAATACCAGCGGCGCTCTGTTGCTGCTGGCGCTGTATGTGCCGGCCATCTGCACGCTGGGCTCTTTGCTGGGGGTCTGGTGCGGCAACCGGGAGCGCGCGTTGCAGGTGCTGCTGTTCACGGCACTGCCCATGGCTTTTGTCTCCGGCTTCTCCTGGCCGGCAGAGGCTATGCCAGAAGCCCTGCAAATGCTGCGCTGGCTGTTTCCGAGCACGGCCGGCATCCAGGCGTCGCTCAGGCTGAACCAGATGGGCGCGCCGCTGGCCGACGTGGCCGGTCTGCTGGCCGTCCTGCTGGTGCTGGCCATGTCAGCTGCGGCACTGCTTTTGCGCCTGACGCGACCAGCGAAGACCTGATTCACTATTAAATCAATAGCATACTAATTAGCAAGTACGTGGGCTATCACCTGTTTTTCCGAAAGAAAATCCTGCAGCTTGTTTCTGACTGGTTTGACGCAAAATCAGGGCATGCAGCTCAACTACATCGCCAACGCATCCGTCCCCTCTTCGTCAGGCAAAACCATTCCCGTCATCGATCCGTCGGACGGCCGGGTTTTTGACGAAATCCAGCGCAGCAACGCACACGACATTGATGCCGCCGTACGCAGTGCGGCAGATTGCCTGGAACTGGTCTGGAGCCGTCTGACCGCCGCAGAACGGGGCCGTCTCTTGATGCGCCTGTCGGCCAAGGTATCCGAGCACGCCGAAGAGCTGGCGCTGCTGGAGCAGCGCGACTGCGGCAAACCGACCAAACAGGCGCGGGCTGACGCCACGGCCCTGGCCCGCTATTTTGAGTTTTATGCGGGCGCCTGCGACAAGCTGCACGGCGACACCCTGCCCTACCTTGACGGTTACAGCGTGATGACCTGGCGCGAACCGCACGGTGTGACAGGCCATGTGATTCCCTGGAACTACCCGATGCAGATTTTTGGCCGCAGCGTGGGTGGTGCGCTGGCGGCGGGCAATGTGTGTGTCGTCAAGCCCGCTGAAGACGCCTGCCTGAGCCTGATCCGTGTGGCGCAGCTCGCCACTGAGGTGGGGTTTCCGGCTGGCGCCATCAATATCGTGACGGGCTATGGCCACGAGGTGGGCGATGCCCTGGCCCGCCACCCGGGCATTGACCACATCAGCTTCACCGGCAGCCCGTCGGTCGGCACACTGATTCAGCAGGTGGCGGCAGAGCGCCATTGCCCGGTCACGCTGGAGTTGGGCGGTAAAAGCCCTCAAATTGTGTTTGCGGACGCCGACCTGGACACAGCCCTTCCAGCCATCGTCAACGCCATCGTGCAAAACGCTGGGCAAACCTGTTCGGCAGGCTCACGCTTGCTGGTGGCACACAGCATTTACGAGCCCCTGCTGGAACGCCTGGGCCAGGCCTTTGAAAACCTGCGGGTGGGCCCGGCCGCCCTGGACCTGGACCTGGGCCCGCTGATCCGGCAGAGCCAGCAGCAGCGCGTCTGGGATTTCCTGAGCGACGCGCAGGTCGCCAACATCCCCATGGTGGCGCAGGGCCAGATTGTGGACGAAGCCCCTGACACCGGGTTTTACCAGGCCCCCACCCTGCTGCGCGATGTGCCGGTGATGCACCGGCTGGCGCAAGAAGAAGTCTTTGGCCCGGTGCTGTGCGCCATGAGCTTCCAGGACGAAGACCACGCCGTTGAACTGGCCAACGCCACCCGCTTCGGGCTGGTCGCCGGTATCTGGACGCGCGACGGCGCGCGCCAGTTCCGCATGGCCAAACACGTGAAAAGTGGCCAGGTGTTCATCAACAACTACGGCGCCGGTGGCGGTGTGGAACTGCCCTTTGGCGGCGTCAAGTCCTCAGGCTATGGACGCGAAAAAGGTTTTGAGGCGCTGTATGGCTTCACCACGCTGAAGACGGTGGCCGTGCGGCACGGCTGACGCGTCACCCACCGGACTGGCACCGGTGATGTAATAAGCTCACGTATTACTGAAAATCTGGAGACAACCCATGCGGGTCAAAGACAAATCCATCATCGTCACAGGCGCGGGTGGCGGTATTGGTGAGGGCATTGCCAGGCGCCTGGCAGCCGAAGGTGCCCACGTGATCGTCAACGACATCAACGTGGCCCTGGGCGAGAAAGTGGTGGCTGCCATCGTCAAGGCAGGCGGTACCGCCTCGTTTTTTGCCGCAGACGTCACGAAGTCCGATGAAGTCAAAGCGCTGGTGGCTACCGCCGTGCAACGCTACGGCAGGCTCGATGTGATGGTCAACAACGCCGGCTGGACGCACCGCAACCAGCCCGCGCTGGAGGTGAGCGAAGACGACTTCGACAAATGCTACGCCATCAACGTCAAAAGCATTTATCTGGCCACCATTCACGCCACACCGGTGTTCCGCGACCAGGGCGGCGGCAGTTTTATCAACATTGCCTCGACAGCGGGCGTGCGCCCCCGGCCAGGGCTGACCTGGTACAACGGCTCCAAGGGCGCGGTGATCACCACCTCAAAATCGCTGGCAGCCGAACTGGGGCCAGACAACATCCGGGTGAACTGCATCAACCCCGTCTTCAATCCGGACACTGGCCTGTCAGTACAATTTGCTGGCGGGTTGATTGACGACGCCCGCCGTGCCAAATTTCTCTCC
The DNA here is from genome assembly GCA_031409395.1 of Polaromonas sp. Classification (GTDB taxonomy): domain Bacteria; phylum Pseudomonadota; class Gammaproteobacteria; order Burkholderiales; family Burkholderiaceae_C; genus Polaromonas. The sequence continues at coordinate 37,827 of JANNXF010000120.1, forward strand.
AGCATCCCTCTGGGCCGCTTTTCAACCGCCCTGGATGTAGCCAACGCGGCGCTGTATCTGGCCAGCGACGAGGCCGAATTCATCAGCGGTGTCTGCATTGAGGTGGACGGCGCACGTTGCGTCTAGTTTTTTCCGGAATCCTTATGCTGACCTGCTTGTCCCTGGCCTGTCGCCGCCTGCAAATCCGGCGGCCGGGCTGACAGCGCCGTTTCAAAGTATCACAATGCAGTCATGGCAGAACGAGTGATTCAATTGGTGGACCAGCGCAGTGCGTCGCGGGCAGCCACCGTTCCCGAACAGCGCATTCCTGCGATTGGCCTGCTGGGCGATCAGCTGGGCCGCCCGCTCAGCGACCTTCGCATCAGCGTCACCGACCGCTGCAATTTCCGCTGCAGCTACTGCATGCCCAAGGAAATTTTTGACAAGGACTACCCTTACCTGCCGCACAGCGCCCTGCTGAGTTTTGAAGAGATCACCCGGATTGCGCGCCTGTTTGTGGCGCATGGCGTTCACAAAATCCGCCTGACGGGCGGTGAGCCGCTGCTGCGCAAAAACCTCGAGGTGCTGATTGAACAGCTGGCCCGTTTGCAAACACCCGACGGCAAGCCGCTGGACATCACGCTGACCACCAATGCCTCACTGCTCGCCAAAAAGGCGCAGTCACTTAAAAACGCCGGCTTGCAACGCGTTACCGTGAGCCTGGACGGGCTTGACGACGCAGTGTTCCGCGCCATGAACGACGTGGATTTTCCGGTGGCGGAGGTCCTCAAGGGCATTGAGGCGGCCAAAGACGCCGGGCTGTTGCACATCAAGGTGAACATGGTGGTCAAGCGCGGCACCAACGACCACCAGATCTTGCCGATGGCGCGCCATTTTCGCGGTACAGGCGTGACCTTGCGCTTTATTGAGTACATGGACGTAGGCGCCACCAACGGCTGGCGCATGAACGAGGTTTTGCCCTCGGCCGATGTGGTGCGCCTGATTCAGGCCGAGATGCCACTGCTGCCGCTGGAGCCGAGTGCGCCGGGTGAAACCGCCGAGCGCTGGGGCTATGCCAATGCAGCAGGCAGCCACGACACCCGGGCCGGTGAAATCGGCGTCATCAGCAGCGTCACCCAGGCTTTTTGTGGCGACTGCAACCGGGCCCGCCTTTCCACCGAAGGGAAACTCTATCTCTGCCTGTTTGCCAGCCAGGGCCACGACCTGCGCAGCCTGCTTCGCGGCGGCGCGTCTGACGACGATATTGCGTCGAGCATAGGCCACATCTGGCAGGGCCGCAGCGACCGCTATTCAGAGCTGCGCAGCAGCCTGCCGGCAGACGCTGGCACCGGTGCGCGGCGGGTCGAGATGAGCTATATCGGCGGCTAGGAATGCCCCCGCGTTTGTCATGGCGTGCCATGCCTTTTCCCTGGGAAGGACTGCTTTCCTTCAGGGCAGTCCACAGAAAACCCGCTTTCTTTGCCTTCTTTGCCTTCTTTATTTGAAACCAAACTTGTGACCACCGACACCCACATCCCCCTGCACGTAGAAGCCATCACCGGCGTGATCCTGGCCGGTGGCCGGGGTTCGCGCATGGGTGGCGTCGACAAGGGACTGCAAAACTTCAACGGCGTACCGCTGGCCCTGCACACCCTGATGCGCCTGTCGCCGCAGGTCGGCGAGATCATGATCAATGCCAACCGCAACCTGGCGGCTTACGAGTCTTTTGGCGTCCCGGTGTGGCCCGACGCCACAGGCCTGGGCGACTACGCCGGGCCACTGGCCGGGTTTCTGACCGGCATGGAGCATGTTGAAACGCCCTACATCCTCATGGTGCCCTGCGACACACCGCTGTTTCCCCACGACCTGGTGGCGCGCCTGGCCGAGGCTTTTGTGCGCGAAGACGCCGACTTCGCTGTTGCCGCCGCGCTGGAAGAAGACGGCCAGTTGCGGGCACAGCCCGTGTTTTGCCTGATGCGCACGACCATGCTGGAAAGCCTGCTTCGCTTTACGCATGGCGGGGGCCGAAAAATCGACGCCTGGACGGCACTGCACAAAACCGTCACCGTTCCTTTTGACCAGCCAGGCGACGACGCCCGCGGTTTTTTCAATGCCAACACCCTGGCCGAACTGCACCGGCTGGAAGCGGGACCCGGGTGAGCGCGCCGCTTAAAACACTGGACCAGATCGCCGCCGAACTGCAGGGTTACGATCCGCAGGCGATGTCGGCCAGCGACGTGCTGGCCTTTCTGGCCCAACTGGTGACCCCGGTGACAGACCGCGTGGCGCTGCCCCTCTTTGAAGCGCTGGGCCGCGTGCTGGCCGACGACGTGATTTCCCCGTTTGACGTGCCGCCCCATGACAACTCGGCCATGGATGGCTATGCGTTTGACGGCCGGCAACTCGGCGCAAACCCGCTGGACCTTCAGGTTGTGGGCACGGCGCTGGCGGGCAAGGCCTGGCAGGCCCCCGGCGAAGGCCTGGTGAAAGCAGGCCAGTGCGTCAAGATCATGACGGGTGCCATCATGCCGCAAGGGCTGGACACGGTGGTGCCGCAGGAATTTGTCACGGTGCAACCGGCGGGCCAGCTACCGGCTGTTTCTATCCCGCCGGGTTTGCTGGCGGCAGGCGACAACCGACGCCTGCGCGGAGAAGACCTCATGCAGGGCAAACCGGCGCTCCTGAAAGGTGAGCTGCTGACGCCCGCCCGTCTTGGGCTGGCGGCCTCTTTGGGCCTCAAAACACTGCCGTGCTGGCGACCGCTGCGGGTGGCCTACTTTTCCACTGGCGACGAAATCCTGTCGCTGGGCGAAGCGCCGCGCGAAGGCGCTGTGTACGACAGCAACCGCTACACCGTGTTTGGCCTGCTCAGCCGCATGGGCTGCCAGGTGATTGACCTGGGCGTGGTGCGTGATGAACCTGCCTTGCTGGAGGCCGCGTTCCTGCAGGCTGCAGCGCAGGCGGACGCCGTGATCACCTCGGGCGGTGTGAGTGTGGGCGAGGCTGATTTCACCAAGACCATGATGAAAAAGCTCGGTGACGTCGCGTTCTGGCGCATTGCCATGCGGCCGGGCCGCCCCATGGCAGTGGGCCGTATTTCATCAGCAAAAAATGCTTCTGGCCCAAATAACACGGGCGCAAGCAGCTATGAAAATGATAGCAACTTCAGCCACTCCAGTGACGCCATCCTGTTCGGCCTGCCCGGCAACCCGGTGGCGGTGATGGTGACGTTTCTGGCTTTTGTGCGCCCGGCCCTGTTGCAGATGATGGGCGCCAGCAGTACACCGCCGCCGCTGCTCAAGGCGCGCAGCCTTGAGGCCATCCGCAAAAAACCTGGCCGTACCGAATACCAGCGCGGCTGGGTCTCGACCGCTGCCGACGGCAGCCTGCAGGTCAAAACCACGGGCAGCCAGGGCTCTGGCGTGCTGCGCTCGATGGCCGAGGCCAACGGCCTGATGGTGCTGCACCACGCACAGGGCAATGTCGCTGTCGGTGACAGCGTCGATGTGCTGATGTTTGACGGCGTGATCTGAGCGCGCTGGCCAGCGCTTGGCCGGCCCTGGCCTATTTCCCGACGAATTCGGGCTGATCATGCCCTGCAGGCTCTTTGAGGAGCGCCGTGTTGGCACCCGGCACACCCGTACGGGCAAACAGGCTGTACATGATGGGCACCACAAACACGGTGAGCAAGGTGCCCAGCGACATGCCGCCCACAATGACCCAGCCAATCTGGGTGCGGCTCTCGGCACCGGCACCGTGGGCCAGTGCCAGCGGCAAGGCGCCCAGCACCATCGCGCCCGTCGTCATCAAAATTGGCCGCAGGCGCTGTGACGAGGCTTTTACCAGCGCATCCACCATGGCCATGCCCTGCCCGCGCAACTGGTTGGTGAACTCCACCATCAAGATACCGTGCTTGGTGATCAGGCCCACCAGCGTGATCAGGCCAATCTGGGAATACACATTGAGCGAGCCCCCGCTCCATTTAAGCGCCAGCAGCGCGCCAATCATCGACAGCGGCACCGACAGCATGATGACCAGCGGGTCGACAAAGCTTTCAAACTGCGCGGCCAGCACCAGGAAAATAAACACCAGCGCCAGCACAAACACAATGGCCAGCGCGCCCTGCGAGTTTCTGAACTCGCGTGAGGTGCCGTTCAGATCGGTGCTGTAGCCGGTTTTCAGAACCTTGGCCGCGGTCTGGTCCATGAACCTGAGGGCTTCACCCAGCGAATAATCAGCCGCCAGGCTGGCCGTGATGGACACCGAACGACGCTGGCCAAAGTGGTTCAGTTCACGCGGGGACACGCTTTCGCGGACCTTGACCAGCGCCGACAGCGGAATCATGGCGTCAGCTTTTCCGCGCACGTAAATACGCTCGATATCCTCCGGCGTGGTGCGCCCGGTGGGTTCGAGCTGCACAATCACGTCGTACTGCTCGGCATCGCGCTTGTAACGCGTCACGTTGCGCCCCCCCAGCAGGGTTTCAATGGCTTTGGCCACCACTTCAACACTCACGCCCAGGTCAGCCGCCTTGTCACGTTCAATCTCAATGCGCAGCTCAGGCTTGTTCAGCCTCAAGTCCACATCAGGCGACACAATGCCGGGATTTTTGGCAATTTCTTCCAGCATCTGCCGCACCACGGTGTTGAGGTTCTGGTAGCTGTCAGAGGTTTGAATCACAAAATTAAGCGGCCGCTCGCGAAAGCCCTGGCCCAGCGATGGCGGGGTGATGGGAAACGCCGTGACGCCTGGCAAGGCGTTGAACTTGGGCTGAAGCTCCCGCGCGATGTCGATGGTTGAACGCTTGCGGTCATCCCAGTCCACCGTGCGGTAGACCACCGTGGCCTGCGCCACCGTCGGGTTGCCCACATTGGCAAAAATACGGTCAAACTCCTTGTAGGGTTGGCCTATTTTTTCCAGGGCCTGGGCGTAGCGGTTGGTGTAGGCCAGCGTGGCGCCGTCCGGCGCATTGACGTTGGCCAGAATCACACCGCGGTCTTCTATGGGCGAGAGTTCCTGCTTCATGGTGGGGAACACCAGCGCAATCGCCACGGCACTGGCCAGCATGATGCCCACCACGATCCAGCGCGCCTGGAGGACGAATTTCTTGACCTGCACACCGAACCCTGCGGCCTCTGCGCGCGGCTGGTAGCGTGCCGTCACCAGCCAGCGCAAGGCCGTGCCGTAGCGCTCGGACAGGGCCGTCAACAGCCGCTCCATGGTGCGGTCAAAGCGGTTGGGTTTGGGGTTGTGCCTGAGCAGTTGCGTACACATCATGGGCGTGAGCGTCAGCGCCACAAAACCCGACACCACTACCGCGCCGGCCAGCGCCAGGGCAAACTCGACAAACAGCCGGCCCGTGCGCCCCGGCGTGAAGGCCAGCGGCGCATACACCGCCACCAGCGTGGCGGTCATGGTGACCACCGCAAAGCCAATCTCACGGGCGCCCTTGATGCCGGCCGAGAACGGGTCCATGCCCTCTTCAATGTGGCGGAAAATATTCTCCAGCATGACGATGGCGTCATCAACCACCAGGCCGATGGCCAGCACCAGCGCCAGCAGGGTCAGCGTGTTGATGGTGAACCCCGCCAGGGCCATCAGGGCAAAGGTGCCCACCAGGCTCACAGGGATCGTGATGATGGGAATGATGGACGCGCGCAGGGTGCGCAAAAACACAAAAATAACCAGCGCCACCAGCACGATGGCTTCAACAATCGTCTGAAACACATTTTTGACAGACCGGTCAATGAACACCGAGTTGTCGTTGGCTATGTCCACCAGCATGTCGGGCGGCAAGTCAGCGCGCAATTTGGGCAATGCCTGCCGCACGCCTTTTGACAACTCAAGCGGATTGGCCGTGGCCTGGCGGATAACGCCTACCGACACCGCCGGGCGGCCATTGAGACGGAAGATGGTGCGCTCGTCAGCGGCGGCTTCCTGAACACGGGCCACATCGCGCACCTTGACCGGAAAGCCGTTGACGTTTTTGATCACGATATCGCCGAACTGCGCTGGCCTGAGCAGATCGGTCTGCGAGGTCACGCTGAATTCGCGTTGCTGCGATTCAATGCGGCCGGCGGGCAGCTCCAGGTTGCTGCGGCGAATCGCATCTTCCACATCCTGCGTGGTCAGGCGATACGACGCCAGCTTGTCGGTGTCCAGCCAGACCCGCATGGCGTACTTGCGTTCCCCAAAAATACGCACATCGGCCACGCCGCTCACCGTTTGCAAACGGGGCTTGACGATGCGGTTGACCAAATCGTTGATTTGCAGCGGCGTCATGGACTCGCTGGAAAACCCGATCTGGATCACCGGAAAAGCATCGGCCTCGACCTTGGCAATGACCGGCTCGTCAATGGCTTGCGGCAGGCGGTTGCGCACGCGCGAAGTCCGGTCACGGACTTCGGCAGCGGCCGCATCGGCGTCTTTTTCAAGGCGAAAGCGCACGCTGATCTGGGCCTGGTCGGCGCGGCTGATGGAGGTG
>JANNXF010000121.1:0-6568 GCA_031409395.1 Polaromonas sp.
GTCTCCGTGAGGTCGACATCGGTCCAGCCGGTGAACCGGTTTTCGAGGTTCCAGGTGGATTCGCCGTGGCGTATGAGCACGAGTTTATGCATGGTATGAAGCGTTTGGATTAAAAAGTAAATGCGGTGATAAGGGGTTTTGGCTGGCTCGCCGCTGCCCTCCATTCTAAAATGCCGGGTTAGGCGAAAAATACACCAAAGGTACAAAGTGAAATTTCTGATTGATAACTGGATGCTGATTTCGATTGCGCTGGCCTCGGGCGGCATGTTGGCCTGGCCGCTGATCAACAGCAGCATGAACGCCGGCGCCCTGACGGCCAGTGGCGCTGTGCAGCTGATCAACCGCGAAAAGGCGGTGGTGGTGGATGTCAGCGAAGCCGATGAATTTGCTGCCGGCCATGTCGGTGGTGCCAAAAACGTGCCTTTCAGCGAGCTGGAAACCAAACTGGCGGGCACCGTGAAAAACAAGGGTTTGCCGCTGATTTTGGTGTGTGCCAACGGCGCGCGCGCCAACCGCGCTGTGGCGGTGGCCAAAAAACTGGGCTACGAGCAGGCTCAATCATTGGGTGGCGGGCTCAAGGCCTGGAAAGAAGCTAACCTTCCGCTTGAAAAAGCCTGAAGCATTCTGGCCGCCGGGCAGCCCCAGCCGGCCAGGGCCATCCCACTGGTAACCCTTTTTGTGTCCGGCTCTGGCCTGGACACTCCCGGAGAACGCATGCAAACCGTCAAAATTTACACCACGGGCACCTGCCCTTACTGCATTCAGGCCAAGCAGCTGCTGAAAACCCGTGGCGTGACCGAACTGCACGAAATCCGTGTGGACATGGTCCCGGGCGAGCGCCAGAAAATGATGGAAATCACCGGCCGGCGTACCGTGCCCCAAATTTTCATTGGCGACACGCATGTGGGTGGCTGCGACGATCTGGTGGCGCTGGACAGCCGGGGCGGCCTGCTGCCGCTGCTGGGCCTGCCCCACTGAACACCCCTGGGGCTGACGACCAAACTGCGGCGGCCGCGCAGGGATAATGGGAGCTTTTGGGCTCTTGGCAGCGAGTCCCTTCCGATTTTCTCATTCCTCCCTTTTTTAATTTTTCCGTCTCTGAAAGATCACCATGGCTGACGCTAACCTCGACCCCGTATTCCAGATCCAGCGCGTTTACCTCAAGGACGTTTCGCTGGAGCAACCCAATTCCCCGGAAATCTTGCTGAACCAGGAGCAACCGGGCGTGGATATCCAGCTCGGGGTGGATGCCAAGCCGGTGGCCGAAGGCATGTTTGAAGTCAGCGTCACCGCCACCGTGCACACCAAGATTGGTGACAAGACGGTGTTTCTGGTGGAAGCCAAGCAGGCCGGTATTTTTGAGATTCGCAACATGCAGGCCGAGCAGCTCGGCCCGATTCTGGGCATTGCCTGCCCGCAAATCGTTTATCCCTACCTGCGCAGCAACGTGGCCGATGTGGTTCAGCGCGGCGGTTTTCCGCCCGTGCACATGGCTGAAATCAATTTTCAGGCGATGTACGAGCAGCAGCAGGCTGAAGCCGCCGCCACGGCGCAAGCCGCGCCCCAAATTATTGTTTAAGCAGCCGGCGGGAGGGCGCTAGGCCGTCTTGCCGCCTGCTGCCTGCATGGCCATGAACATACTGATAATCGGTGCCGGCGCCTGGGGCACGGCACTGGCCGTCAGCGCCTCGCGTGGCGGTTCACACCGGGTCGGCCTGTGGGCGCGCGATGCCGCGCTGGTCAGCGCCCTGCAGGGCGCACGGGTCAATGCCCGCTACCTGCCCGGCGTTGCCCTGCCAGCCGGCCTGCAGATCAGCGGTGGCAGCGAAGCCTCCCTGATGCAGGCTGTCCAGGGGCAAGACCTGGTTGTTGTGGCCACCCCGGTGTCGGCGGTACGCGGCCTGCTGCACACCCTGCAACATGTCCGTGTACCGGTGGCGTGGCTCAGCAAGGGCTTTGAGGCGCCAACCCCCGCCGCGCCCTCCCAGGCTACTTCTTCAGTACCGTTTGGCCTGATGGTCCATGAAATACGGGCGCAGGTAGCTATCAATTTAAGAGCGGGTGTGCTCAGCGGTCCGAGCTTCGCACTCGAAGTGGCGCGCGGCCAGCCGACCGCGCTGGTGGCGGCCAGCGAGCACGCCGAGGTGCGTGACGCGCTGGTCGCGGCGTTTCACGGCAGTACGCTGCGCGTTTACGCCAATGACGATATCGTCGGCGTCGAGGTGGGCGGTGCTGTCAAGAATGTGCTGGCGATCGCCACTGGTCTCTGCGACGGCCTGCAACTGGGGCTGAATGCCCGGGCGGCGCTGATCACACGCGGGCTGGCTGAAATGACGCGTCTGGGCGTGGCACTGGGGGCGCGCGCTGAAACCTTCACCGGTCTTTCAGGTCTGGGCGACCTGGTGTTGACGGCCACCGGCGACCTCAGCCGCAACCGCAAGGTCGGCCTGTTGCTGGCCCAGGGCAAAACATTGCAGCAAGCGGTCGAGTCGCTGGGGCATGTGGCCGAAGGCGTGTACTGCGCCCGCACCGTGGTGCAGCGGGCCGCCGGTCTGGGCGTGGAGATGCCGATTGCCCAAAATGTGGTGGCGCTGCTCGATGGCCGGATCCAGAGCGCGCAGGCGGTGGCCCTGCTGATGGGCCGTGACCCCACCGCCGAACTGAATTAGCGCACAGGCCGGGTTTGTACAGAGTACTGGCCCTGAGGGCCACTCTGCAGTACCCTTCGCACTCCAAGACCTGCTGGCTGTTGCGGACCGCCTTGACACCCTGCCAGCATCCTTTTATCAAGGCCCCAGGAGTGCAATCATGGACCATCTCGACCCGCCAAAGCCCTGGCATCTGCTCGTTGCCCTGGCCACCACACTGGCCGTCAGCGCCTGTGCGCCCACGCAGCCGGCCAGCCCCACCAGCGGCATGTCGTTTTTTGTGACCAGTGCCAATCCCGGCCAGGGCGCGAATTTTGGGGGCCTCAGCGGCGCTGACCAGTATTGCCAGAAGCTGGCCGCCGCCGTGGGCGCTGGCGGGCGCACCTGGCGTGCTTACCTCAGCAACAGCGCTGCCAGTGGCGCGCCGGCCATCAATGCCCGCGACCGCATTGGCCGCGGCCCCTGGCAAAACGTCAAGGGCGAGGTGATTGCCACCAATGTGGACGAACTGCACGGCAACAACAAGCTCACCAAGCAAACCGCTCTGACCGAAAAAGGCGAGGTGGTCAGTGGCCGGGGTGACACCGTCAACACCCACGACATTCTGACCGGCTCGCAGGCCGATGGCCGTGCTTTTGCCGGCGACAAGGACATGACCTGTGGCAACTGGACCAAGAGTGGGGAGGGGTCGGCCATGGTCGGCCACCACGACCGTCAGGGCCTGCGCGACGATGCGGAATCGAAATCATGGAACGCTTCGCACCCCACGCGCGCCTGCGGCATGGACGCCCTCAAAAGCACTGGCGGTGGCGGCCTGCTGTACTGCTTTGCCGCGAACTGAAACGCGCCAGGCTTTCTAGGGTTGCAGGACGATAGTCACCAGCAGTGAGGCGTCGTGCACCGCCGTCAGGCCATGCGCCACGCCGCCCGCCAGGTACACCAGCTGGCCCGCCCGCATGCGCTGGGTGTGGCCGCTGGCGGTGAAATCGACCTCGCCTTCCAGGCACTGCACGGTGATGTCGCCCTTGACCTGGTGGGATGGCACGGTTTTGCCGGCCAGCACCACCAGCCGCATGACCTCCAGGCTGCCGGTTTTGAACAAGGCCGCCGTCCGGACCTCCGGCAGTTTGTCTGCCAGCGGATGGACGTCAATAAGCTGCCCCGATGTCGCGTGCGCAATGGCCATGGTGGACCTCCGTGAAAGCGTTAGCCGATGTCTCAGCCCGGTTATACCCCAGGGGTCAGCGCGGCGGGCAGGCGGCGGCAAGTCGGGGACTGCCTGTGGCTGCGCAGGCGCCAGAAAGTTTTAATGAAATTGGCACTTCGCCCAATAAACACGGGCGCAAGCAGCTATTAAAAAAGGAGCAAATCGGTGCTGGCTCAGATTTCCAGGTTGTCAATCAGCCGGGTGCTGCCCAGTTTGGCGGCACCCAGAACCACCAGCGGCTCACCGACCAGCGCACCCTGGGGTGGTTGCAGGTCGGCGCGGCGGCGCACGGTCAGGTAGTCGGGTTTCCAGCCGCGGCGCGCCAACGCCTGCATGGCCTGGGCTTCCAGGGCGGGCAGGTCAGTGACCTGGGCGGCCTTCGCCGCGTTGCCCAGGGCTTTCAGGGCGCTGGAGAGCTGCGCGGCTTCGGCGCGCTCGGCGGGGTTGAGGTAGCCGTTGCGCGATGACAGCGCCAGCCCGTCTTCGGCGCGCTGGGTTTCGCCCGCCAGAATGTCAATTGGCAGCGCAAACTGCTGCACCATGCGGCGCACCACCAGCACCTGCTGGTAGTCTTTTTTGCCAAAGGCGGCCACGCCCGAGGGCATGCCGGCATACACACAGGACAGCAGCTTGAGCACCACCGTGCTGACACCGATGAAAAAGCCGGGACGGAAATGCCCTTCCAGCATGTCGGCCAGGTCGGTGGCGGGGTGCACCTTGTAGGTTTGCGGCTCGGGGTAAAGCTCTTTTTCACGCGGGGCAAACAGCACATCGCAACCGGCGGCCTGCAGGCGCTGGGCGTCAGCGTCCAGCGTGCGCGGGTAGCTGTCAAAGTCTTCATGTGGCGCAAACTGCAGGCGGTTGACAAAAATGCTCGATACCGTGACGTCGCCCAGCGGCTTGGCCTGTTTGACCAGCGCGATATGGCCGTCGTGCAGGTTGCCCATGGTGGGCACAAAGGCCGGTCGTTTGAAGGGAGCCAGTTTTTCGCGCAGTTCGGCGATGGTGTGGACGATGTGCATGGCGGTTTCCTGAGGGGCCTGTTTTGAATGAAGTCTGAATTACCACGCGTGGGTGCTGTTGACCGGAAAGCTGCCGTCTTTCACGGCGCGCACATAGGCCTCCATGGCGCCGCGCACGCTGGCGGCCGGGTTGCCGCCGCCTTCCATGAAGTTGCGGACAAATTTCGGCATCTTGCCCAGGTTCATGCCCAGCATGTCGTGCAGTACCAGTACCTGGCCCGAGGTGCCGTTGCCCGCGCCAATGCCAATGGTGGGGCAGTGCGCCAGTTCCTGCGTGAGCGTGGCCGACAGGGCGGCGGGCACCATCTCCAGCACCAGCATGGCGGCCCCAGCATCCTGCAGTTCGTGGGCTTCGCGTTTGAGTTTACTGGCGGATTCGTCGGTTTTGCCCTGCACGCGGTAGCCGCCCAGTGCGTGCACGGTTTGCGGCGTCAGGCCCAGATGGGCGCAGACCGGAATGCCGCGCTCGACCAGAAAACGCACCGTCTCGGTGGTCCAGCCGCCGCCTTCGAGTTTCACCATGTGCGCGCCGGCCTGCATCAGGGTCACCGCGCTGCGCAGGGCCTGCTCTTTCGACGCGTGGTAGCTGCCAAAGGGCAGGTCGCCAATCAGCCAGGCCACACTGTGCGAGCGGCGCAGGCCGTTGGCCACGCACTCGGTGTGGTGGCGCATGGTCTCCAGCGTCACGCCGACGGTGCTGGTCAGGCCCTGGCAGACCATGCCCAGCGAATCGCCGACCAGAATGCATTCCACGCCTGCTGCATCGGCCACCGCTGCAAAGGTGGCGTCGTAGGCGGTGAGCATGGTGATTTTTTCACCCTGGCTGTGCATTTCGCGCAGGCGCGGCAGGCTCAGCGGCTTGCGCACGGACGGCGTGGACGAGGGCGGCAGCGTGCCATAAGGCGTGGCCGCGGGCACGGCAGTAACAGCGGTGTTCGTAGAAGAGGGGGTCATGGGCGCTCCAGAATTAGCGAGAGTCTAACCAACTCGCGTCAGTGTCTTGTCGCCGCAACCCGTCTTGCGTCCCGAAGCGCCATCTGGCCACGCTGCCACCACCGGAAGGTGGCAGCGGCATGCCTTACACGGCGTAGCGCAAGATCGCAGCCAGGGATTTTCCGTCCGGAATATCTGCCTGGCGCACGCTCAGCACCTGGCCACCCGACAACAGCACCCGGCGTGCGACTTCGTCGGCGACGCCGTAGCTGTCGGCGCTGGCGCTTTCCGCGAAGCTGACAGCGCCCGTTTCATCGTCGACCGTACCGTGCTCGATGACGTCCATATTGACCATCAGGCTTTGCACCGCTCCCAGCGTGGCGGCCCGTGCCGCCTGCGCTACGTCGGTGGTGGCCCGGCCTTCCTGGTTTCGCTGGTGAAATTGCGCGGTCCATGCCGCAAGTTGCTCGCGGTGCAGGCCATCCAGAATTGGCCGGGCGGCGGTCGCCAGTTCGGCATCGGTTAATTTTTCAGGGTTGCCCTGAATGCCTTCTGCAGCGAGGTGGGCGTAGGTGTTGACCGAGCGGAAATGCGCGCCCAGGGCGTCAACCGACGCCAGCACCAGGGGAATATTGCTGCCCGCCAGCAGACCCCGCAAGGCGGCATCGACCTGGCGCACAAATTTTCTTTGCCGAAGTTTGATGTCATCGGAGCCGCCCAGACGATCGCCCTCCGAACGGTCCAGCGCCCCCATCTGT
>JANNXF010000122.1:0-5942 GCA_031409395.1 Polaromonas sp.
CACGCGCCTTGCGCACGGTCGCCTGAAACACGGCCGCGGGTATGCAAACACTGACTCCTTCCACACCACAAGAGCGTCTTGCCAACAGCCGCAAGGCGCTGCTGCGGCTCATGACGCGCCAAACACATGGCGACCGTACAACAGGGCCCGCCCGGGAGTCAGTTACGGACGGTGCTGAACTCGACCCTCACGCGACTTCGGTCATTTCAGGGTCTTGGTCCATGCTCAAAACTGCCCTGCGTGCCTGGTGGCGCCATCACCCTGTCAGCCTGGCGCTGCAGGTCGCCCAACCGCTTCTGGGCCAATACGCCAGGGACCAGCCCTTCAAGCTGCTGGCGGTTTCTGCCGGCGTCGGTGCCGCGGCCGTCGTGCTCAGGCCCTGGCGAGTCGTGTCTCTGGGCGGCATGCTGATGGCGGCCCTGAAGCCGTCCGAGCTCTCGGGCGCGATGCTCTCGCTGCTTTCCAGTTCGCGCCCCTCTTCTGCCCACCTGAAAGAACACCATGAAACCAACGACTGATTCCGCGCCTGTGCTGGCGCTCGATGAAAAAGGCCTGAGTGCGGCCCGCAAAAGCCTGGATGAGGGAGCCATCACCCCGGCCTATGGACTTCATCGGGAGGCCATTGTGAAGCTGCTCAATGACTCGCTGGCCACCGAGCTGGTCTGCGTCCTTCGCTACAAGCGCCATCACTTCACGGCCAGCGGCGTGGCCTCGCCAAAGATTGCAGAAGAGTTTCTGGTTCATGCCAACGAAGAATCTGCCCACGGCGACCGTATTGCCCGGCGCATTGTGCAATTGGGCGGTGAGCCTGATTTCTCGCCCGACACCTTGCTGCAGCGCAGCCATGCGGATTATGATGAATCGGCTGACCTGCAAGGCATGCTGCGGGCCAACCTGGTGGCAGAGCGCGTTGCCATCGAAGCCTACCGACAGATGATTGCGCTGATCGGCGACAAAGACCCCACCACACGCCGCCTTCTGGAAGACATCCTCGCCGACGAGGAAGAGCACGCCGACGAGTTGAAAGACTGGCTGGAAAAATAACCGTTTCTGCAGGTCAACGGGCGTGGTGCCGCTTGTCGACAGGCTTTTTAAACCCTGCACTGATTCAACCAAACCAATTCAAGAGGAACTCACCATGAAATACGCTCGCGCAATTGCATTCGCCGCCCTGGCAGGCATCACCATCATCAGCGCAGGTTGCGCCGTCGGACGTGGCCAGGAAACCGTAGGCTCCTACGTAGACGATGCGGGCATCACCACGTCCGTCAAAGCCAAGTTCGTGGAAGACAAGACGGTTGCCGCTTCAGCCATCAGCGTCGAAACGCTCAACGGCACGGTTCAGCTGTCTGGTTTCGCCAAATCGGGCGCCGAGAAGATGCAGGCAGAAAACATCGCCCGCGGCGTCAAGAACGTCAAGAGCGTTCGCAACGATATCGTTGTACGTCCTTAAACCGTCCGGAAAGCCTCCCGGGCGCCCCTGGCCCGTGGTGAGGATCCGCCTGAAAGGCAGACCGTGGAACCCGCCACCGTCTGCCTTTTTCACGTCTTGCCGTCGCTGCCACATGGTCTGCCGCCGTGGTGGCTGTGAGCAGGCATCAAAAAAACTGCCGGGTTCCCGCATGGGAACCCGGCAGTCCGGCCAATATGTCCGCCAGTTGCCTAGCTGGCCTTGACGACCAGCTTGTTATCGACGGAACTCACCCCCTTGACGGCCTTGGCGATGGTGGCGGCCCTTTCGCGGGCACTGTCTGACGGGGCAGAGCCGTTCAAGACCACCACGCCATTTTTGGTGTCGACGTTGATTTTGAGCACGCTCAAGTCCGGGTCTTTGGCAAAACCTGATGCCACCGCCATGGTGATGGCTGCATCATCAAGTTTTTCACTGGCTTTGCCCACCGCATTGGCACTGGTTGTTTCAGCGGTCTGAGCGGCGTCCTTGATGGCGGTGCCGGCATTGGCCATGCTGCTTTCGGTTTTTGCCTTGGCTTCAGCCGCAGCGTCGCCTGTTTTGGCAATGGCCGAGTCGAGCTGCTGGCCGGCTGTTTTGCTGTCGTCTTTTTTGCCGCAGGCGCCAAGCGCCAGCAACAGCGCCAGTGAGCTGACCACCATCAGGGCGGTACTGCTGCGGCTAAGGGCTGCGTGGGAATGGGGAGATGGGATTTGCATGGTGACTCCTGGTGGTGAAAACAAGCGTCCCCACACGTGCAGGAACGCAGCGCCCCCTAGGGGGGGTTTGGCGATTGGTCAATTACCTTTTTCACTGTAGCCAGCACTGTGCGGGCAGCGGGTCAGCGGCTGCCGAAATCCCCGTAGGACAAATGCCCTAAGAACCACTGCACCAGAACGTGCGGGGAAGTGGGCCTAGTGTTGGCAGCGCCCGTGACGTTTGCGGAAAACCCCCGGATAAACCGGGCGCAACCCGGACGTCCGGGAAAACAGCCCAAGACCCGCCGCCTGGGCATGGCTTTGTTCCAGTGCATACGGTCCGGTCTGACTGCGATCACGGTAAGACCAGGCCTGCCCCTGGCCAACCATCCATTGGCCAAGGTCATCGCCATCGACCAATAGCCGCGCCAACAGGCGGCCGTAGTCGTCGTGGCGCGTGCCGTGCACCGCCACGCGCTGGCCCAGCGTCCGCTTCTTGAGGACATCACGCGACCGGGGGCCGCCCGGCTGGCAAATCTCTGGCGCGTCGATGCCGCTGATCCGCACCGTAACGGGCTTGCCACCGCCAGGGGGACGCACCCGAACCGTATCGCCATCGATCACATAAGTGACCACACCTGTCCAACCCACGGGTGTCCGCGCCGTCGCGCACACAGGCGATGACCAGGCAATGACGGCGGCAAACACACCTGCAGCAAAAAAAGAGACTTTGACGTTCACCGTTGAAGGTTTCATTTGCTATTTATTCAGGAGCATGTAGCACCCGTATCGATTGGGCTAAAGCCCTAAATAATGGTTAGTCACACGGGCCGGGGCGGTCTGGCGGCACGCGGCGGCAAGGTTTCAGGCCGTGATGATCCAGCCTTCAAGCGGGTCGACTTGCAGCGGCAGGCCATAGCGTGGCGCGCCCTGCTCTGCCGCCCACGCGGCCTGCAGCAGGCACAGCACGGCATCCAGGCTGTCGCCACTGGCGTCATCCGTCAGGGCATCGCGCTGCGCGTGTGTCACCTTGAGCCGGAGTTTCAGCCGCGTTTGTCCGTGTTCCAGCGCGGTGATCAGGTCTTTGCGGGCAATCAGCCGCTCGGGGGTCTGCTTGGTTTTGTCGTCGCTCTTGTACGAGCGCTTGCCCAATACCTCCCGCGCCAGCAGGCCCGGATACCCTTCCAGCGCCACCCTGTGCGGGTCACCGTCATGCAGGCCGGGCAGGTGCACGCCGGCGGCCAGCAAACGCGGCACACCCGCGTGCAGCATGTAGGCCACGGGCGGGTTGACCCATTTCATCGACGGGCTGGACCCTGCGGGCGTGTCAGTCTGCCGGTGGGCCAACTTTTGCCCGGCAGGACGCGCATCGCAAAAGGCGGCAAAAGTCGCACGTATATCGGGTCGGCTCAGGCCGCCATAGTGGCGTATCAGCGCCGGCCAGGCCGTGGGCCACCCCAGATGCTCGACCAGTTCGCGCGGCAGGCCAAACGGCAGGTCAAAAACCCCCAGCCAGGCGCGCGGCTGAGCCAGCCATTGGCCGAACGCGTCCAGCGTCTCCAGACGCTCCAGGCCGGCCAGCAGCACGCGCCCCTTGGCCGCTGAACCCGCCGCCATCACGATGGGTTTGCGCCTGCTGGGGCTGCTTGAAAAATCGCAGCCAATCAGGAGGTCAGGGCTCATCTTGCCATCCGGCCGTCACGTCAAGGGTTGCGGCGCGGAGCAATGAAGCCCGGTGAATGGGGACCGCAACACCGCCCGACAACAGCCATCGCGTGCGCGCTCGCTTCAGGCGGTATTTTTCAGGCGCGGCCAATGATGGAAGCCGTCGCCATCAACTCTTCGAGCAGCGCCAGAGACACTTTTCCTGATACCGAGTAGGGGTCCAGTTCAGGTTTTTCCGAATACTTCAGCAAGATCGAGTGGTTGAGCTTGAGCAGGTTGACCTGCCCCATGGTCCAGCCGCTGAAGCGGCGCTCCGAGACCTCTTCGTAGTGCAGCAAGGCCACATCCTTGTGGCGCTTGTCGCGCTGGATATGCCCATAAAGTTGACTGATGGGCATGCGACCGCCCTCGATGGCCTGCAGGAAAATACCGCCGCCGTAGCAAAGAATACCGGTGATGCCGCAGGTCGGGTTGTACTCGCGGGACTGCAGAAGGATGGCGTCGATCGCCTCCGGGCTGGTATCCACGGCGCGGCTAGCGTAAAGTAAACGAACGAGCATCAGATCAGTCTTTCTTGGGAATCAGGGCCAAAAACTCGCGGCGAAGTGCCGGGTCTTTCAGGAATGCGCCGCGCATGACGGAGTTGATCATCTTGCTGTCCATGTCTTTCACGCCACGCCACGACATGCAGAAGTGACTGGCCTCCATCACGATGGCCAGACCGTCGGGCTGGGTTTTTTCCATCAGAAGATCCGCCAGTTGCACCACAGCTTCTTCCTGAATCTGCGGCCGGCCCATCACCCACTCGGCGATGCGCGCGTATTTGGACAGTCCGATGACATTGGTGTGCTCGTTGGGCATCACGCCAATCCAGATCCTGCCAATCACCGGACAGAAGTGGTGCGAGCAGGCGCTGCGCACCGTGATGGGCCCGACGATCATGAGCTCGTTGAGGTGCTCGGCGTTGGGGAACTCGGTGATGGTTGGCGCTGGTACATACCGGCCATTGAACACCTCGTTCAAATACATTTTGGCCACGCGACGGGCGGTATTGTTGGTGTTGTGGTCGCTCACGGTGTCAATCACCAGGCTGTCCAGAACACCCTGCATCTTGATTTCAACTTCATCAAGCAGTTTTTCCAGCTCACCAGGCTCGATGAACTTTGAAATGTTGTCGTTCGCGTTGAAGCGCTTGCGCGACTGGTTAAGCCGTTCGCGAATTTTGACGGAGACGGGCGTGCCCTCGTCGGTCACGTCTTGGGGGGGCGTATTGGATTTCATAAGCATGCCAGATATTAACAGCCCGCTCCAAAACGGAGCATACCCTGATTCTTGCAAGGTTTTAGGCATCAAGCCCACGGAAGACGGGCGCAACCAGCTATGAATTCAATAGCATAAAGCGCCCGTTTTCAGGGCCATTACGGGGCCGGGGCCAGCTTCAGTAGCGTTGTCCGGTCACCAGCAGGGCCAGCCGCATCAAGGTATAGGCCAGCCAGTCGCGCAGGCGCTGGCCGAGCGGCCTGTGGCTATAAGCAGCCGGGTCCATGCGCTTGCCGTGGTGCGTCATGGCCTGCAGCAGACGGTTCCGCAAATCCTGGGCAAAGGCCTTGTCCTCGACCACCACATTGGCCTCCCGGGCCAGCAGCAAGCTCAGCGGGTCCAGGTTGGACGACCCGACCGTGGCCCAATGGCCATCGACCACCGCCACCTTGGCATGCAGAAAGCTGGCCTCGTACTCATGAATTTCCACCCCCGCCTTCAGCAGCGCCCCATACACCGGTCGCGCGGCATGGTACTGCATGAAATATTCGTACTTGCCCTGCAGCAACAAAGTGACCTGGACACCGCGCCGGGCGGCCTTGATGAGGGCCCGGCGCAGTTTGCCGCCCGGCAAGAAGTAGGCATTGGCAATGATGATGTCGTGGTGCGCGCTGCCTATGGCTTTGCGGTAGGCGCGCTCAATGCTGCTGCGATTGCGCAGGTTGTCGCGCAGTATCAGCGCCACCCGGGGCATGGGCGCAGCCGATGCGGCGCGACCTGGCACCACGGGCTGCGCCAGCTCGCGGGTGTCGGTGCGCCCGCCATAGCCGGCGGCCTTGAACTTTTCCCATGCCGCGCCAAGATGCCGC
>JANNXF010000123.1:0-2062 GCA_031409395.1 Polaromonas sp.
GCAGATTTTGCCTTTGGCTCTGGAGTCTCTGGAAATTGAACTTTGGATCAACAGCAGTGGCGCAACTGTTTACGCGGCCTGTCTCAAGGGTAACTGTGGTGACCAGCTGAACAGTCCAGAAATGAGCGCAATTCGTTTTAAGCCTGCACTGAAGAATGGTGAAGCAGTTGCTAGCCGTAAAGTGATTCTGGTTGAGCCGTTGCCAATATCGTTGTTCTAGTCTGACACGTTTCAAACGTTGTTCGGCAAGTGCTAACCTTACCGGATGACAACTGATACTCAAGCGGCTCGTTTTTTAGCCCTAATCACAAGGCTTAACGAGTTGGCAATCAAGGCAAGCGGTCTCAGCAACCCTAATCCGGCAGTTGCATGCCTTTTCACGGACACGCACTTGAATGTTCTGGGGGAAGGCCATACCCAACTGGCAGGCAGTGCTCATGCTGAGGTCATGGCCATACGCAACGCTACTCAACGTGGCCACTCTTTGGCGGGCGCCACCGCCTACGTCACCCTTGAGCCCTGCTCCCACCACGGCCGCACCGGTCCCTGCTGCGATGCGCTGATTTCGTCCGGCATCAAAAAGGTGGTCGCCTCGATTGCCGACCCCAATCCGATGGTGTCGGGCCAGGGCTTTGAACGCCTGCGCGCGGCCGGCATTGAGGTCGAGGTCGGCCCCGGCGCCGCAGAGTCTCGCGAACTCAACATCGGCTTTTTCAGTCGCATGATTCGCAAAACACCGTGGGTGCGAATGAAGGTGGCTGCGTCGCTCGATGGCAAGACAGCGCTGGACAACGGCGTCAGCCAATGGATTACCTCAGACCCCGCCCGCGCCGACGGCCATGCCTGGCGTGCCCGGTCATGCGCGGTGCTGACCGGTATTGGCACGGTGCTTGAAGACAATCCCCGGCTGGATGTTCGCTTGGTCTCCACGCCGCGCCAGCCGCACCTGGTGGTGGTCGACAGCCGCCTTGAGACGCCGCTGGACGCTCATCTTTTTATAGCTGGCCGCGCCCTCTATATCTACGCTGCAGAGCCAAATGATGCCAAAAAACAGGCCCTCGAAGCACGTGGCGCCACCGTGATCTACCTGCCAGGACCCAAGGGCAAGGTCGACATGGCAGCCATGCTGCGCGATTTGGCCCGCCGCGAAGTTAACGAACTGCATGTTGAAGCGGGGCACAAACTCAACGGTTCCCTGATCCGCGAGGGCCTCGTAGATGAATTTTTGGTGTATCTGGCCCCGAAAATGATTGGCCAGGGCTTGGGCATGGCCAGCTTTGGGCCATTGGCCGATCTTTCCCAAGCGGTGAACATGGAGTTTCGTTCGTTCGACATGATCGGGCCCGACTTGCGTATCGTGGCCAGGGTGAAGGGCCGCGACCAGTTTTAGACCGTCTTGAGATAGGTGTTTGTCGGCCAGCCTCAGGCGCGGCCTTAATCTCTGCGAAAATACGGGCATGTTTACCGGAATCATCACCGGCATGGGGCGCATCGTCGCCATCCATAGCCTGGGCAGCTCATCCAACCATGGCAAGCGACTCACCATTGAGGCGCCCCCGGGTTACCTCGACGATGTGGGCCTGGGTGACAGCATTGCGCTGAATGGTGCCTGCATGACGGCGACGGCCCTTGACAGCGCCAACAACCGTTTCTCAATCGACATCTCTGCCGAATCACTGACCAAAACCAGTGGTTTGGCGGAAATCGGCATGGTTAATCTGGAAAAAGCCCTGCGCGCCCATGACCGCCTGGGAGGGCATATCGTTTCAGGCCATGTTGATGGCATTGGCTGTGTGACCCTTTTTTCTGAGGTAGGCGAGAGCTGGGAGCTTCGCATTCATGCCCCTCACGGCCTGAGCAAATACTTGGCCTACAAAGGCTCCATCACCGTCAATGGCGTCAGCCTCACCGTCAATAGCGTGGTTGATCTCCTGGAAGCTGCAGGCAATGACAACTCTGATGCTGGCGCTGCCGGCTGCGAGATCAGCATTAATATCATCCCCCACACCATCCAGAATACGGCACTGGGCCAGCTGACCAAAGGCTCCCGTGTCAATCTCGA
>JANNXF010000124.1:0-17980 GCA_031409395.1 Polaromonas sp.
GCTGCGGGGGGTTGCCCCCGCCACGCCAAAACCATCGGCGGCGGGGCTGGTCGCCGCGCTGTCGCCTCGCACAATCAGCACCCGGCGGCCTTGCCAGTGGCGCTGCCCGACGACTTGCCACAAGGCCTCTGAATCAAACTGGATGGCATCGTGCGCTGGCGCATCAATCTGCGCCGCAGGCACGCCCGCCGCCAGCAGCGCCGCCACGGTACCGGGGCCAGGCGCCATGAAACGCAGGCCGGGCGGCAGTTTCCACACATCATTCGCTACGTTATTGATAGCTGCTTGCGCCCGTGAATTGTCGGCTTCAAGCAGTTTTTCCTTGAAAAAATAATCGACGGCATTGCCGCTCACAAACAGGCAGGCGGCGTAGCTGGCCAGCGTTTGCCAGACCTGCGCAAGTGCCTGCGCATCGGCAAGGTCGGGCGCGGGGGCAATTTCAATCAGCGGCAGCGCCTCGGCCCCGACGCCGCTCTGCTGCAACTGCTGCACCCAGTGGTCAGCGTCTCGCGCCGGCCGTGTCACGATGACCGGAAAGCCGCTCGGCCGCACCCCGCAGACTCCGGTGGGGGCCGTTGGCATCACGGGGCCGGGGCCTTGCTGGCCCACACCGCCCCGCCGGCGCGAAGCGCCGCTGCCACCGCGTCGCCCAGGGCCTCTGCCTCGGCCAGACTGCCCACCACTGCCGTTTGCTGCGCCCGCACCAGCGGTGCGGTGACAGCACCGGCGGGTACCTCTGCGGTCACCGGGTCACCCCAGGCGGCGCTGAGCTGCAGCGTATACCCGCCCTGGTCACCGTCGGCAGCCCGCTGCGGTACCTGGTCGGTCACAAAGGCCGCCAGCGGCATGGAGCAGCTGCCGCCCATGGCACGCGACACCGTGCGCTCGGCGCTGACCGCCAGCCAGGTGGGCCAATGCGCCAAACCGGCCAGCGCCTGCAGCAAATCAGTGCGGTCGGCCCTGACCTCAATGCCCAGTGCGCCCTGCCCGGCGGCGGGCAGCATGTCGCCAGGGGCAAAGGCGCTGCGGATACGCGACGCCAGCCCGAGGCGTTTCAAACCCGCTGCCGCCAGCACGATCGCGTGGTACTGGCCTTCGTCGAGTTTGCGCAGGCGGGTGTCCAGGTTGCCGCGCAGCGGCTGTATGGTCAGATCGGGCCGCAAGGCCTTGAGCAACACCAGGCGGCGCAGGCTCGATGTCCCCACCACGGCCCCAGGCGGCAGCTCGGCGAGCGACGCAAACTGGTTGGAGACGAAGGCGTCGCGCGGGTCTTCGCGTTCCAGAACGCAGGCCAGCGCAAAGCCTTCAGGCAGGTCCATGGGCACATCCTTGAGCGAATGCACCGCCAGGTCGGCCCGCCCTTCACTGAGGGCGACTTCGAGTTCCTTGACAAACAGCCCCTTGCCGCCGACCTTGCTCAGGGAACGGTCCAGAATCTGGTCGCCCTGGGTGGTCATGCCGAGCAGTTCAACCTGCCAGCCCAGACGCGCTTCGAGCAAGGCCTTGACATGCTCGGCCTGCCACAGTGCCAGACGGCTTTCGCGCGTGGCAATGACGATTTTCCGGCTGACTGGTTCAACCACCTCATTTGCAACCCTGTCGGTTGCCTGAAACACTGGGGACACTCGTAACCTGTTGGTAATCTTTGGGGGGAAGTGAATGCTAGCATGTGAAGCTCAAAAACAGAGGGCACAGATGGTCACTTCCGCGCGCAACAAGGTCCCCGGCGACAGCCTTCCAGACAACACCAAAGGCAAGGTCGTCGGGCGTGCCCGCGACAATGAGCGCCCCCTGGTGGAAGACATCCGCCTGCTGGGCCGCATTCTGGGTGATGTGATTCGTGAGCAGGACGGCGTGGCCGCCTACGAGGTGGTCGAACAGGTGCGCAAGCTGTCGGTGACCTTTCGCCGCGATGCCGACCAGGAGGCCGACAAGGCCCTGAAAAAACTGCTCACAAGCCTGTCGGGCGACCAGACGGTGAGCGTGATCCGCGCCTTCACCTACTTCAGCCACCTGGCCAACCTGGCCGAAGACCGCCACCACATTCGCCGCCGCGCCATTCATGAGCGCGCCGGCGACACCCAGGAAGGCAGTATTGAAGTGGCGCTGGCCCGCTTGCGGTGGGCCGGCATTGCGCCCGAGGTGATCGCCGGAACCCTGGCCCACAGCTTTGTCTCGCCCGTGCTGACCGCCCACCCCACCGAAGTCCAGCGCAAGAGCATCCTGGACGCCGAGCGCGACATTGCCCAGTTGCTGACGGCGCGCGACGACATCAAGGCGCTGGCACTGGCGGTCAGCGTCAGCAAGGATGCGCTGACGCCGCGCGAGCTGGCCGCCAACGAAGCCCAGTTGCGGGCCCGTGTCATGCAGCTTTGGCAAACACGTCTGCTGCGCTTTTCAAAACTCACGGTGGTCGACGAAATCGAAAACGCACTGAGCTACTACGAAGCCACCTTTCTGCGCGAGATTCCCAAGCTCTACGCCAACCTGGAGCGCGAGCTCGGCGGCCGGCCCATCCACTCTTTCTTGCGCATGGGCCAGTGGATAGGCGGCGACCGCGACGGCAACCCGAATGTCAGTGCCGACACGCTGAACTACGCCCTGGCCCGTCAGGCCGAAGTGGCGCTGCGCCACTACCTGACCGAGGTGCATTTTCTGGGCGGTGAGCTGTCGCTGTCGGCCATGCTGATCAACGTCAGCCCCGAGATGCGCTCGCTGGCCGAAAGCTCACCCGACACCAACGAGCACCGCAAGGACGAACCCTACCGGCGCGCGCTCACCGGCATCTACGCCCGACTGGCCGCCACACTGACGGCGCTGACCGGCGGCGAAGCCGCCCGCCATGCCGTGGCCCCGCAAAATGCCTATGCCTGCGCCGAGGATTTTCTGGCCGACCTGCGCACCATAGAGTCCTCGCTGGTGGTGCACCACAGCGGCGGGCTGGTCGCACAGCGGCTGCACCCCCTGATGCGTGCGGTGCAGGTGTTTGGTTTTCACCTGGCCACGGTCGATTTGCGCCAAAGCTCGGACAAGCATGAAGAAGTGGTGGCCGAGCTGCTGGCCACGGCGCGCATCGAACCACGCTACGCCAGCCTGGACGAACCCGCCAAGCGGACGCTGCTGCTGCAGTTGCTCAACGACGCGCGGCCCCTGCGCGTCGTGAGTACGCAGTATTCGGCGCACACTCGGAGCGAGCTGGCCATTTTTGAAGCAGCGCGTGTCGCGCGTTCGCGTTTTGGCAAAGAGGCGATACGCCACTACATCATCAGCCACACCGAAACCGTGAGCGACCTGCTCGAAGTGCTGCTGCTGCAAAAAGAAGTCGGCCTGATGCAGGGCACGCTGGACAACCACGCCACCAACGACGTGATTGTGGTGCCGCTGTTTGAAACCATTGAAGACCTGCGCAACGCCGCGCCCATCATGCGGGAGTTCTATGCGCTGCCGGGCATTGCCCCGCTGGTGCAGCGCAGCGGTGCCGAGCAGGACATCATGCTGGGCTATTCCGACAGCAATAAGGACGGCGGTATTTTCACCAGCAACTGGGAGCTGTACCGGGCCGAGATTGCGCTGGTGGAGCTGTTTGACCAGCTGGCCAATTCGCACAACATCCAGCTCCGGATGTTTCATGGCCGGGGCGGCACGGTGGGTCGCGGCGGCGGCCCGAGCTACCAGGCCATATTGGCGCAACCCCCGGGCACGGTGCGCGGGCAGATTCGCCTGACCGAGCAGGGCGAGGTGATTGGCTCCAAATATGCCAACCCCGAAATTGGCCGGCGCAACCTCGAAACCCTGGTGGCCGCCACGCTGGAAGCCACGCTGCTGCAGCCCACCAAACCCGCCACCCAGGTCTTTTTGCAGACCGCTGCCCGGCTGTCGGAGACCAGCATGGCCGCCTACCGCGCGCTGGTGTATGAAACACCCGGCTTCACCGAGTATTTTTTCAGCGCCACGCCGATCAAGGAAATTGCGGAGCTGAACATTGGTTCGCGCCCGTCGTCGCGCAAGGCGACCCAGAAAATTGAAGACCTGCGCGCCATACCCTGGGGGTTCAGCTGGGGCCAATGCCGCCTGACGCTGCCAGGCTGGTACGGTTTTGGGTCGGCCATCGAGCAGTTTCTGGCGCAGGGCGGCACCCCGGCCAGCCGAAAAGAGTCACTTGGCCTGCTGCAAAAAATGTACCGGCAATGGCCGTTTTTTCGCACCTTGCTGAGCAATATGGACATGGTGCTGGCCAAGAGCGACCTGGCACTGGCATCGCGCTATGCCGGGCTGGTGGGCGACGCCCGGCTGCGCAAGAAAATCTTCACTGCCATTGAGGCCGAGTGGCACCGCACCGCCGACGCCCTGACGCTGATCAGCGGCGACAAGCAGCGACTGGCCGGCAACGCCGCGCTGCAGCGCTCCATACGCCACCGCTTCCCCTACATCGACCCGCTTCACCACCTGCAGGTGGAACTGGTGCGGCGCTACCGCGCGGGCCAGACCGACCAGCGGGTGCAAACCGGTATCCATATCTCGATCAACGGGATTGCGGCGGGTTTGCGCAACACGGGTTAGCCGGCCGGTCAAGCGCTCGTTCTGTCGGTCCCTTCCTACACCGGCAACAGCGGCGTCTGATAGGACGCGAGCCTGGGGCCCGGTAGCATGAAAAGGAGCGTCCGGGATGGGTGCCGCCTGGCGCGGTGCAGGTCATCACGGGCGACCATACACCCTGGGAGCCCACACACCATGACCACATCCCCTGCCGAGGCCGGCAGCCGCTTTCCGGCCCACAACGACCCTGTTTCCAGCGACTTCATTGCGCTGGCTTCTCACATGAACGACTGCGAACGCTCCCGCGGCCGATTTTTCGCGCTGCGCACAGCGCTGGAGTTGCTGCACGCCACGGCCTCACACCGTATCGTGACCACCGGCGCGTTGTTCCTCGTTTGCGGGTTGGGTTTATTGGCCCTGGCGTAAAGGCGTGAACGCCGCTGTTTTTGACCGGCTCGAAGCACTGACGCCAAACGCGCGTGAAATTTTGCTGGCGAACCGGGGCGAGGCCGAAACACCGGTGCGTGCCGAACTGTTTGGCCTGCAGCGCTTTGAGGAGCACGGCCGCAGTCTGGCGCAGGCCCAGGTGGTGCGAGACAACCAAGGCACACGCCCATCGCGGGTTGACACCTCGTTTTTCCCGCGCGTTGAAGAAAACCTGGCCGGCCTGCGCAAAGCCTACGACTATGTGGCCCTGACTTCACGCAGCGGCCACTACGTCACACCGGCTGCCGAATGGCTGCTGGACAACTTTCACCTGGTCGAAGAACAGCTTCAGCAAATTCGAGAAGGTGTGCCCCGGCGTTTTTACGCCAGCCTGCCCAAGCTGGCCGACGCCCCTCTGGAGGGACTGCCACGCGTCTACGGCATTGCCTGGGCCTATGTGGCCCACACTGACAGCGCCCTCAACACCGATCTCTTCACCGCGTTTTTGAACGCCTATCAGGAACGCAGCGAACTGCACTTAAGCGAACTGTGGGCGTTACCGACCACCCTGCGCGTCGTGCTGCTTGAAAATCTGCGCCGCATGGCGGACACCATTGCCCAGAGCAAGGTGGCGCGCGAAGTGGCGCATGCGGTATGGGACTGCATGGACTGCCTCGACGGGCTGACGGTGGCAGAACTGGACGCTATTTACGCACTGATGGCGCAGCGCGGCCTGCAACGCAGCTACCTGACTCAACTCTGGCAACGCATGCCCACCGAGCCCCCGAGCAGTTCGCCGGCACTGGTGCTCTGGACCGAACGACACTGCCCCGACGGCCCGGCACTGATGGCCGAAAGCCAGGCGGCACAGGTGGCCGCCAACCTGACGGTCGGCAACATCATCACCACCTTGCGCCTGATTGGCCAGGTGGACTGGGTGGCGCTGATCGAGCCCGTGAGCCGCTCACTGCAGGTGCTGCGACAACTGCCCAGCTTTGCCCTTGAAAGCGAGCAGACGCGCCAGCAAATCACCCAGTGCATGGAGCAACTGGCGCGGCGAAGCGCCCGGACAGAGCGTGAGGTTGCCCAGGCCGTGCTCGACGCCGCCCTGGCGACAAGCCCTGATTGGCCGGCAGCGGCGGCGGAGCGCACGGCAGGCTTTTACCTGATGGGCACAGGCCGGGCGCAGATCGAAACCCAACTGGGCATGCCCACTGGCCCTGCCGCACCGCGCTGGGGCTGGGGCTGGGGCTGGCGCGACGTGGGCCGGCCAGGGCGGTGGCGGTTGCCGCTCTATGTCGCAGCCATGGCACTGGGCACCGCACTCATCGTGGTGGCCGCTGCCCAGGCCGGACGCGTCAGCGCGGATGATTGGCTGCAACTGCTGGCTTTGTGCCTGCTGGCCTGGCCCGCTTCAGAGGCCGCCTCGGCCCTGCTGCACCGCCTGATTGCAGAATCCCTTGAAACCCGCGCTCTGCCCAGGCTCAGTTTTGCGGGCGGTATTCCAGCCGAACACCGCGTCCTCGTGGTGATCCCCACGCTGCTGACATCGGTGGATTCCAGCAACAAACTGGTCCAGCAGCTTGAACTGCACTGGCTGGCCAACCGCGAGGAACAGGCACAGTTCGCCCTGCTGACCGACTGGTCTGATGCCGGCAAGGCCAGTTTGCCCGGCGACGAGGCGCTGTTGCACGGCGCTCAGGCCAGCGTGACAGCACTCAACGTGCGCTATCCATCTGCCACTGGCGCACCTCCGCGTTTTCTGCTGATTCACCGCCCCCGTAGCTGGTGTGAAACCCAGCAACGCTGGCTGGGATGGGAGCGCAAGCGCGGCAAGCTGGAACTGCTGCTGCGGGCGCTGGCTACCGGCGACACCGAGGGTTTTGCACGGGGCGATTCAGGATTCCAGCCCAACTTGCAGCTGGCCACGGGCATTCGTTACGTCGTCACGCTGGACAGCGACACTGGCCTGCCGCCCGGCGCGCTGCGCGCGTTGGTGGCGGTGGCGGCGCATCCGCTGAACGTCCCCATAATTGACACGGCCAAACGCCGGGTCGCCAGCGGCTACGGCATCTTGCAGCCGCGCATTGTCACGCCGCTGCCCGGCCCTGGCGAACGCACGCTGTACCACCAGCTGTTTGCCGGCCAATGTGGAATTGACCCCTACAACAATCGCGTTTCGGACGTCTACCAGGACCTGTTTGGCAGTGGCAGCTTCAGCGGCAAAGGGCTGCTGCATGTCGACGCGGTTCACGCCGTGCTGGATGACCGCTTGCCAGCCGAATCAGTCCTCAGCCACGACCTGCTGGAAGGCAGCATCGCGCGCTGCGGCTTCGTCAGCGATGTGGCTTTGATCGAAGACCATCCGCACCATGTGAGCGTGGCAGCGTCGCGCAACCACCGCTGGACACGGGGCGACTGGCAACTGCTGCCTCTGATGTGGGCCGCAAGGCGCTATGGTATCGATGCGCTCGGCCTGTGGAAGATGATCGACAACCTGCGACGATCGCTGGTCATCCCCGCCACCATGGGACTGCTGGGCTGGGTGCTGCTGACCGGCGCCCTGCCTTTGGGCACCGCCCTGGGAGTGACCTTCGCCGCTCTGCTGGCCGGGCCTTTGCTGGGCGCACTGGCAGGCCTGGTCCCCACCCGCAGGGGAATTGCCTGGCGACATTTCTTTCACGTCGGCCAGATTGAAATCTACCGCGCAATCTCAGGCGCAGCCTGGCAATTCAGCCAGCTTGCGGTGCAGGCCACGCAGCAGTTGGACGCGATCATCCGCGCTGTCTGGCGCATGGCCTTGAGCCGCGAACTGCTGCTGGAGTGGACCACCGCCGCCCAGGCCCAGGTGTCAGCCCAGAACAGCCTGCCGGCATTTGTGCGCCAGCATGCACCGGTGTCGCTGGTGTGTGCAGGGCTTGCCGTGGCGGCCGCTGGGGGGCCGCAACCCCTGGCAGGTCCGGCGCTGTTTTTGCTGTGGGCCGCCTCGCCCTTGGCTGCCTGGTGGGCCAGCAGACCAGGCCGCTGCAACGCCAGCAGCACCCTGACGCCCAAAAACCGGCGCTACCTGCACACACTGGCGCAGGACACCTGGCGATTTTTTGAGCAGCATGTGGGCCCCGAAGACAACTACCTGCCGCCAGACAACCTGCAAATGGTGCCCGAACCCATGCTGGCACACCGCACCTCGCCGACCAACATTGGCCTGTATTTGCTGGCGGTATGCTGCGCGCGCGAATTTGGCTGGATCACCCGGGGCGACGTGATTGGCCGGCTGGAAGCCAGCCTGGACAGCATCGAGCGCCTGCCCAAGCACCGGGGGCATCTGCTCAACTGGTATGACACGCGCTCGCTGGCCGTGCTGCACCCGGCCTATGTCTCGACGGTGGACAGCGGCAACCTGGCAGGTGCCCTGCTCGCAGTGGCGCGCGCCTGCATTGCCCTGATGAAAGGCACCGAGGTAGACAACGACACCGCCACGCAGTCGGCCTTGCAGCGGCTGGCCGACCGCTGCAACGCACTGTATGCCGCCATGGACTTTGGCAGCCTCTATGACAGCAAGCGCCACCTGTTTCACATTGGCCTGCGGGTGCACGAGCAGGTGCTGGACGCGAGCTACTACGACCTGCTGGCCTCCGAATCGCGGCTCACCAGTTTTCTGGCAATTGCCAAGGGCGACGTGCCGCGCAGGCACTGGGCAGCGCTGGGCCGTCCTTTCCTGTCGGTGGGTGTGGCGCCAGGCCTTAAATCCTGGTCGGGTTCAATGTTCGAGTACCTGATGCCTTCCTTGCTGATGACCGAACCCGCGCACGGCCTGCTGCAAACAGCGGCCCGCGCCGCAATTGCAGAGCAGCAGGCGTTTGGCATGGCGCAGCAGTTGCCCTGGGGCATCTCTGAATCCGCCTACTTTGCACAAGACCATTCCCTCGCATTTCAGTATTCACCCTTTGGCGTACCACGCCTGGCGCTGCGGCGCACGCCACCCACCGACCGGGTGATCGCCCCCTACGCCACCGTGCTGGCCACCCTTTTCGCACCGGCTGAAGCCGTTGCCAACCTGCAGCGCCTGGAAGGCCTGGGTGCTCGCGGCGAGCTGGGCCTGTATGAGGCCCTGGATTTCACCGTCTCGCGACAGCGCGGGCCGTCAGACCTGCGGGCATTCAACATTGTCGAGACCTTCATGGCACACCACCAGGGCATGTCGCTGGTGGCACTGTGCAATGTGCTGTGCAGCGACGCACCCAGACGCTGGTTTGGCGCAACGCCGCAGGTCAGGGCGCATGAAGCACTGCTGCATGAAAGCACACCGCGCCAGATCGTGGAAAGCGCCGACCCGCGCCTGCCGCCCGAACCGGGGGGCTACGTGGCCGAGCCGGTGTTCCAGTCGCGCGACGTGGACCCGCAGCTGGCAGGCTGGAAACCGACCCACCTGCTGTCCAACGGGGCTTACAACGTGGCCTTGCGGCCCAACGGGGCGGGCGTCAGCCGGTGGCGCGGCCGCAGCATTTCGCGCTGGCGCGACGACCTGCAGCGCGACGCATTTGGCACCTTCTTTTACCTGCGCGCCCTGCACCAGGGCGCTGCACCGGCCGTGGTGTCGCTCACCTCCACCCCCGCGCCCGGCCCGGGCTGGCGCTACCAGACGCGCCTGACGGCGGACCGGGTCCAGTTCGATGCGCACGGCAGCGACCTGAGCACAAGCATCACGGTGCTGGTCAGCCCCGAAGACGACACCGAACTGCGTACCGTGATGCTGCACAACACGGGCCGCAGCGAACAAACCCTTGAGCTGGTCTCCTGCTTTGAGGCGGTGCTGGCCGACCCGCGTGCCGACGAGGCGCATCCGGCGTTTTCCAACCTGTTTGTGAAAACCCGCTGGGCACCGCAGTGGCGTGCACTGATGCTCACCCGCACGCCACGCCTGCACGGCGACCCACTCATGGCCGTGGCCCATTTTCTGGCTGAAAGCGACAGCACCCTGCTGTCGACAGGGTGTATTGCCGATCGCCGGGTATTTGCCGGCCGCAACCGGCCAGGGCAACAGCCCGCATTGGGCCAGCAAGCCATGGACGCCCACGGCCAGCCCCTCAATGGCCTGGATCCGGTGGCCAGCCTGCGCGTCACGCTACGGCTGGCGCCCGGTGCGATTGCCAAGCTGACCTTTGCCACTGCCGCAGCCGAAACCGAAGACGCGCTGGTCGCCCAGATCGACAAATACCTGCAGCCCATGCATGTGGAACGGGCCACCCGCATGGCCGCCACACTGGCCCAGGTGCGGCTGCGCGACCTGGCACTGACGCCCGAAGAAAGTGGCGCCCTGCAGGACCTGAGCACTGCGCTGATGTACAGCGTACCCAGGCCTCTGGCGGAACGCACGCCCATTGACAAACACCAGGTCTGGCGCTTTGGCATTTCCGGCGACAAGCCCATCGTGCTGGTACGGATTCATTCACCCAGCGGCATGCCGCTGGTGCATGCCCTGCTCAGGGCGCAACCCTGGTGGACTTTTGGTGGCCTGGCCGTGGATGTGGTGGTGGTCAACAGCGAGCCCAACGCCTATCTGATGCCTTTGCAACGCGATATTCTTGGCCTGCGCGACCGGTTGATTCAGACCGTGCAGAACAGTTTTGCGCGCAGTGACGCCGCCGATTTCTCCGCCGGTTTTTATTTGCTGCGCGAGCAGGAAATGGCTCCAGGGGAAAAAGCCGCCCTCGCCGGGCTGGCACGGGTGGTGCTCAACGCCGACGGCCGCCCGCTTGAAGTGCAGGTCAATGCCTGGCGGGACAGCGGGCTGACCCCGGCTTCCAGCAAGGCCACGCTGACGCCCCTGGACCGTAGCGCCCGCCCTGCCGCCCACCAACCGGCGCCGCAAGGCCAGTTCAACGCCGACAGCGGCGAGTTCAGTTTTGAATTGCACAGCGGCCAGACCACACCGCGTCCCTGGATCAATGTGATCGCCAACCCGGACTTCGGCTTTCAGGTGTCTGAAACTGGCAGCGGCTTCACCTGGGCCGGCAACAGCCGGCTGCACCAGTTGACGCCCTGGTCCAACGATCCGGTGCAAGACCCCGCTTTCGAGCACTGGCTGCTGCAGGACCTGGACAGTGGCGAGGTGATCCCCCTCACGCCCAGCGGCCTGGCCGCCCCGGACAGCCGCTGGCGGGTTCGTCACGGCCAGGGTTATTCGGTCTTTGAGGGCCGGCACAGTGGCCTGGAAACAGCGACGACTTTTTTTGCCGACTGCCAGCAACCGGTCAAGGTGGTGCAGGTGCGCGTCACGCTGACCCAGCCTGATCGCAGTGGCCCGCGCCGGCTGCGCGCCGTGGCCATGGTGGAGTGGCAGATGGGCGCGGCACGCGGCGCCCGTCGCACCCTGCACACCTGGAAAGGGGCCGAGCGCGTGGCGGTGTTTGCCGAACAGCGCGAAAGCCAGGGTGGTTTTGGCGGAGCAAGCACGTTTCTGGCGCTGACAGATCCGGCCGGCGCGACCTTTGAAACGCAGTGGACCTGCGACCGCAGTGAGTTTTTTGACCTGCTGGGGCGGCTGGCGCTGCCCACCACCTTGCGCAGGCGCAGCGGCGGTGGCTGGGACCCCTGTGCCGCGCTGTCCTGCGAATTCAGTCTGGTGGGAAAGCGCACGCTGGCATTCAGCTTTGTCCTGGGCCATGCAGCCACGGCCAAAGCGGCCGAAGACCTGTCACGGCAGTGGTCACAGGCAGACACTGACAAGGCATTGACAGCCGTTAAAGACGGCTGGGCAGGGTTGCTGGGCAAAGTCACGGTGACCACACCCGACCCCTTGTTTGACGCGCTGGTCAACCACTGGCTGCTGTACCAGACGGTGGTGTGCCGCCTGTGGTCCAAAGCCGGTTTCTACCAGGCCGGCGGCGCCTTTGGTTTCAGGGACCAGTTGCAGGACGCCATGGCCCTGAGCTTGGCCGACCCAGCGCGCCTGCGCCAGCAGATTGTGTTGAATGCCTCGCGCCAGTTCCCCGAAGGCGATGTGCAGCACTGGTGGCACGCGCCTGGCGGCGAAGGGGTTCGCACCCATTTTTCCGACGACCTGCTGTGGCTGCCCTTTGCCTGTGCGCACTACCTCCAAGCCACAGGGGACACGGCCTTGCTCGATGAAGTGGTCAGCTTCATCGACGGGCCGGAGATTGCAGACGGCGCAGAAGACGCCTACTACCCACCGCAAACCAGCAGCCAGGCGGCCAGCGTGTACGAACACTGCGCCCGCACCATTGACCGCAGCCTGGCCGCCGGCGCTCATGGCCTGCCCCTGATGGGTACCGGGGACTGGAACGACGGCATGAACCGTGTCGGCCACCAGGGACGCGGAGAATCGGTCTGGCTGGGCTGGTTTTTATGCAGCGTGGTGGATGGTTTTTTGCCTTGGGCCAGCCAGCGTGGAGACAATGACCGCGCCAGACGCTGGTCGGATGCACGCAAGGGCTGGGTGGCAGCGCTGCACGACGCTGGCTGGGACGGCGCCTGGTTCCGCCGAGCCTTTTTTGACAACGGCGCGCCCCTGGGTGCCAGCGCCAACACCGAATGCCGCATCGACCTGATTGCCCAGGCCTGGGCGGTGCTGTCCGGCGCGTCGACTGGCGCGTTCACCTTCCCGGCCATGCTGGCGCTGAAAACACAGCTGATTGACGCCGATGCCGGCCTGCTGCGCCTGCTTGACCCGCCGCTGCAACACGCGGCCAACAACCCCGGCTACATTCAGGCCTACCCGCCAGGCGTGCGTGAAAATGGCGGCCAGTACTCGCACGCGGGGGTCTGGGCCCTGATGGCACAGGCCCTGAGCGGCGACCACGAAGGCGCATGGCAAAGCTTTCAGGCCCTGAGCCCGGCACACCGCAACGCACATCCGCAGCGTGGCCCGGTCTATGAACTGGAACCCTATGTGATGGCCGGCGACATCTACAGTGCCGCCCCCTATGTGGGCCGGGGCGGCTGGAGCTGGTACACCGGCTCGTCCGCCTGGCTGTACCGCGCAGCGCTCGAAACCCTGCTCGGACTGGCCGTGCAGCCCGGCCGGCTGTCGCTGTCGCCGCGCCTGCCTGCGCACTGGCCTGTCGTACAGATTCACCTCAGGCTGCAGGGGCGCGACATCACGGTGAAGTGGCAAAGAGCGCCGTATGACGAGACTGACCCTGCGGCCTGCCAGCAGCTGGGCTGGGGGCAATGGGTTGAACTGCACACCCTGCCCGAGCACGCCGTATTACAGGTTTGGGGCGAAGCGCCGCCCGCACTGGCGATGCGCCCGACGCCTGCCAGCCCGGAGAAAACGGCGCACTAACTGGCGTGGCCCACACTGACCAGCACGGCTGAAGCGGGGCGACCGGTTCAGCAGGCAACTGCGGTCGCTATGAAATGAATAGCTGCCTGCGCCCGTACTGTTTGGGCCAAAGCCCTGAATCGCTTGAAGAAAAGGCCTGGAACGGCGCCAAAAGGGGGGTTTCAGGGTTTTTTGGAGGCGTCGGACTCAGGCACATAGGCCTCCCGCAGGTGCATAGGGGGCTTGCCCGACTTCTTGCGCATGCGGATATTGAGCAGCTCCACCCCCATCGAGAACGCCATCGCAAAATACACATAGCCCTTGGGCACATGGTGGTCAAAGCCCTCGGCAATCAGCACCACGCCAACCACCACCAGGAAAGACAGCGCCAGCATCTTGATGGTCGGGTGATCGGACACGAAACGGCCAATGGTCGAGGCAAACACCATCATCAGGCCAACCGACACCACCACCGCCGCCACCATTACCGTCAGGTTGTCCACCATGCCGACGGCCGTGATGATGGAATCCAGTGAAAACACGATGTCAATCACCATGATCTGCAAAATCACCGCGCCAAAGGTGGCCTTGACGGCGCTGGAACTGTGGCCTTCCTCGCCCTCCAGCGACTGGTGAATCTCACCGGTGCTTTTCCAGATCAGAAACAAGCCGCCCACGATCAAAATCAGGTCCCTGCCCGACAGTTCCTTCCCGAACACTGTGAAAAAAGGTGCCGTCAGGCCGATGATCCAGGACAGCAAAAAGAGCAGCCCAATGCGCATGAACATGGCCATGAACAGGCCCAGACGCCGGGCCAGCTCCTGCTTTTCCCGGGGCAGCTTGTCGACCAGAATGGAAATGAACACGATATTGTCTATGCCCAGCACCAGCTCCAGAGCGGTCAGGGTGGCAAAGGCAATCCAGGCTTGCGGGTCGGTCAGCAGTTCCATCATGGTGATACTCCATTCTTTTCATTGATCCAGCGATCAGGCGCCGTGAAGCCATGGTAGCGCCCTCAGGAGTTCTTCACCAGCAGGGGCCGCGGATCTGGCTTTGCCAGTCCGCAGGCGCAGCGCCCCCCCGGGGGGCAGCGAACCACACGCAGTGGGGAGCGTGGGGGCATCAGCTTCCCAGAAACTCGCCCACCGGTTTCAGGTCATCCACGCGGTCACACACCGATTTGACGATCATCAAAATCGGAATACCCAGCAGCAGGCCCCAGACCCCCCAGAGCCAGCCCCAGGCGAGCAGGCCCACAAACACGGCCACCGGGCTCATGCGGCTGGCGCGGCTGGTCAGCCAGGGCGTCAGGAGGTTGCCGACCAGGGTGTGTATGACGAGCGAAGCGCCGCCCACCGCCAGCGCCATATTGAGCGATCCAAACTGCAAAAACCCGACCAGTGCCGAGGCCACCGCCGTAGCCAGCGAGCCCACATAGGGCACCAGATTGAGCACACCCGCCGCAATGCCCCAGACCGCCGCGTTGTCCAGGCCAAGTGCCGCCAGGGCCAGCCCCGTCAACACCCCCACCAGCACACTGGTCAGCAGCTGCACCTGCAGATAGCGCTGGATCTGGCCGGTGATTTCATTAAGGGCCTGCAGGGTGATCTTCTTTTTCCCCAGGCTGGGGCCAGCCAGCTTGATCAGCTTGCGGCGAAAGGTATCGCCGGAAAGCATCAGGAAGTAGGTGAGAAAAATCACCACCGTCGCCTGGCCTGTCAGGGCCACCAGGCCTATCGTTCCCGACCACAGATAGTTCTTGATATTGAACCGTGAGGGTTCAACCACCACCCGCAGGGCGCCGCGCGCGGTCACGGGCGCGGCACCGCTGTCTTGTGCCGCCTGTTCAATCTGCGTCGCCGCTTTTTGCATGGTTTCCAGCGCGCTGTCTGACTTGCCGCTGCGCGCCTTGACCGCCTGACGGAACTTCTGCGCCGCCACGGGCAGCGCCTCCACCAGTTGCGCGGCCTCGTCGCTCAGCGAATAGGCAGTGCTGCCGATGGT
Organism: Polaromonas sp.; assembly: GCA_031409395.1. Lineage (GTDB taxonomy): Bacteria > Pseudomonadota > Gammaproteobacteria > Burkholderiales > Burkholderiaceae_C > Polaromonas. Next base: position 15,254 of record JANNXF010000124.1, read on the forward strand.
GCCCAGTATGCCCAGCAGCAACACGGCCGAACCCAGCCAGCGCGGCACGCGTTTGAGCTCAAGCCAGTTCACCACGGGCGACAGCGCGTAGCTGCATAAAACACTGAACATCACCGGAATAAAAACAGCCTTGGCCCAGTGCAGCACAAAAAGACTGGCAAACGCCGCCAGCAGCACCAGCGACAGATTGCGAATGTCGACCGGCATGTGCAGCAGCAGCCGCTCCGGGTCGGGCAAGGGCGCTGCTTCGGGCAGGGTCAGGGGGGTCTCGGTGGCGCGTTCTTCAGTCATTTTTTATCTTGCGGGCTTAAGCGGCAGAGGTTTCAGGGAGGGCATGCAGGGGCAAACGGACCGGCCGCCAGCGTGCCTCTATTCCACCCGAAGCCGCCCTGAAACCCTGTAGGACGCCAGCGCTAAAACCGCAGGGGGGTGTCGCCAGGCACTGCCCCGGGGCTATTGCCCGGCCATGGCTTCGCGCACCGCACTGAGCTGCCGGCGCGACACTGCCAGCACCTCGTCAATGCCATTGAGCCTGACCGCCCAGCCTTCGCCCTCCTCGGGGTCAAAATGCTTTTCAAGCGCACGCACAGCCCGGCGCGCAATCAGTGCGTTGCGGTGGATGCGCATGAACTGCGCCGCATGGCGTTCTTCCAGCTCGCTCAGCGAGCCGTCCAGAATATAGCTGCGGCTGGCGGTACGCACGGTGATGTACTTCAGCTCGGCCTTCAGGTAGAGCACCTCGCTCACCGGCACACGCTCGGTTCGGCCGCGGTCCTGGATGATCAGCATATCGGGCAGCACCGCGGCCTGCGGGGCACGCCCCGGCTGCGCCAGCCGTTCGACTTTTTGCAAGGCCTGCTGCAGGCGCTCCAGCCGCACCGGCTTGGTCAGGTAGTCAATGGCTTCCAGATCAAAGGCCTGAACGGCATGCTCGGAATGCGCCGTCACAAACACCACGGCGGGTGGCCGTGGCAAGGCGGCAATGGTTCGGGCCAGCGCAATGCCGTCGAGGCCAGGCATGCGGATGTCAAGCAGGACAAGATCAAAAGGTGCCTGCCGCAGATCGGTCAGGACGGTCATCGCCTGTACGGCATCGCCGGCCTCGGCAGCCGCCACCGCTGCAGGCGCCTGGCAATCGCCCAGCAGCGTGCGCAGGCGCGAACGCGCCAGTGCCTCGTCATCGACCACCAGTACCCTCAACCGTAATCCGTTGCCTGCGCTCATGCGGGAATCTCCAGCCTGACCTGAAACACGCCGTCCTTGAAGACTGTCTTGAACTGCGACTGCACATCATGCATCAGGGCCAGGCGTTCCCGCACATTGGCCAGGGCCAGCCCGTTGCCCCGCTCGCCCACGCCGGCAGGCGATGAATTGGTCACTTTAATCACCACCGTGCTGCCACGGCGCAAGGTGGAAATCTTGAGCTGGGCGCCACGGGCGCTGGGTTCGACGCCATGCCGCACCGCGTTTTCCACCAGCGGCTGCAGCAGCAGCGGCGGCAACCTGGCGGCATCGGCGCTGGCGTCCAGGCTCCACTGAACCTGCAGGCGTTCGCCAAAGCGGATCTGCTCAATCGCCAGGTAGCGCTGCGCCAGCGCGATTTCCTGGCCCAGGGTGACCGACTCGGCCGGGTCGGCCAGGGCGTGGCGAAACAGCTCGCTCAGGTCTTCCAGCACGGCCTCGGCCTTGGCGGGTTCGGCCCGCACCAGGGCAATCGCGCTGTTGAGGGTGTTGAACAAGAAATGCGGCCGGATGCGCGACTGCAGCTCGGCCAGCCGCGCCGCCGTGGCCGCCGGGGTACGCGCCTTGGCGCGCCAGAACAATCCCTGCAACACCATGGCCGAGATCAACGCACCGGCAAACGCGCTGCCCCACCAGGGCGCCGACGGCAGCAAGCCCATCAAAACCAGAACACCACAGCCGTAAAGCCCGGCCAAGGCCCCCAGCACGAGCCCGACCGCCCATTGCTGCGCGGGCCGCCGCCGGGCCAGGCGTGTCTTGAGGGCGCAAAGGGCAATCAGCCAGGCCAGCGTGGCCGGCAAGGCGCCACCGGTCAGCAGCGAAAACCGCAGCAGCCAGTCGCCAAATTGCGCTGCGCCAAACATGGCCACCACCGCCACCACCGCCTCCACAAACAGCACCGCCCGCAGCACCACGCCCACATGGCAGGCATCAAACAAGCCGACCTTTGCCAGCGGGCTGAAGGCGGCCAAATCGTCTTCTGCAAGCAGTGCGCTGCGGAGCGTGGACTCTTCAAAGCCGGAGGGCGGGAGCAACGGTTTCATCGGATCGGTAGACCTTGGTGAGGTGTTTCAAATACTGTAAGACACAAAGCGCGTGTTCAGGCAAAACCATGGCCGGCAAAACGGGCCCTGGCGCGTGCTGGCAACCCGCCAGCCCCGCGCGCCCGGACAGCCGCTGCAGATGCGCCTGCCAGGCAGATAAAATCCTGCCTTGACCCTTGCTTAAACCGTCCGGGACCCTGCTGCCAGCCAGCCGCTGTGGGCCCTGGCCTGCAGGGCCGGTGATGCCGATGCACCCGTGCCCGACACGCCGCCACCCAGAATAGCCTACTTGCCGGCCGGCAGTGCCCAAAACGTGACCGCTCCTACGAAAGCCTGAAGTGAACCAATTCGACAAAAAATCCCAAGCCTGGTCTGCCCTGTTTTCGGAGCCCATGAGCGATCTGGTCAAGCGCTACACCGCCAGCGTCTTTTTTGACAAACG
>JANNXF010000125.1:0-7803 GCA_031409395.1 Polaromonas sp.
TCGGTCACCAGCACGTCGCCGGGCTGGACCTGGTCCATCTGGCTGATGTCGCGCACGATGCGGACCGGGCCGGTGCCAATCTTCTGGCCAATCGCCCGGCCTTCTGCCAGAACGGTTCCCCTGGCCTGGTTGGCCTTGAGCTTGTAGCGCAGCTCGGCCTTGCCCTTGGCCTGGCTTTTCACGGTTTCGGGGCGTGCCTGCAAGATATAAAGCTGGCCATCCGTGCCGTCCTTGCCCCACTCCACGTCCATGGGGCGGCCGTAGTGCGCTTCAATGATCAGGGCGTATCGGGCCAGTTGCTCTACCTCGGCATCGGTCAGCGAATAGCGGTTGCGCAGTTCGGTCGGCACGTCGGTGGTTTTGACCAGCTTGCCGCTGGCTTTTTTCTCCTCCGCCGAGGTGAATTCCATCTGCAGCAGCTTGGAACCCAGATTGCGGCGAATCACCGCGTGCTTGCCCGCCTTGAGCATGGGCTTGTGCACATAGAACTCGTCAGGATTCACCGCGCCCTGCACCACCGTTTCGCCCAGGCCGTAGCTGGAGGTGATGAAGACCACGTCTTCAAAACCGCTTTCGGTGTCAATCGTGAACAGCACGCCAGCGGCGCCCAGGTCGCTGCGCACCATGCGCTGCACGCCGGCCGACAAGGCCACGTCGGCATGGGCAAAGCCCTGGTGCACGCGGTAACTGATGGCGCGGTCGTTGTAGAGGCTGGCAAAGACTTCTTTCATCTTGTGCAGCACGTCCTCAATCCCCACCACGTTCAAAAATGTCTCTTGCTGGCCGGCAAACGATGCGTCGGGCAGGTCTTCGGCGGTGGCCGACGAGCGCACGGCGAAGCTGGCCTCTGCATTGCCCGCGCTCAGCACGGCAAATGCGTCACGCACGGCCTTTGAAAATTCAGGCGGAAAGGGCTGGGCCTCCACCAGGGCGCGGATCTTGCTGCCGCATTCCGCCAGGGCCCGCACGTCATCGGTGTTCAGTGCATCGAGCAAGGCGTTGATTTTGGTGTCCAGCCCATCGTGGGCCAGAAAAACGCGAAAAGCATGGGCCGTGGTGGCAAAGCCGGTGGGCACCCGCACGCCGTTGGGGCCGGTCGGCAGTTGCGAGATCATCTCGCCGAGGCTGGCGTTCTTGCCACCCACGGCCTCGACGTCTGTCATTCTCAGGTTTTCAAAGGGAACGACTAAATCACTCGCTCCAAACAATGCGGACAGGTTGGACATGAAAATACTCCGGGAGGTTTAAAAACGGGGGTCCTTGCGGGGCGCGGCGTACAGGCATGTTGTTGGTTTTGGTCCCTGAAGCGCGGCAAACCTGGCAATCTGGATAATTGCAGCAATTGTAGGTGCCGACCGTCGCTGGCGGCCAGAGACACCTTTCATCCACCTGAACAGCCCCCTATGCCCAATCGCACCGTGTTTTATATCTCTGATGGCACCGGAATTACCGCCGAAACCTTCGGTAACGCCATCCTTGCACAATTTGAATTCAAGCCGCACCACGTCAGGCTGCCGTTCATCGACACCGTTGACAAGGCGCACCAGGCGATCCGGCAGATCAACCATACCGGCGAACTGGAGGGTCAGCGGCCGATTGTCTTTACCACCCTGGTGAACATGGAAATACTGGCGGTCATCAAGGCGCAGTGCCACGGCATGCTGCTGGACATGTTTGGGATGTTTGTGGCGCCCCTGGAGGGCGAGCTGGGTATCAAGTCAAACCACCGGGTGGGCCGCTTTTCAGACGCTTCCAAAAGCAAGGAATACGACGACCGGATCGAAGCCATCAATTTCTCGCTGGCGCACGACGACGGCCAGAGCAACCGCGACCTCGCCAGCTCGGACGTGATTCTGGTCGGTGTGAGCCGCAGCGGCAAAACGCCGACCTCGCTGTACCTGGCCATGCAGCACGGGCTGAAGGCGTCCAATTACCCGCTGATTCCCGAAGACTTTGACCGCCACCAGTTGCCGCCGGCCCTGGTGCCACACCGCAAGAAAATCTTTGGCCTGACGATTGCGCCCGAGCGCCTGAGCCAGATCCGCAACGAACGCCGGCCCAACTCCAACTACGCCAGCCTGGCCAACTGCCGCAATGAAATCCACGAAGCCGAGGCCATGATGCGGCGCGAAGGCATACGCTGGCTGTCCACCACCACCAAGTCGATTGAAGAAATTGCCACCACCATCCTGCAGGAAATCAGGCCGGAACGGCTGAGTTACTGACGGCCTGGCAGCGGCACATCCGGCTGCAGCGTTTCGTCCAATTTGCTATATTTTCGATAGCTGCTTGCGCTCGTAATCATTGGGCGAAATGGCTTTTTCTCTAAAAGAAATTGACTAAACCAACCAGTCCAGGCTCAGGGCAAGGGTTCAAACACATACTGCAGGCGGGCCGGTGAAACCAGGTGCCTGGCGGGCGCCGGCACCGTCACCGGACAGGCCGCCACATGCCAGACCTCGGCAATGCGTTCTGGCGTCAACACCTCTGATGTCGGGCCGCTGGCCACCACGCGCCCCTGCTGCAGAACCACGCACCGGTCGCTGTAACGCAGCGCCAGATTCAGGTCATGCAGCACGGCCACCACCCCTATGCCCTGCGTGGTGGCCCAGTCGCGGGCCAGTTGCAGCATGCGGTGCTGGTGCTGCAGGTCGAGCGCAGCGGTGGGTTCGTCCAGCAGCAGCCAGCGCGTGGCCAGGGGTCTACCCTGCTTTACTGGCGAGTCATTTCCCGCCTCCAGCGCAACCGGTTCCCACACCTGCGCCAGTGCCCGCGCCAGATGCACCCTGGCCTTTTCCCCGCCCGACAGCGTGTTGAGTGCGCGCTCCGCCAGGTGTGCCACCTTCGTTGCCTCCATGGCCAAAAGTGCAATGCCGGACTCCTGCGCGCTGGGGTGCCTGCGGTGCGGGTAGCGGCCCAGCGCCACCACCTCCTGCACCGTGAAGTCAAAGGCGACCTGGGTTTCTTGCGCGACAAAGGCCCGCACACGCGCCAGTTCGGCGGACTCAAAGGCTTGCAAGGCTTTGCCCCCCAGGTCGACGCGTCCCTGGTCGGGCTTGCGCTGGCCCGTCAACACCGACATCAGCGTTGATTTGCCCGCACCGTTGGGCCCGGCAATCGCCGTGACCTGCCCGGCCAAAAACTGCACTGAAGTGGTGTGCAGCAGCGTTTTTTCGGCCAGGCGCACCGCCACGCCCACCGCCTCCAGCGTCTGAAGCGACGCCGCAGACGGCGGGGAGAAATCAACCCGGCTGCGCGCGTTCACAGCCGGCTCCTGAAGTGGCGCAGCAGCAGCAAAAAGAACGGCACGCCGACAAAAGCCGTCAGCACGCCCAGCGGCAGCTCGGCGGGTTTTACGGCCGTGCGCGCCACACTGTCGGCCAACAGCACCAGCGCCGCACCCAGCAGGGCCGAGCCGGGCAACACCACCCGGTGGTCCGGCCCGGCGACCAGCCGCACGCAATGCGGCGCCACCAGCCCGACAAATCCGATGATGCCGGTGGTGGCCGTCACTGCGCCCACGGCCAGTGCGGTCACCAGCACGGCAAAGCGCTTGACGCGCTCAACCGGCACACCCAGCAGTTCCGCCTGCGCTTCGCCCAATGCAATGGCATTAAGGGGCCGGGCCAGCGTGATACCTGCACACACTGCTATCAATACCGTAGTACCCACGAGCGCCACGGCGCTCCAGCGGGCACCGCCCAGGCTGCCGAGCAACCAGAACTGAAGGCTGCGCAACTGCTCGTCACTGGCGAGAAAGGTCAAAAAACCCAGGCCAGCACCGGCCAGCGCGTTGATCGCCACCCCTGACAGCAGCATCAGGCTCACGCGCGTGGCCCCGTCTTGCTGCGACAGCGAATACACCAGCAAGGTCACGCCCAGGCTGCCGGTAAACGCCATCAACACCAGGCTCCAGCTGCCGAGCGTGCGCGGCATGTCGGGAAACCACCAACTGCCCATCACGATGGTGATGCCTGCCGCCAGCGCCGCCCCGCTGCTGACGCCAATCAGGCCGGGGTCTGCCAGCGGGTTGCGAAACAAACCCTGCATCAGCGCACCCGACAGGCCCAGCGCCGCGCCAGCGGCCACGCCCAGCAACAAGCGGGGCAGGCGTATGTTCATGAACACCAGGTGTTCGGGCGAGGTCTGGTTGCCTCCTGCCAGCAAGTTCCAGAGCATATTTACGAGCTGTAAAGGGCTTATAGCGTAAGCACCACGGGCGCTACCAGCTATAAAACTGATAGCGAGCAGCAGCCCTCCAAAGACCAGTACAGCCCGCGCTGAGGGGCGCTTGCCCGGCGCAAACAGGCCAGAGGCTTTCATGCAACACCCGATACACCCGTGATGGCTTTCAGGGCTTGCTGATGCAGGTCGCTGACGGCCTGCGGCAGGCGCGGGCCAAAACCAATCAGGTAAAGGGCGTCCAGCACCACCAGCGAGCGGCGCTTGTAGGCGGGTGTCAGCTCCAGCCCGGCACGGCTCCAGAACTTGTCAATGCCGCCACTGGCCTCAATGCCTTGCGTGGTGGTCACAACGACATCGGGCGCTGCAACCACCAGTGCCTCCGCCGTCATGGCGCGGTAGCCGCTGAAACTGCCGGCGACGCCTGGCCCCGCCAGCGCGTTGTCCAGGCCGGCATAGCCCAGCATGGCGTGGGCGGCGGTTTTGTCGCCCGACACTTGCGGACTGGCGGTGTGCGACAGGATAAAAATGGCTTTGGGTTTCTTCAGGTTTTGGCCTGCCCTTTTAGTCACGTTTTTGGCCACATCGGCCAGCACGATGGCCCATTGCGCGTCCAGCCTGGCCTGCAAGGCCGCCGCTTCTGCGCGACGCGAGGTGGCCCGGCCCACGGCAGCCACCTTGCGCTGAACCTCGGCCCAGGAGTGATCGGCCTCGACCAGTTCAACCCTGACACCTGCGCTACGTATCTGGTCCATCACCACGCTGGGGCCGGCTTCGGTGGTGCCGATCACGGCATCGGGGCGTAGCGACAACAAGCCCTCTGCCGACAACTGCCGCATATAGCCCACCTTGGCGGTTTGCTGGGCCGCCAGTGGGTAGAGGCTGGTGGTGTCGGTGCCCACCAGTTGCTTTTCAGCGCCCAGCGCGAAGACGATCTCGGTCGTTGCGCCGCTGACGGAGACGATCCGCGGTAGTTTGCCCGGCGCTGTCGTCTGCGCCCACGCAGCAGGCGCAAGCAGCGCCGATGACACGCAGACGCCGCAAGCCAGTGGCAGTGAGAAAAGACGCAACGCGTCGCGCCGGGAGGGTTTGCGGGCTGGGGTTAAGGGATTCATGGTTTCTCTGGGTTTTCATAAATCTGGCCGTCGTGCAATAGGGCTGGGCTTGTCACAACCGCGGCAAGCGCGCCGCAATAGCGCGCCAGGCCTGCTGCTCGGGAATGCCGGGCTTGCGGCTGCCAAAAAACATGGCCATCAAATCGCCATTGGCATCAAAGGCTTCAACCGATGTGACCACGCCGTCTTCAGTGGGTTTTTGCACAATCCAGGCGTTTTGAACCATGTCTTCACGCAGGTGCAGGTTAAAACCCGCGTCCAGCACGTTGATCCACCGCGCCGTCGGCGTCACCATAGGTTCGATGCGTTTGACGGGCCCGCTGTGAATCTGGATGCAACCACTGCTGCTGACAAACACCATGATGGAGGTGCCATCCAGGGCGGCTTCGTCCAGCAACGCACGAACAATCTCCGGTTGGGCGCGCTGCGTAAAGCGCCCTTCCACCAGGCGAAAAGCCTGCTGGCGCTCGGCGCCAAACTTGCTGATGAGGCCAAAAAACTGGTGCGTGTCCGTCATCTCGCTCCAGGCCTGGGCAAAGCCGGTGGCATCCAGTTCGGCATCGGGCTTGATCAGGGGTTTGGGGGGCGCCTTGGTGAAGCGGTGGTTTGTGTCAAGCGCGGTGAACTGGCTGACGATGTCATTAAAGGCGTCACGGTCTGTTTCGGGCCGCACAAAGACCTTGTGGACAGCCACACCGTGCGCGTCGAAAAACTGCAAACTTTGGGTCGGCGGGTTTTTCGGGTCGTTGGCAGGCTCAAACACCGCAAAACCCGCATGCCAGCGGCTAAAAAACAGGCGCAGGTCGATGTCTTCACCCAGCGCCAGACCCATGTGGCCGGTGGCGTTGATGTTCTGGTAGACCCCGATTTTTTCGTGCACCACGCCCTCGTTGCGCGTCAGCGCCATCACCGGGCCGCACAACTCCAGCGCCTGCAACACCTCGACCCACGGGCCCTTGAGCGGTGTGGCCTTGAGCAAGAAGCCGTGCTGGCCGGCATGGGCCGCTACGGCCTCGCCTTCACTGATACCCAGGCTTTCGGCGGCGTCTTTGGCGCGTTTGCCACTGCTGCGGGCTGCCAGAAAGCGCTCGCGTATCAGCGCCACGCTCATGGCCTCAAACGTCGGACCCGCTGAAGGGTGGTCAGGGCTGTCGGAGTTGCTGGCTGATTTTTCTGCCATGGCTTGAAGAACGGCGCTCATTGAATAACCTCGGGAGTGGTGTGCCACAAGGCACGGGAAGGGTCGGGCCTGGCCGCTGCGGGCTCTGCGGGTGCAGCCCGGGGACTCTGGGCGGCCTGGATGGGTTGCGTCCACTGGGCGTGGAGCTTCCAGGCCACGGCCTGAAAACGCGGCGACATCAGGGGGTGCTGCGACAGCAGCAGCAGGTTGGACGCCGCCTTGGCCGCCATCAGGCCGCGGTGCTCACCGCAGCAGGCCTGGGCATGCCCGGTCATGAGGGCCAGCGTGCCGGCCAGCAGCGCTTCTGCGCACGGCGGGTCGCACGCTTCGCTGGCGCGCGCCAGGGCAGGCGCGTCCGCATGCACATCGGGGTCATTGATACCGTGGTCTGGAATCTGGCTCATGGCGCGGTCTTTCTTGGAGAGGGCTGAATGCCAGCCAACAGGGGGACGGGCAGGCAATGGGGCATGCCGAAGCAAGCCATCAGAAATCGGCCACCAGCGAGACATTGAACTTGCGTCCAGGCTGTGTGTAAGCATCAAGCGCGACCGCGTTCGCTGCCACACTGCGCACGTCCGACCAGTTCCAGTATTTCTTGTTGGTCAGGTTGACGAGGCTGGCGTTCAGGCGCAGGTCTTTGTTGATGCGCCACTGGCCGCTCAGGTCCAGGGTGGTGGCGGCAGGCACCTCAAACTGCAGCGTGGGCGGCGTGCCCACCCGTTGCGTGCCAATGTCGCCGAGGGTTTTGGCCGAATGGTGCAGGGCATCCAGGCGAAGATCCCACACCGCCGTCTCGTAGCGGACGCCAACGCCGAGCTTGGCCGGGTCTACCGTGTCCAGCGGCGCGCCGGTGTGGGTGTCCCTGCCGCGGGTCTGGCCATAAGAAAACGGCGTACTCAACCGGCCCATGCCCAGCTTTCCCCAATCCACGGCGCCACGGACTTCAAAGCCCTGAATCGTGGCGTTGTCGATATTGATGGACTGAAACACGGTGGGGTTGAGCGCTGTGCCGTTGCCACCCACCTGCACATTGTCCTGAATCAGGTCGCTGAACCGGCCATAAAACACGGCTGCGTCCAGCGTCAATTGCTCAAGCCGCCCGCGCGCACCGAACTCCAGGTTTTTGCTCTTTTCAGGTTTGAGGCCCGGATTGGGAATGGTTTTGTAGAACTGGGTCACGTTTTCAAAGAACGCATTGACCTGTCCCGCGTTGGGCGCGCGGAAGCCACTGGCGTAGTTTCCAAACACACTCCACTGCGGCGTCGCCCGGTACAGCACGCCAAATTTGGGCGACACCGCAGACCCCGACAGCGACACCACCGGCAC
>JANNXF010000126.1:0-1671 GCA_031409395.1 Polaromonas sp.
GGCCTACCCGATTGCCACGCGGCTGACGGCCAACCTGGGGCTGCGTGGCTTCAGGCTGAACCTGGCGGTAGAAGCCGCAGGCGACCTGGCCAAGCTCAAGGAACTGGCCCCCAAGATCAAGGAAGCCGTGGGTCCCGATAAATTCAGGGAACTTGAAATCGCCCTGTACGACTGAGCGCGGCTGAGCCTGGGCCGCGCCAGGGACCTTCAAATCAGCGCTTGAACTTGCCGTCTGTGCCAATGATGGACAGGTCTGCAAAGTCCAGTCCGGTGTGGTCTTCCGGGCTGAAGCTCACTTCAAGTCCGCCAATGTCCAGTTTGCGAATGCCTTCCAGCGCGGCCTGGAGTTTTTCGCGGCTGGGTTTGGCACCGGCCCGGCGCAAGCCCTCTACCAGCACCTTGGCGGCGGCAAAGCCTTCCAGCATGGCGGGACTGATTTCACTCAGGCCTTTGGCCTTGGCCAGCTCCTGGGCTTCCTTGACCATGGGGAAGGCGATGGAGCGCTCGTAGGGGAACACCTGCGTCACAATCACGCCCCGTGCGTTTTCACCGAGATTTTTCACAAAGCCGCTGGAGGCATTGTTGGACAGCGTCACGATTTGCGCGGTAGAACCGGCGGCGCGCAAAGCCTTGACCCCGTCAACCACGGCCTGGCCTGATGCCACCATGATGATGGCTTGCGCATTGGACTGGAATGCCTTGGGCGCAATCTGCGTGAAATCGGGTTTGGAGCGGTCAAACTTTTCCAGCATGACGGGGGCGAGCTTGGCGGTGGCCAGCCCTTTTTGCGCACCCGCCACACCATCGGCGCCAAAGCTGTCGTCGGCGTAAATAATGCCGATGCGGTTGATACCCATGGAGTTCAGGTGGGTGACGGCCTTTTCAGCCTCGCGCTGGTAGGTGGCGCGCACATTGAAAACATGCTTTTTGACCGGTTGGTGCAACACCATGGCACCGGTAGACGGTGCCACAAGGGGCACGGCGTATTTGTCCAGCAGCGGAATGATCGCTTCGGTGTGCGGCGTGCCGCGGGTCAGAAACAGGGCGACCACATTTTGTTCTTCAATCAGTTTGCGGGCGTTTTCAACCGCCAGCTTGGGGTCGAACTTGTCATCCAGGGAAATCAGCTCTATTTTCTGGCCAGCCACACCGCCCCGGGCATTGACGGCGTCAATATAGAGCTTGGCGCCGTCCGTGGTTTCTTTCACCCCTGCGCCGACCGCGCCGGTGAAGCCTGCCGTCTGGCCGACCAGGATTTGAGCTTGGGCAGCGTGTGTCAGAGCGACCAGCAATAAAGTGGTGCACCAAAAAATGGGTTTTTTCATGTGTTGTTTCCGTAAAAGGATATTTTACGCAGCCTGGTCCCGAGCCAATGTGTGGAAACTACGGGCAGGAAGGTCCAGTCGTACAGGGGGAACGGCTCTCGCCAGGGGCTTTGACCCCACGGCCCGTATTGAGCCCGGTGCTGTCTAGAATGTTTGACCTCTTAAGGAAAGAACCCACTAGATGTCCCAGGGAATCATCCGCATTCGCGGCGCGCGCCAGCACAACCTCAAAAACCTTGACCTGGACATCCGCACGGGTGAATTGACCGTGGTGACCGGGCCCAGCGGCTCGGGAAAATCATCGCTTGTGTTTGACACGCTGTTTGCCGAAGGCCAGCGCCGCTAC
>JANNXF010000127.1:0-11149 GCA_031409395.1 Polaromonas sp.
GTGCGGAAAAAACTTGAGTTTGTTTTCCACGTATTTGGGTGCGAACATGGCGCCGTCGTGGGCGCCGCCATGAAGGCGGCCCACGTCTTTCACGCGGTCAATGATCTTCAGGTGGCCCTGGGCGTCGATGAAGCCCGCGTCGCTGGTGTGGTACCAGCCGTCAGCGGTCAAAACCTCGGCGGTGGCTGCGGGGTTTTTGTAGTATTCCTTGAGCAGTCCTGCGGACTTGACCAAAATTTCGCCGTTGTCGGCCACCTTGATCTCTACCCCTTGAATCGGCACCCCCACGGTATCGGCACGCGCCTCGTTGTCGGGTTGCAGGCACACGAACACGGCGGTTTCGGTGGAGCCGTACAACTGCTTGAGGTTGATGCCAATCGAGCGGTAAAAGGTAAACAGGTCTGGCCCAATGGCTTCGCCGGCGGTGTAGGCCACGCGTACCCGCGAAAACCCCAGGTTGTTGCGCAGCGGGCCGTACACCAGCAGGTTGCCCGCGGCATACAAAAGGCCTTGCAACCAGCCCACGGGCTTGCCGTCCATGCGGTCGGGCCCGACACGTTTGGCGACGTCCATGAAAAAACTGAACATGCTGCGCTTGAGGCGTCCGGCGTCCTCCATGCGGATCAGCACATTGGTCAGCAGGCCCTCAAACACGCGGGGCGGCGCGAAATAGTAGGTCGGGCCGACCTCCTTGAGGTCAATCGTGACCGTACTGGCGTTTTCCGGACAGTTGACCACGTAGCCGCAGGCCAGCCACTGTGCGTAGCTGAAGATGTTCTGGCCAATCCAGGCCAGCGGCATGTAGGCCAGCACTTCTTCCTGGGCGGTCAGTTTGTCGAAATCGGCGCCAGCGCGGGCCCGGTCCAGCAGGGTGGCATGGGTGTGCACCACGCCCTTGGGGTTGCCGGTGGTGCCCGAGGTGAAAAACATCGCGGCCACGTCGGTCGGACGGGTCTGGTCGACTTCTGCCTGAAACAGCGCGGGCTCGCGGTCGGCCAGGGCCACACCGTTTTCAATCAGCCGGTCCAGGGCCATCAGCCCGGGCTCTTCGTAGTTGCGCAGGCCGCGCGGGTCGTCAAAAATAATATGGCCCAGTGCGGGGCAGCGGTCTCGTATTTCCAGCAGTTTGTCGACCTGTTCCTGGTCTTCGACCATGGCAAAACGAACGTCGGCATTGGTGATGGGGAACACGCATTCAGCGCCCACGGCATCCTGGTACAAGGGAATCGGGATGGCGCCCAGTGACTGCGCGGCGAGCATGGTGGCATACAGGCGCGGACGGTTGGCGCCAATCACCACCAGGTGTTCGCCACGCTGCAGGCCGGCCTGGTGCAGTCCGCACGCAATGTGCTTGACCAGGGTGGCCATGCTGGCCCAGCTGTGCGCCTGCCAGATGCCATATTCTTTTTCGCGCATGGCGGCAGCGCCGGGGCGTTCAGCGGCATGTTTCAGCAGCAATCTTGGGAACGTGGTCTGCATGACGTTTACTTGTCTCCAGTTTTTGCGCCCTCTTTTTTTGGAGGATAGAGGGCGGGTGCGAAGTGAATACTAGGGCGGCGTTTGACGCTGGCTTGTCATTGCGCCGACAATTTAAGGGTAAGTCCTACTGGGGTGTGCCCGCGTATGGCGGGATTTATCGGATGAAACGCCCATCCTTTGAAACCATGGTGAGTTCGACGAAGCGCGACGCGCTTCTGGACGACTCGCTGAAGCTCACTTCAAAGCCGCCCAGGTCGTAGCGCTTGAGGCTCCAGGCGCTTTCGATGAAGCTGCCGCGTGTGGGATTGCGCCCGGCGCGCCGCAGGGCTTCGGCAAAGACGCGGGCATTGACATAGCCCTCCAGCGCCAGGTGCGAAGGCTCCAGCACCGCACCCGCCGCCTTCCAGGCCTGCTGAAAATCGCGCACCATGGGCACCACGGTGTTGCCCGGCAAGGGCATGACCTGAGACACGGCGATACCGGTCGCGTCATCGCCCATGGCCTTGAGGGTGGCGGCCGCGCCCATGATGGACAAGGCATACAGCGGCAATCCCCGGCGCTGCAGGCGCACGGCTTTGACAAAATCAATCGTCGGTTTGCCGGCCAGTCCGACCAGCACAGCTTCCGGGTTGGAGCTGGTGATCCTGGCCACAGCGGCATTGACATCCGAGGAGTTGCTCTCGACCGTGACGATGGCCGTTGCGTCCAGCTTGTACCTGGCCATGGCCAGCTGCGTGGCGTCAAACACTTCCTTGCCGAAGGCGTTGTTCTGGTAAACGATGGCGATGCGCCTGATGCCGATGGTGGCCAGGTGCTGCACCAGTTGCTCGGTTTCATCGGCATAGCTGGCGCGGATGTTGAACACATTGCGGGTATTTTTCGGGCGTGCCGACAGGGCGCCCGAAAAAGGGGCGAAAAAGGGCATGCCCGATTCAATGACCTGCGGCAGCATGGCCTCGATCATGGGCGTGCCCATGCAGTTGAACAGCGCAAAGTTGCTGCGGTCTTCCACAAACCCCTTCACATGGGCCAGTGCGCGCTTCACATCGTAGCCGTCGTCGGCCACCGTCAGCTCAATCAGTCGGCCATTCACGCCGCCTTTGGCATTGATAGCGGCAAAACCGGCCTTGGCACCCTGGTGCATGGCCTGGCCCAACTCGCCAAGCGGGCCGCTGAGCGCGGTCGATTGCGCGATTTTGATCGGCCCGGTGTCGTCGGCGCGTGTCGGCGCATGAAAGGCCGCCGGCAGCGCGGCAAGTGTGCCCAGCACGCTGCGCCGCGACAGGGGGATGTGGTGGCGGGGAGGGGGCGTGGGGCTGCTCATCGGCGTTTCCTGGGAGGGCTTGTAGGTTGTGGCGGGGCTGATACTATGCGTTGAATTGACGGAAAAATGTCTATCGGACGACAATTCGAGGGTGTGCCCTCTCCGGACTTTCCCGTGGTTTTTCTTAAAGTTGCTTCTTCTCCTCAAGCGATTGACCCATGTCCACTGACCTGACGCTGCACCAGCGCCGCCGAAAACCCACGCCGGATGAGCTGCAGGTCATTCCCTGGCTGCGGCTGCTGCGCCCTGATGAGCGCGCCCATGCGGTGGCGGAGTTGTTGGTGGGCGACGCTGAAACCGGCGACTATGTCTGCCGTATCGGCAAGCCGGTGACGTATTGGTTCGGCGTGGTTGAAGGCCTGCTCAAGATGAGCAGCGACAACGCCCAGGGCCAGACCATGACCTTCGCCGGCCTGCCGCCGGGGGGCTGGTTTGGCGAGGGCACGACGCTCAAGCGCGAGCCCTACCGCTACAACATCCAGGCGCTGCGTAAAAGCGTGGTGGCCGGTCTGCCGGTTGACACTTTTCACGGCCTGCTCGACCACTCCATCGGCTTTAACCGCTTTGTGATGAACCAGCTCAACGAACGGCTGGGCCAGTTCATTGCCGCACGCGAGATTGACCGCATGAACAACCCCGACGTTCGCGTGGCGCGCAGCCTGGCGGCGCTGTTCAACCCGGTGCTCTACCCGGGTGTGGGCGAAATCCTGCGCATCACGCAGCAGGAGCTGGCTTACCTGGTCGGCCTGTCACGCCAGCGCGTCAACGAAGCGCTGACCGCCCTGCAGGCGCAAGCCATCATCCGTGTCGAATATGGTGGCCTGCGCGTGCTGGACCTGGGGGCCCTGCGCTCCAGTATTTTTTTGAATAAAAAAGACCTCTAGCCCAATAATCACGGGCGCGAGCAGCTATCAAAAAGCGAGCGACTGCTGGCCCGGACGGGGCCCGCGGGGCCTGGCCGCTACGGCCGTTTGGCCAAAATGCTCAGCACCGCCACGCTATTGACCTTCGCACCAATCGGGATGGCGGCTAGATCGACAAAAAAGTCAGGGTTGTGGTTCGAATAGGGAAAGGGTTTTCCGGCCAGCAAGGCTTTGGCAAACAGCTCGGGCGGCGCCACGCCGACCAGCATGAAGGCGTAGGGCGTGTTCAGCGGCCTGAAGGCTTCCTGGAAATCTTCGGAGCCCATCACGGCGGGGAAGGCATCGATGACCTTGCCCTTGCCCATCAGGGCCTCCAGCGAAGGGTTGATGCGGCCCACCAGCAGCTTGTCATTGACCAGCGGCCCGGCGTTTCCCTTCATCAGCCGGGTTGGCATCTTGTCTTTGCCCACACCGGCCGCAATCGCGATGCCGTTGTTGATTTCGTCAATGCGCTTGAGCATCTGTTCGCGCACTTCGGGGGTGAACCAGCGCAGATTGAGCTTGAGAACGGCTTTGTCCGGAATCACATTGTTGTCGCGACCGACGACGATAGACCCCACCGACAAAACGGCTGATGCTTGCGGGTCCAGGTTTCTGCTGACGATGGTCTGGTAGGCCAGCACAGCCTGCGACGCCATGACCACCGGGTCTATGGTCATCTGGGGTGTCGAGCCGTGGCCACCCACGCCATGAAAGGTGATGTCAAGCTGGTCGACGCCCGCCATGCGGACGCCAGGTGAGCTGGAAATGACGCCCACCGGCCCCGGCGCGGTGTGGGTGCCAAACGCATAGTCGGGTTTGGGAAAGCCGCGCTCCCACAGCTTGTCTTCGACCATGGCCTGGGCGCCCAGACCGACTTCTTCTGCCGGCTGCGCATACACCACCAGCGTGCCCGACCAGTCGGCGCGGGTGGCCACCATGGTTTTGGCCAGGCCCAGCATCCACGTCACATGCGCGTCGTGGCCGCAGGCATGCATGACATCAATCTCGCTGCCATCGGCGAGGCGCTGTTTTGCGGTGGCGGCCCAGGGCAGCCCGGTTGCTTCGCGCACCGAGTTCGAGTCCATGTCGGCGCGAAACCAGACCGTCGGCCCCGCGCCATTCTTCAGCACGCCCACCACACCCGTCTTGCCAATGCCTTCGGTGACGGTAAAGCCCAGCGCTTTGAGGTCTTTGCTGACGATGGCGGCGGTACGCGTCTCGGTGAAGGCAATTTCAGGGTGCTGGTGCAGGTCCTTGAAGACGGCGGTGAGTCGGGCGGTATCAGCGTCGACCAGCGTGTTGACCCGGGCAATCAGGCTGGCTGGAAGTGGCGGTTGCGGGGCCGCCGGGGGCGCTTGTGCGATGGCTGCCGATGCCATGGAGAGCAGGGCGCCAAGGGCGAGCGGTGCCAGGATGAAGCGTCGGGCGAGGTGAAATTTCATGGTGTTCCTTGTGAGTTGCCACGGGAAGATTCGCGAAAGCTCAGGCCGGTGCGTTGCTGCGCAGCCCGGTTTCTGCCGGTCTGAGTGCGCCGAGGCCATGAGCCATTTGTCACTCTGGCCCATACATCACGGGCGCGAGCAGCTATTAAAAATATAGCATAAGGTGAGGGCGAACCCCCAGGCCAGGCCGCCCTCAGTCGGCCAGTTCGGCTTTGGCCATCTCTACATCCAGCCGCTCGGTGGCGTCGAGCGGTTTGCTGGCGGCGGCCTGTTCGTAGAGTTTGGTGGCTTCTTTCATTTTCTTGTCGCCTTCCAGCATGACCATGCCGTTGGCGTATTCAACCATGGCAATGGCCGAGGCGGGATTGAGCTTGAGCGCGTCCTTGAACAAGCCGAGGCCTGTGTCTTTTTTGGCGCCATAGGTCATGCCGCCAATCAGCGAGCCCACCTTGTCAATCACCTCGGCATGAAAGGCGGCCAGCGCCACATGCGCATCAGCGTGTTTGGGCGACAGCTTGATGGCTTGCTCAAGTGACTTCTTGACCTTGCTTCCCAGGCCTTGTGCCAGCGCCTTGGCCACGCTGATGCCCTGGCTGTAGCGGCCCAGCGCGTAGGCCTGGGCGTACCAGGCGTTGGGGTTTTTCGGATCTTCGGCCTGCTGCGCTTCGGCGCGCTCGGCCACTTCCATCAACAGATCAAGCTTGGTTTTTTCTTTGGTTTCCAGATAGTTGGCGTAAATGTTGGTGGCCTTGTTGGCCACCGTGATGCCGTTGCCGCCTGCCTTGACGCCGGCTTCGGCGGCTTTCTGGAAATCACCGTTGTGAAACAGCACCCACGCCTGCAGCACTGCCGCCTCTTTGGGCAGGGGTTCGCAGTCCCCTTGGTGCAGGCGGTCCCAGCTCTTTTTCAGGCTGGCGGCGTCAAATGTGTAGTCGCCAGCGTGGGGAAAAGCAGTCCATTTGGCCATGTGTTGTCTCCTTGAATATTGGTTTGGCAGAGGGCAGAAAAAAAGCGGTTCTGAAAAGCAGGTCTGAAAAGCAGGCCTGTTTACGCAGTGCCATTGGCTGGCGGGCTGCTGTAGGCACGTACCAGCGACTGCAGGTGGGTGCGCTGGCTTTGCTCCAGATAGGGGATCAGCAAATTAAGCACATGGTGGGCGCCGCGAAGCAGTGCCGACTGGGCATTGGCGGGCTCCAGCGCATTGCGAGGGTCACGCACGTACTCAAAACTGAGCCAATACGTCAGCACCACGACCATGCTGGTGGCGGTGGCCTCTACTTCGCGGGAGTCAATCGTCACGGCGCCGGCGCGGCTCATGCCGTCCAGCAGGGTTTTGACAGCGCGCGCCTTGTTTTTGAGCACCCATTGAAAGTGGGTTTCCAGACGCCGGTTCTTGCTCAGCAAATCATTCAGGTCGCGGTATAAAAACCGGTATTCCCAGATCAGCTCAAACAGCGTGTGCATGAAAAACCAGGCGTCTTCGACATTGCGCACACCGTCGCTGGCGTTGAGCAGTTCGCTCAGTGATTTCTCGTAGCGGTCAAACAGCGAATTGATGAGCTCGTCTTTGGCGGGGTAGTGGTAGTAGAGATTGCCA
This sequence comes from Polaromonas sp., assembly GCA_031409395.1. Lineage (GTDB taxonomy): Bacteria > Pseudomonadota > Gammaproteobacteria > Burkholderiales > Burkholderiaceae_C > Polaromonas. Next base: position 6,748 of record JANNXF010000127.1, read on the forward strand.
GGGCTGATACCGAGTTCGGCAGAAATCAGCGTGGTCGAGACATTGGGCTCGCCAAAGCGGTTGAACAGGTCCAGCGTGACCTCCAGAATGCGCTCTGCAGTGCGGCGTGGCGCTTTTTTCGCCATAGATGTCTTCCTCGTATTGTTCTGTACTCTAACCCAGCACCGCCAGATGCGGAATTAGGGAATCTCTGCATGGCCCGTCCCCTTGCCGGACACGCCGGTCAGGGTTTTCAGGCCCGCAGAGGCAGGGCTGAAGCGCTCATGTCAGACCGGGGCCGCCGCAGGGGCCGTGTGATGCAGCGGATTGACAAAATGGCTCAGGTCTTCCATGACTTCTTCCAGCGACGCGATGGCGCGGCCTACCCGGGTGGCGGCGGGCCTTTCTGCCACCAGGTGGCGCTTGGGGTCGTCCAGCACCTCCAGATTGAGGGTGATGCCGTGGCGCGCCAGCTTGGTGGAGAGCGTGGTTTTTCTGGAGCGCAACATCTGCCGGGTTTTTTGGTAGGCATACTCCGCCAGTTCCCGGCGCTGGCTGTAGCTGAAGGTGTTGGCCAGAAACATTTCGGTGTCGCGGTGGTCGGGCTCAAACAGCACGATGTCGGTGTCCGGGTAGGCGTGTTCGTAATGCTTCATGCCCAGCTCCAGCCGCGAGTGAATCATCGAGCGGAAGGTCTGGCTCATGACGGCGGGCAGACCGCCATTGACGATGCGCGGAATCGACTGCTTTTCTCGCGGCAGGCCGCGCCGCATGACGCGCTGGTTCATGGCCAGATCGGGGGCGCTGGTCGAGTCAAACGGCACCAGCGGATTCAGGCAGAACATCAGGTCAACGCCCTCGTCCAGGGCAACGCCCGCGTGCATGGTCTTCTTCAGTGCGCCGTCGACATAGTAGTTGTCGCCAATTTCAACCGGTGGAAACAGGCCCGGCAGGGCCGAACTGGCCTGCACGGCCCGGGAAATCGGCACATGGTCCCAGCCCGGCCGCCCGAATGGCGCAGCGTCACCGCTGTCAAGGTTGGTGGCGACCAGCGTCAGGCGTGTGGCGAGCTGGCGAAAGTCGTTGGTGCGGCCCGGTTTTGAAAACAGTTTGGCCAGTTGCACATCGATTTCGTCGTTGCAGAAAATGCCGGTAGGCAGGGCCGGGCCCAGCGCCTCGATGGCATTGACCAGCGATTTGCGGCCAATGGTGGCACGCCACAGGGCGGTGGCGACCAGGCCTGGCAGCATGATGCCGCGCCGCAAAAATTCGCCGTAAGCAGGCACCATCAGCCAGGCCGGATCAAACACCTCGGAGGCGCTGTGGTCGTTTTCAATGAAGGCGGCACACAGCTCCCGCGGCGTCATGCCGTTGGCCAGTCCTGCCGCAATAAAGCCACCGGCAGATACCCCCACATAGTGGTGCAGGCGGGTAAATGAAAGGCCTGCCAGCGATTCGTCGAGCGCGCACAGGGCGCCGATTTCATAAATGGCGCCCAGGGGCCCACCGCCTGCCAGCGCGAGGGCAATGCGCGCAGGCTGGGTGCCGCGCTTGTTTTTGGAAAGCTTTGCAGAGGTCATGACGGGAAAGTGTAGACGGCGGGTGCCGCAATATTTGCTGCTGTGCAACAAAGCCAGCCGGGCGAATCGTTCGTCAAGTTCGGAAATGAGGCGTAAAAAAAGGGACGCGATGTCCCTTGTTTAAAAGCGGCTGACGCGCACCTGGCGCACATCAGCCACGGCCTGATCAGGCTGATTTGCGGGCGACAGGACGCTTGGCGGCTGGCGTCACTGCCTTTTTGGCAGCAGGCTTTGCCGTGGTGTTGGCTGCAGCCTTGGCAACCGTTGCACCCTGGGTCTTGGCGCTCATTTTCTGAACGTTCCTGTTGAGTTCGTCGATGCGTGCAATCAGGGCGTCCACATCCTTGGCCGAGGGGACACCGAGTTTGTTCAGGGCTTTGGCAACGCGTTCTTCGAAGATGTTCTCAAGCTTGTCCCACTGATGGCCAGCCTTGGACTGGATGCCAGTCGCCATGTTGGCCATCTTGCTGGTGGCTTCAGAAATTTTTTCTTCGGCCGCCGACTGGGTTTTGCGCTGGATGGACAGGCCTTCCTTCACCAGGGTTTCAAACACTTTGCCGCCTTCTTCCTGTGCTTTGGAGAAAGCGCCCAGGCCGGCCAGCCAGATTTGCTGGGCGGACTCTTTGACGGCGCCAGACAGGTGGGTTGCCGATTTTTTGTCAGCGCTCATTTTTTGCAGTTTTTTGATCATGATGTACTCCAGGCGGACGGGTGTTGTGAAAGGTTTGCACCGGCCATGAGCCGCGCACATCCCAAAATGTAAGCCTTCCGGGAACTGGCGTTTAGGTGCCGGCTTCTAGAGTGTTAGGCGCGCGGCTCTACGGAAAAGCACGGCCTGGCGCGGGGTGTGCGGGTTTTTGCTGAATAGAGAGTGCCCGGGTTTAGGCCAGAATCACTGTTTGTTCGACTGTTCAGCGGAGAGATACAAAATGGCAACGCAATATTTCGTCACGGGAGCAACAGGCTTCATCGGTAAACGCCTGGTTAAAAAACTTCTGGCGCGAAAAGGTACCACGGTCTATTTTCTGATCCGCAAGGAGAGTGCCGGAAAAGTGGCAGCACTGCGCGAGTACTGGGGCGTGAGTGCTGCCCGGGCGGTGGCGGTGCATGGCGACCTGACCAGCAAGAAGCTGGGCGTCAGTAGCGACGACATCAAAAAACTCAAGGGGCAGGTGGAGCATTTCTACCATCTGGCCGCGGTCTATGACCTGAGTGCCGATGAGGAAAGCCAGATCGCCGTCAACGTGGATGGGACGCGCAACACCATCGAATTTGCCAAGGCCATTGATGCCGGGCACTTCCATCATGTGTCATCGATTGCTGCGGCCGGCCTTTACGAAGGCGTGTTCCGCGAAGACATGTTTGAAGAGGCCGAGAACTACGACCACCCCTATTTCATGACCAAGCACGAGAGTGAAAAAATCGTGCGCAAGGAATGCAAGGTGCCGTGGACGGTGTTTCGCCCGGCCATGGTGGTGGGGGACAGCACCACCGGCGAAATGGACAAGATTGACGGACCCTACTATTTCTTCAAGATGATCCAGCGCATGCGGCAGTTGCTGCCGCCCTGGATGCCTGCGGTGGGTCTGGAAGGCGGACGCATCAACATCGTGCCGGTCGATTTCGTGGTCGATGCGCTCGACCACATCAGCCACCAGGCCAGCATTGCCAAGCGCTGCTTTCACCTGGTGGACCCGGTGGGCTACCGCGTCGGCGATGTGCTCGATATTTTCAGCCGGGCTGCGCATGCGCCCAAGATGAACCTGTTTGTCAACGCGGCCCTGCTCGGGTTTATTCCGCGCAGCGTCAAAAAGAGCCTGATGGCCCTGGCGCCGGTGCGGCGCATTCGCAATGCGGTGTTTGCCGATCTGGGCCTGCCCGAAGACATGCTGACCTTTGTCAACTACCCGACCCGTTTTGACAGCCGCGACATGACGGCTGCACTCAAGGGCTCCGGCATTGCCTGCCCCAATCTGAAAGACTACGCCTGGCGTTTGTGGGACTACTGGGAGCGGCACCTCGACCCCGACCTGCACATTGACCGCTCGCTCAAGGGGACGGTCAGCGGCAAGGTGGTGCTGGTCACCGGTGGCTCGTCAGGCATCGGCCTGGCGGCAGCCCACAAATTTGCCGAGGCGGGCGCCATCACCGTGATTTGCGGCCGCGACCAGGACAAGCTCGACGAAGCCTGCAAGGAAGCCAAAGCCAAGGGTTACAGCTTCATTGCCTATCCTGCCGACATTGCCGACATGGCTGATTGCGACCGTTTCATCAAGGAGCTGATTGCCAACCACGGTGGTGTTGATTTTCTGATCAACAACGCAGGCCGTTCGATTCGCCGGGCGATTGAAGCCAGCTACGACCGCTTTCATGACTACGAGCGCACCATGCAGCTCAACTACTTTGGCTGCTTGCGCGTCACGATGGGCTTGCTGCCCGGCATGGCGACCAAGCGCAAGGGCCATGTGGTCAATATCAGCTCGATTGGCGTGCTGACCAATGCGCCACGCTTTTCGGCTTACGTGGCGTCCAAGGCGGCGCTTGATGCCTGGACGCGTTGCGCTTCCAGCGAGTTCGCCGATTTGGGCATCAGCTTTACCACCATCAACATGCCGCTGGTGCGCACGCCCATGATTGCGCCGACGGGCCTTTACAACAACGTTCCGACGCTGTCTCCCGAAGAGGCCGCCGACATGATTGCGCAGGCCTGCATCTTCAAACCGGTTCGCGTGGCAACCCGCCTGGGCATTACCGGCCAGTTGATGCACGCACTGGTGCCTCGCGTTGCCCAGATCGCCATGAACACCAGCTTTCGCATGTTTCCTGATTCGTCCGCCGCCAAG
>JANNXF010000128.1:0-3177 GCA_031409395.1 Polaromonas sp.
TACCGCGCGGTGTGGCAAGGCGGCCTGACCGGCCCGCTGAATTTTTACCGCGCGTCGCCGCTGCGCCCGCCCCGGCCTGGCCCGCCGCACCACGACCCGGCCGCCGCCGCCGTGACGATTCCGCGCCAGATGCTGGAAGTGCGGCTGCCCACGCTGGTGATCTGGGGCAACGACGACATCGCCCTGCCCCCGGCCCTGCTCGACGGGCTGGGCGACTATGTGCCGCAAATGACGCTGCACCGGGTGGACGGCGCCAGCCACTGGATCGTGCACGAGCAACCGGCGCGGGTCATCGGGTATCTGGCGCAGTTTCTGGCCTGAGCCGCCCCTGAAGCGGCGCCTGGCGACCGCCTGGCTTGCTATTAAAAAGATAGCTGCTTGCGCCCGTGTTATTTGGGCAAACGCCCTGAAACGCTTGAGGGCATGGCCTGAAGGCCGCCTCAGTACAAGGAAGGCTCGCCCTCGGGCCGCGTCTTGAAACGCTTGTGCACCCAGAAGTACTGCGCCGGCATGGTGTCGATGTAGTCCTGCAGCCGGGCGTTCATGAAGGCGGTGTCGCGCACCGGGTCGTCGGTCGGGAAATTCTCCCAGGCGGGCAGCACCTGCACGTCGTAACCGGTGGCCGTCAGGCGCGGCAACAGCGGCACCACCTTGGCCCGGCCGAGCCGGGCAAAGCGCGACAGCGAGGGCACAGTGGCGGTTGTTGTGCCATAAAAGGGCACAAACACCGACTCTTCGGGCCCGAAATCCATGTCGGGCAGCAGGTACAGGGGCTGGCCCTGGCGCAGCGCCGCCACAATGGGTTTCACGCCATCGGCCCGGCCAAACAGGCGCAGGTGGCCAAAGCGCTGGCGGCCGCGCAGTATCCATTCGTCCACCAGCTTGTTCGACTGGTCGGTGTAAATCGTGGTTGACTCTCGGGGCACCTGCAAGGCCACCCCCGCCCATGCGGCATCAAGGCCGACAAAATGCGGCAGAAAAATCACGGTGGGGGCGTTGCCCGCCAGTTCATCCACAGCGCCCGTCAGGCGCACCCGCCGCTGCACCCAGTTTTGGGGGGCATGCCACAGCCAGGCGCGGTCCAGCCAGGCCTGGCAAAAGAAGATGAAGGTTTGCTGCGTGAGCCGGCGCCGCTCAGGCACCGAAAGATCGGGGAAACACAGGGCGAAATTGGCCATCACCACCCGCCGGCGCGGCACCACCACCCGATAAAGCACCCAGCCCATCAGCGTGCCCAGCGCCCGCGTTCCCGCCAGCGGCACAAAAGCCAGCACCTGCATGAAGACGATGCCCGCCCGGCTGGCAAGCCGACTCAAAAACTGACCAGACATCTTCAGGCGGCTTCCTTGCGGGGGGTTTTGTAGCGGGCATAGGCCCACAGGTACTGGCCAGGCTGGCTCAGCACAATGGCTTCAATGGCGCGGTTGATCTGGGTCACGGCATGCAGCATGTTGGAACGCGGCCGGTCGGACGGCTCTGCCGCGTCAAGCCCGGTCACGGCAGGCCATATTTTGAGCACATAGCCGCGTCCGCGCGGCAAGCGCTCGCAGCTCACCGGCAGCAGTACCGCCCCACTTTGCAGGGCCAGCCGGGCGGCCAGCGTCATGGTGTAGGCGGGCCGGCCAAAAAACGGCGCCCACAGGCCCAGCCCCTCGGGCGGCACCTGGTCGGTCAGCAGGGCCACGGCCTGGTTGGCTTTCAGGGTTTTGTGCATCAGGCGAATGCCGCTCAGGGAGGCGGGCACCACCGTCAGACAGGCGCGGTTGCGGGCGATTTGCTCCAGCCGCGCCAGCCAGGCCTTGCGGGCGGGGCGGTAAATGGCGGTGATCGGCCCGTGGGCCGGGCCATACAGTTCGGCCAGCGCCTGCGGCCCCAGCTCAAAACTACCGCAATGGGGCCCGAAAAAAATCACGCCGCGCTGCTGCGCAAAGGCGTTTTCGGCATGCTCCAGGCCTTGCAGCTGCACATTGCCCAGGCACGACTGCTCCTGTGGCCGCATCCACAGCCGGGGCAGCTCGGCGACAAAGCGGCCGGCCTCGGCAATGGCCGGGCGCGCCACTTCAAAGGGCAACCCGGCTTGCGCCACATTGGCCCGAAACTGCGCCCGGTAGCGTGGGCTCAGGGCCCAGACCAGCCAGCCCAGCAGTCCGCCCAGCGCATGCAGGGCGGCCAGGGGCCAGACAGAGAAAAACCGGAATATCCAGAGCATGAAGGAAAAATAGGGACGGTAGAAGGGGCAAGCAGGGTTGGCGTCACAGCGACTTATAATCAAACCTGTCGCCGAGTTACTGAACAACTTGCAGGGCGACATTAAACCAAACTGCTAAAGCGTTCGCCGAGGCACCCCAACGCCGGCAACGCGCCGACTAACCTCATGGAGTGTACGCAATGGCGAACGATTTTCTTTTTACCTCTGAATCCGTTTCTGAAGGCCACCCGGACAAGGTCGCCGACCAGATCTCTGATGCCATCCTGGATGCCATCTTCAAGCAAGACCCGCTTAGCCGCGTTGCAGCCGAGACGCTGACCAACACCGGTTTGGTGGTGCTGGCTGGCGAGATCACCACCAATGCGCATGTTGACTACATTCAGGTCGCGCGCGACACCATCAAGCGCATTGGTTACGACAACACCGAATACGGCATTGACTACAAAGGCTGCGCGGTGATGGTCTGCTATGACAAGCAGAGCAACGACATCGCTCAGGGCGTTGACCACGCCAGCGACGACCACCTGAACACGGGCGCTGGCGACCAGGGCCTGATGTTTGGCTACGCCTGCGACGAAACGCCTGAGCTGATGCCCGCGCCGATTTATTACGCACACCGCCTGGTTGAGCGCCAGGCGCAATTGCGCAAAGACGGCCGCCTGCCATTTTTGCGGCCCGACGCGAAAAGCCAGGTCACGATGCGCTACGTCGATGGCAAGCCGCACAGCATCGACACCGTGGTGCTGTCAACGCAGCACAGCCCCGACCAGAGCGAGACCATGCTCAAAATGAAGGCGTCGTTCATCGAAGCCATCATTGAAGAAATAATCAAACCGGTGTTGCCCAAGCACATGCTGACTGAGCACACCAAGTATTTGATCAACCCGACTGGCCGCTTTGTTATTGGCGGCCCGCAAGGCGATTGCGGCTTGACCGGACGCAAAATCATTGTCGACACCTACGGCGGC
>JANNXF010000129.1:0-7667 GCA_031409395.1 Polaromonas sp.
AAGGCCTACGGCGGCGCTTACGACGTGATGGCCTCCAAACACCTGCGCGGTGACGTCAACTTCGCCTGGCCGAATGCCGAGATTGCGGTGATGGGCGCCAAGGGCGCGGTGGAAATCATCTTCCGCGAAGACAAGGGCGACCCGGCCAAGCTGGCCGCCAAAGAGGCCGAATACAAGACCCGCTTTGCCAATCCGTTTGTGGCGGGCGCGCGCGGCTTTATCGACGACGTGATCCTGCCGCATGAAACCCGCAAGCGCATTTGCCGCTCGCTGGTGATGCTGCGGGACAAAAAACTTGAGAACCCGTGGCGCAAGCACGGCAATATTCCGTTGTGATGCAAGTTGCCAAATCCATAAGCGTTCCTTTGACATGGTCAGCCTGAGTACCTGGCTTGACGCCAAACTGGCCGCAGGGTCCGTCAAGCAACATCGTCAAATTCAACCACCTGCGCTAAACACGCGGTGGCTGCAGACGCCCGCCGGCACGATTCGCGTATTCGACTCTGGGGGTGACAAGCCTTGCGTTGTCATGGCCCCCGACGGACCGAACGTGCTTGAGCATTACCAGGGCTTGTTTGCCTTGTTGACGCCGCAGGTGCGTGTGGTGTGTTTTGACATGCCCGGCTTTGGGTTTTCAGCGCCGAGTGCAGCTTATGACCACTCGCTGGAACAAGGCGCAGCGGCCATCCTCTCGGTTCTGGATCAGCTGAATATCGCGAAAGCGACGTTGGCCTTGAGTTGTGCCAATGGGTTCTACGCAATGCGGGTGGCACAGCGCGCGCCGCATCGCGTTGCCAGTCTTTTGCTGTCACAAACGCCATCGGTCGAGGCCATGCACCGTTGGACCGAGCGGGTCGTGCCACGGCCTTTGACGGTGCCCGTGCTGGGGCAGCTGGTGAGTCGGGTATTTCGGCAAAAAATGGCGGTGTCCTGGTACCGCATTGCATTACCCAAGACGACCGACGGCGCCCCATTTCAACAAACGGCGCGCCACGCCTTGCGCTGCGGCGGCTGCTTCAGTCTGGCTGGTGTGGTGCAAGGTTTGGTACGCGAGTCTGTCGATGCCACCCAAGGTATCAGCACGCCCTGTACTGTGCTGTGGGGTAGTCAAGACCGCTCGCATCGGCTGACTGACCCGCTGGCTATCCTGCGCGATGCGCCGCATGCCGAGGTCGTTCGGTTTGACGATTGTGGTCATTTTCCCGATCTGGAAAACCCGCAACGGTTCGTTCAGACGCTTTTGTCACAGATGGCCCGTTACAAGCACGCTTGAAATTGCCCTGATCAACAACTCACCATGCCCAAAGCCCAAGCCGCTGCCCTCGCCAAAGTCTTGACGGACATTCCGAATATCGGCACGTCGATTGCGCAAGACCTGCATTCGGTCGGCATCAACACGCCGGCGGATGTGGCACACATGGACCCGCTGGCGGTGTTTGACGCCTTGCGCACCGCCATGGGTCATCGCCACGACCCCTGTGTTCTCGACACCTTCATGGCGGCCAAAAAATTCATGAACGGTGGTCCACGCCAACCTTGGTGGGACTTCACGGCAGAGCGCAAGGCGCTGCTGGAAAAACACGATAGGAGATAAATATGTTTACAAAGATACTGATCGCCAACCGCGGTGAAATCGCCTGCCGCGTCATTCTCACCGCCCGCAAGATGGGCATCCAGACCGTCGCGGTGTATTCCGACGCCGACAAGGACGCACGCCATGTCGAGATGGCCGACGAAGCCGTCAATATTGGCCCGGCGCCCAGTCGTGACAGCTACCTGCAGCTTGAGAAAATCATTGCTGCCTGCAAGCAGACGGGCGCGCAGGCGGTGCACCCTGGCTATGGTTTTCTGAGCGAGAACGCAGGCTTTGCCAAGCGGGTTGAAGAAGAAGGCATCGTCTTTATCGGCCCCAAGCACTATTCAATTGCCGCCATGGGCGACAAGATTGAATCCAAAAAACTGGCGGGTGCGGCGGGGGTCAACTGCATCCCCGGCGTCAACGACGCGATTGAAACCGCTGAACGTGCGGTGGAAATTGCCCAGGGCATTGGCTACCCGGTGATGATCAAGGCCAGCGCGGGCGGCGGTGGCAAGGGCTTGCGCGTGGCCTTCAATGACAAGGAAGCGTTCGAGGGCTTCACGTCTTGTCGCAACGAGGCGCGCAGCAGCTTTGGCGATGACCGCGTGTTCATTGAAAAGTTTGTCGAGGAACCCCGCCATATCGAGATTCAGCTGATGGGTGACAGCCATGGCAACGTGATTTACCTGAACGAGCGCGAATGCTCGATCCAGCGCCGCCACCAGAAGGTGATTGAAGAAGCGCCCAGCCCGTTCATCACGGATGCCACCCGCAAGGCCATGGGCGAGCAGGCGGTGCAGCTGGCCAAGGCGGTGAACTACCAGAGCGCGGGCACAGTCGAGTTTGTGGTGGGCAAGGACCAGAGCTTTTATTTCCTGGAAATGAACACCCGCCTGCAGGTTGAGCACCCGGTGACCGAATGCATCACTGGGCTGGATCTGGTCGAGCTGATGATTCGGGTGGCCGCCGGTGAAAAGCTGCCGCTGGCGCAACAAGACGTGCAGCGCAAGGGCTGGGCGATCGAGTGCCGCATCAATGCCGAAGACCCTTTCCGCAACTTCTTGCCTTCCACGGGCCGGCTGGTGCGCTTTCAGCCCCCCAAAGAGACGATGTTTGCGGCTGATACCGCCCGCTTGCAAGGCGTGCGGGTAGACACCGGCGTGCAGGACGGCGGCGAGATTCCGATGTACTACGACTCGATGATTGCCAAGCTCATCGTGCATGGCACAGACCGGCTGGACGCGATAGCCAAAATGCGCGAAGCGCTCAACGGTTTTGTGATTCGCGGTATTTCCAGCAACATCCCGTTCCAGGCCGCTCTGCTGGCGCACCCCCGGTTTGTGGCGGGTGATTTCAACACCGGTTTCATTGCTGAAAATTACGGCAAAGGCTTCAAGGCCGAAGACGTTCCGCACGACGACCCGCACTTTCTGGTGGCGCTGGCCGCCTATGTCAACCGCCGCCTGCTGGGCCGCGCAGCGGGCATCAGCGGGCAACTGCCTGGCCACGGCGTCACCGTGGGCGAGGAGTTCGTGGTCATCCAGCTGGGGGCTGGCGGCGACAACACCCCGCAGCCTGCCCTGGTCACAGAGTTTCAGATCAAATCAGGCTCTAGCCGAATAGACACGGGCGCAAGCAGCTATGAAATATGTAGCAACTGGCATCTGGGCGGCGCCCGGATTCGCGGCACGGTCAACGGCCAGCCGTTTGTGGCGCAGGTCGAGCGGGGCGTGGGTCGCAATCCGCTGGCCATCCGCATCGCGCACAACGGGTGCCGGCTTGATGCGCTGGTGCTGTCGCCGCGCGCGGCTGCACTGCATGCCCTGATGCCTTACAAGGCCCCACCCGACATGAGCCGCTTTGTGCTGTCGCCCATGCCCGGTCTGCTGGTCGACGTGGCGGTACAGGTCGGCCAGAAAGTGCAGGCCGGTGAACGCATCGCAGTGATTGAAGCCATGAAGATGGAAAATGTGCTGTTTGCGGTGGCTGACGGGGTGGTTGGCAAGGTGCTGGCCGCCAAAGGGGAGTCGCTGACGGTGGACCAGCCGATTGTTGAATTTGCCTGAATCCACCCACCCAACCACTCACCGAAACGGGAGCATTTCATGAGTCCAACTGAATTCAAAGCGATGTTGAAAGCCGAAAACTTTGGCGAAATCGTGAATGTTGACAGGCCGGTGGGCTACGCCATGGGGGAACACCAGCATCCTTTTGAAGCGTGCGCACTCGTCACCGCTGGCGACATCACACTGCTGATTGCCGGGGTGTCTACCCGCTACGCCGCAGGCGACATATTCCGCCTGGCGGCCGCCACGCCGCACGAGGAAAGCGTGGGCGCTTCGGGCGTGAGCTACCTGGCGGGCCGCCGTCTGGTGTCTGCATCATGAGCCAGTCGCCGCTAAAGACTGAGAGCCGGCCGTTCAAAGTCCTGGGAGTTCAGCAAATCGCCATAGGCGCGCCGCGCAAAGACCGCTTGCGCACCCTGTGGGTAGACATGCTCGGTCTGGAGGTCACCGGCAATTTTGTCAGCGAACGTGAAAACGTCGACGAAGACATTTGCGCCATCGGCAGCGGCCCGTTCAAGGTTGAGGTCGATTTGATGCAGCCACTGGACATGGACAAAAAACCGGCCGTGCACACCACGCCCCTCAACCATGTGGGCCTTTGGATTGACGACCTGCCCAAAGCGGTAGAGTGGCTGACCGCGCAGGGCGTGCGCTTTGCACCGGGCGGCATTCGCCAGGGTGCGGCAGGCTTTGACATCTGCTTCATGCACCCCAAGGCCAATGACGAGTTTCCGATTGCCGGCGAGGGTGTTCTGATTGAACTGGTGCAGGCCCCGCCCGAGGTGATCCAGGCATTTGCGGCGCTGGGCTGAGACCGCTTCAAGGCGCTTTGGCACCGGGCCGGCGCACGGCGCACGGCTCAGGCAATGGCGGGCCTTGCAGCAAGGATGTTGAGGCGGCCTCGAACACCTGCTCGCTCAGGCGTGCCAGCTGTTGCATGGCCAGCCGGGTGTGCTGCCAGTAAAGCGCCACCTCCACATACTGCGCGGGCGCCAGTTCCACCAGCGCACCGCTGCGCAGGTGCTCTGCCACCAGATCCACCGGGTTCATGCCCCAGCCAATTCCCCGCAAGGTGGCCTCTACAAAACCGTGGCTGGACGGCAGCCGGTGCATGGGGGGCGACAGGGGCTGGCCCATCCGTTGCTCAATCCATTGCTCCTGCAGACGGTCTTTGGCATTGAAGATCAGCGCGGGTGCGGCGGCCAGGCTGGCCGCAGTCACCCCGACGCTGAAATGCCGCGCCATAAAGGCCGGGCTGGCCGTGGCGGCATAGCGCAAACGGCCCAGATACCGGCTTTTACAGCCGGGCACCGGCTCTGGCGTGGCGGTCACAGCCGCCAGCACCTGGCCTTTTCTGAGCCAATCGGCGGTGTGCGCCTGGTCGTCCAGAACAATGTCGAGCAGCGCCGCACCCGCGGCGGCATAGCCTGCAAAGGCTGGCATGAACCAGGTGGCCAGGCTGTCTGCGTTCACCGCAATGCGCACCGGTGGCGCCATTGCCTGTGCACCCAGGCCCAGCCCGGGCAGGGCGCGGCCCAGTTCGGACTCCAGCAGCCCCACCATTTCGGCATGGCGGCACAGGCTCAGCCCCGCGTCGGTGGCGGTGCAAGGCTGGCCCCTGACCACCAGCACCGTGCCCAAGCGCTCTTCCAGGATTTTTACCCGCTGCGACACCGCCGACGGCGTGACGAACAAGGCCTTGGCGGCCCGCTCAAAGCTGCCCTCCCGGACCACGGTGGCGAGGGCATGAAGCAGGGCGTAGTCAAGCATGGTGAAGCGGGGTGGGCCGGTGCAGAAGTGAATGAACGGGTGTTTGCCAGGCTTGCAGATTAGCAAAACTTAATCACGCTTAGTGTATTTAGTTTGGCTTAACCCGTCTGGCCCCCGACACTGACAGCCATGGTGACCCCTTCTTTTATTTCCGGACTGGCCCTTAGCGGCTCATTGATCATCGCCATCGGGGCTCAAAACGTTCATGTGCTGCGCCAGGGTATCCGGCGTGAACATGTGGGGCTGGTGGTGTTGGCGTGCGCGCTGATAGACACTGCCCTGATGGCGGTCGGTGTTTTTGGCGTGTCGGGTGTGGCCCGGCTTCACCCGGATGTGCTGGTATGGGTGACCGTGCTGGGGGTGGTGTTTCTGGTCGGTTACGGCCTGACGGCGGCATGGCGCGCCTGCAAACCCGGCGCGGTGCAGGTGCTAGCGGGGCTGTCCCGGCCCAACAGTGCCGCCATCGTTTTCAGCCAGACGCTGGCGGTGTCTCTGCTCAATCCCCATGTCTATCTGGACACCGTGTTTCTGGTGGGGGCCGTGGGCGCGCAATACCCTTTGCCAGAACGATGGCTGTTCTGGGCCGGGGCTTCGTCCATGAGTCTGGCGTGGTTTGTGGCGATTGGCTGGGGCGCGCGCTACCTGGTGCCGGTGTTTTCCCGGCCGTTGTCATGGCGGCTGCTCGACGGCTTTCTGGCCCTGACCATGTTCTATCTTGGTGGCACCTTGCTGATGGCCCTTCCCAAAATGCTCTAGCATTCAGTGCCGCCATCCGGGCACTTTCGCCGCTAATTCGCCGCTAACGCACTTTGGAGTCGTTCCACCATGGATTTGAGCCGTTTCCCCCGCCGCCGCTACACCCAGGGCGCCACGCCGCTGGAGTTTTTGCCCCATTTCACCCTGGCCTTGCGGGCTACCTGCCCCGATGGCAGTGGCCCGAATGTCTGGATCAAGCGCGACGACATGCTGGGCCTGACGCCGGGTGGCAACAAGACCCGCAAGCTCGAATTTCTGGCGGCCGACGCACTGGCGCAAGGCGCAGACACCCTGATTACCTGCGGTGCGCCGCAGTCCAACCATTGCCGCGCCACGCTCAGCGCGGCCATCAAAGAAGGCATGAAATGCCGCTTTGTGATTGAAGAACGCGTGCCCCACAGCTATAAGCCGGAGGCCAGCGGCAACAATTTTTTGTTCCGCCTGATGGGTGTGGAGGCCATCACCGTGGTGCCGGCCGGCAGCCCCATGCTGGCGGCCATGCAGCAGGTGGCCGACGATCTGACCAGAGAAGGCCGCAAGGGCTACATCGTGCCGGGCGGGGGTTCCAACGCCATTGGCGGGCTGGGGTATGTGGCCTGTGCGCAAGAACTGCAGCAGCAGTTTTTTGAGCAGGGCGTGCAGATCGACCAAATCGTCGTGGGTTCGGGCAGTTCGGGCACGCACGGCGGGCTGCTGGCGGGCTTTTTGGGTAACCACATCCACATTCCCCTGATCGGCATTGGTGTCAGCCGCGATCCGGCCGACCAGGACCCGCTGGTGCACAAAGAGGCGCAGGCCGTGGCTGACTTGCTGGGCCTGAACATGACGATTCCGCGCGAAGCGGTCTTGAGTTTTGGCGACTGGTGGCGGCCCAAATACTCGGTGCCCAACCAGGCCATGGTGGAAGCGGTGCAGATGCTGGCGCGTACCGAAGCCATCTTGCTGGACCCGGTCTACACCGGGAAAATCATGGCGGGCCTGATCGGTCTGGCACGCCGGGGCTATTTCAGGCAAGACGACAACGTGCTGTTCATTCACACCGGTGGCGCGCCTTCGCTGCATGCCTACGAGGCCGAGGTGCTGGGCCTGACCGAACTGCCGGCCTGAACCTACCCGCCCGAGGTCTACGAGCGCTGCCCGCTTACTTTTCGCGCTGCGCCCGTGCCCGGGCCAGCGCCGCCTGAATCACCGCGCGCTTGCGGTCTGCCACCGCCGCGTCAGTCTCTGGCCGGGCGGGGGCGCTGGCAGCAGGCATCTCCACGGGGTGGCCAGCACCGCCTGTTGCGGCAGGTTTCTTAAGCGTTTCAGGGGTTTTGCCCATATTTAACGGGCGCCGATAGCTATGATATTCATAGCGTGTTCTGGCCGTGTCAGCCGCTTGCTGCGACCAGGCCGCCCAGCCGGTTTGGCTGCCCGTGGTGTTTTCCAGGCTGATGCAGTCGACCGGGCACACCGGCACGCAGAGTTCGCAGCCGGTGCACCACGGCTCTATCACC
>JANNXF010000130.1:0-2239 GCA_031409395.1 Polaromonas sp.
GCGCCGGTTCGCGCCAGGGCCTCGTTCACATGCTTTGAATGCCTGAAACTTTCACCCCCATTGTGCACAATGGCTTCCAGCGCCGGACAGCGCAGTTTCAGCGCGGCAAAATCATTGAGCACCGGGTGGCGAATGCGGCTGTCCAGGCTGCCCACCCGCTCGCAAGCGGCGTACACGTCCCACAGGCCGAGCTGCTGGTCAAGCAGCCACTCGCTACGAATTTGATAGCTGCTTGCACCCGTTCCAATTGGGATAGAAGGCCAAATCGCTTGCAATATCTGCCAGAAATGGTTTTGCGGGTGGCCATAGTACTGCTGCGAAGCCAGCGAGGCCACACCGGGAAAACTGCCCAACACCAGCAGGCGCGTGCGGCTTGACACCAGCGGTGGCAAGCCGGTCAATACCGCGGTGCTTTCGACAGGCTTCAAGGCAGCAGCGCTTCAAGACGGGGCAAGGCCTGCAGCGCGTTGGCCGTGGTGGCCGCGGCCAGCGACTCCAGGGAGATGCCCCGCAGGTCGGCGACGTGTCGGGCAATGCGCGGCAGCTCCGCCGGCTCGTTGCGGCCCTGCGCCTGCCCCGCCAGTCGCTGCGCCGCCGTGCTGTAAAGCCAGTGCGGGGGAATGTCGGGCGAGTCCGTCTCCATGACCAGCGCGCTGATCGGCAAATCGGCGGCCAACCGGCGCAGTTGCAGGGCGGGCTCAAACGTCACGGCGCCGCCAAAGCCGAGCTTGAATCCCAACTTCACAAACGCCATGGCCTGCTGCTCGCTGCCATTGAACGCATGGGCAATGCCGTGCCAGCCGGCCCCGCCGGGCGCCAGATCCCTGAGGTGCTTGAGCAGCCTGTCGGCCGAACGCCGCACATGCAAAATCACCGGCAGGCCGTGTTTTCGCGCCAGCTTGAGCTGCTCGCGGTAGAAGTATTCCTGACGCTCGCGCAGCGGGCTTTGGGTCAGCGCCGGCACAAAGAAATCCAGGCCAATTTCACCCACAGCCACCAGACGTGAATCCGATTTTCTGAGGCTCAGCTCGGCGTCCAGCGTCTGCAGGTCGGCGTCGTCTGCCTGCGCCACACACAGCGGGTGAATGCCCAATGCGTAACTGTATGAAAACTCATGTGCCAGCAGACGCACCGCCGAAAAGTTGGCAACGGCTACGGCCGGCAATACGCAATGCACCACCTGGCTGGCCGTGGCCCGCGCGCGCACCGCCGCGACGTCCGCAGCAAACTCGGGGGCGTCCAGGTGGCAATGCGTGTCAATCCAGAAGGTCATGCAAAAAAGGGAGTTGGGGTGCCAGAGCGCAAGATATTGACACAGAAATGAAAGCGGCAGTGACACCGGCTACAGCGCTCGCCACCTTCTGCCAAAGGCAGTGGCGCCATCACAGGCCGCACATCGCCAATTGCCGTGCAGGGAGGCACAAATCGTGATACGGTGCAGTTGTTGATTGACCGGTTTTAAACCCTATTTCACAGGTGAACGGATGCGAAAGCCCGCCCTTTACAGTAGCACGACACCCCCCCGGCCCAGCGGACCGGGCAGCGGTGATAACGATGCCTCCAGCGCAGCCGGCACCTCCAGCGAAAAAGCCCCTGGGTACGCAGACCCGGTCGGGGCATCACGCTTTTCGCGCCTTGTTGCCTATGGGGTCTCACACCCGCTGTATGCACTCTGGTCGGTGGTGGGGCTGCTGGCCTTGCTGCTCGCCATCAGCTTTTCACTGTCGCTGCGGCCAGGCGCCCGCAAACTGACACAAGACGACATCAATGCCGCCGTATTAAAAACCCTTGAAACGGTGACCCTGCCGTCGGCGGCGGTGAAAGCCTATGAAGCCATCAGCCCGTCCGTGGTGCGCATCGTGGGCCTGAGCAAGGACAAGGACGACAAGGAAGACCCTGAGCGCAGCGTGGGAACCGGCGTGGTGATCACGGACAAGGGCATTATTTTGACCAACCTGCATGTGGTGCAAGGCGCCGACACCATCAGGGTCACGTTTGCAGATGGGCTGGAAACCACCGCCAGCATCAGCGGCGTACAACCTGAAAACGACCTGGCCGTGCTGCAGGCCCACAAGATTCCGGACGACATGATTGCCGCCACCATGCGCTCGACCAGCGAGCTGGCACCCGGCGACCAGGTCATGGCGGTGGGCTATCCGTTTGGCATTGGCCCCTCGGCCTCGGCCGGCGTCATTTCCGGGCTGCACCGTACCTTCCGCTCACCCGAAGGCAAGCAGCT
>JANNXF010000131.1:0-5027 GCA_031409395.1 Polaromonas sp.
AAATGGCTGCAACCGCATATTTTTCATGACACGCACCGGCAAATGGGTTGTCGGCCTGGGCGTGGCCCTGGGCCTTGCGGGGCTGCTCTGGGTGGGGGTGGCCCGACAGGTGCCGCCCGACGAGGTGCTGGCCAGCCGGGCGGCAACCGGCCTGGAGGCCGCGCTCGGCGTGAAGGTGACGGTGGGCGCGCTGCACTGGCGGCTGCTGCCGGTGCCGGCGCTGGTTCTGCAAGACGTCGCAACGGCGCAGCCACAAGCCCTGGTACTCAAAGAGCTGGTGCTTTATCCCAACCTGCTGGCGCTGTGGCAGCGCCAGCTCAAGATAGACCGCGCAGAACTCCATGGTGCGGTGCTGCCGCAGCTGTCGCTGCGCGCGCTGGGCGTAACGCCGGGCAGTGTTCCCGGCAAAGGGGCCGGAGACAACGCAGGCAAGCCGCTTGAAAACGCCCTGGCCGGGTTCAGCCTCGGTGATATTCCGCTGGCGCGTCTGGTGTTTCGCAATGTGACCTGGGTATCGCGCAGCGGCATTGCGGTGGTGTACGACGGCGAGGTGGACTTTGACGCCGCCTGGCGGCCCCGCCAGGCGCAACTGCAGCGGCCCGGTTTCACGCCGGCCACCGACCTGACGCTGACCCGGCAAGGCCAGGAAGACCGCTGGGCGATTCGCGTCAACGTGGGGGGCGGCACCGCCCACGGCGAGGCGCAACTGCATACCCGCGCCAACGGCCGCCTGCATCTGGACGGCCAGCTGAAGCCCGAAGGCGTGGAGGTCGCCAGCGCCATGGCTGCCATCAACCGCAGGCCGCTGCTGCAAGGACTGGCCTCTGGCCAGACCCGCCTGTCGGCCCATGGCGACAACGCCGGCGAGCTGGCGCAGTCGCTGCACACCCAGACCGTCTTCACCCTGGGCCGCGCCACGCTGCTGCGCTTTGACCTGGACAAGGCGGTTCGCAGCGCCGGCCAGGAACACAGCGGGCAAACCGTGCTGGACGCCGTGAGCGGCCAGCTGGACACGCAGAACACGCCGCAGGGCATGGTGCTGGAATTCACCGGCATCAAGGCGGCGTCGGGCGTGCTCAGTGCGCAGGGCCAGGCGCGCATCGCCAACCGCCAGGTCGAGGCTGAATTTGCGGTCGATCTGGTGCAGGGGGTGGTGGGGGTGCCCTTGCGTCTGAGCGGGCCACTGGACCAGGTCAAGGTTTCGGTGCCCGCAGGGGCGGTTGCCGGGGCGCTTGTCGGCACCGCGGTGCTGCCCGGCGTGGGCACCGCCATTGGCGCGCGCATTGGCGCCACCCTGGGCAAGATGTTCAGCCCAGACACCGACCGCCAGGCACCAGCGACGCGGCCCGGCAAAGCGCCCTGACCGCCACCCCCTCTTTCACCCCGGGCGCAGACTGGATAAAATAGGTTTTATGCCAACACCATCCCATGCCCCCGCCTCGCCGCTTGAGCGCGCGCTCGATCAGAACGTAACGGTGCAAGACTCGGTGGAGAAGTCTGCCGACGAGCTGCTGATCATCAATACGGTGCTGAAGACCAAAATCCCAACCCCCGTTCAAACCGATGAGGTGGCGCAGGCGCTGGCCCAGGGCAGCGAGCTGAAAGCGAAAATCGAGGAATCGGCGACGGATCTGGCGCAGGTCAACCAGGTGCTGGCGCACGAGATTGACGAGCGCGCCGACCTGGAACGCGAACTGGCCGCCACCAAGGCCGCCCTGGCCAAGGCCGAGAGCGACCCGAAGTAGGGTCTGGCCGGCCTTTAGGGCTGGCGTTTCAGGTTCAGCAGGGCGTACAGCAAAATCGCGCCAAAGGTGGCGGTGCCAATGCCGCCCAGCGCAAACTGGCCAAACTTCAGGGTGAAGTCGCCGGTGCCCAGCACCAGCGTAATGGCCGCGACCAGCAGGTTTTTGTTGTCTGAAAAGTCCACCTTGTTGTCGACCCAGATCTTGGCCCCGGCCACCGCAATCAGGCCAAACACCACAATGCTGACGCCGCCCATCACGGGCAGCGGTATCGCCTGAATCAGCGCGCCAAACTTGGGGCTAAAACCCAGTACCACCGCCATCAGCCCGGCCACCACAAACACGGCGGTCGAGTAAATCCGGGTGGCGGCCATGACGCCGATGTTTTCTGCATAGGTGGTCACGCCGGTGCCGCCCACGCTGCCCGAAACCAGGGTGGCCACACCGTCGCCGATAAAGGCCCGGCCCATGTAGGCGTCGAGGTTTTTGCCGGTCATGGCCGTCACCGCCTTGATGTGGCCCAGATTTTCAGCCACCAGAATAAAGGCCACGGGCGCAATCAGCAGCATCGCATTGGCGCTGAACACCGGGGCCGCAAAGCCCGGCAGACCGACCCAGGCGGCGTTGGCAATGCCCGAGAGATCCATCGGTTTGCTCAGGCCCAGCCCGTTGGTCAGCACGGCATAAATCGCGCTGGCCACCAGCAGACCCACCAGGATCAGCAGGCGCTGAACCATGCCGCGTGTCAGCACGGCCACCAGCGCCACACTGACAAAGGTCAGCACCTGCATCCACGCATCAAAATTGCTGGCCGCCATGTTTTTGATGGGAATACTCGCCAGGTTCAGGCCGATCACGGCCACCACCGCACCCGTGACCACGGGCGGCATCAGGCGTTCTATCCAGCCCGTGCCCACGGCCTGGACCAGCGCGCCAATCAGGGTGTACAGCAGGCCGCAGGCAATGATGCCGCCCAGCGCCACGCCGATGTTGGCGTTCGGCCCCTTGCCGGCGTAGGCGCTGGCCGCAATCACCACGCCAATGAACGCGAAGCTCGAACCCAGGTAGCTCGGCACCTTGCCGCCGGTGATGACAAAGAAGATCAGCGTGCCGATGCCGCTCATCAAAATGGCGATGTTCGGGTCAAACCCCATCAAAATCGGCGCCAGCACGGTGGCGCCAAACATGGCAATCACGTGCTGCACGCCCATCACCGCCGTCAGCGGCCAGCTCAGGCGTTCGTCAGGGCCAATCACGCCGCCGCGCGCCAGCACCGCGCTGCTTTTTTCTGTCCAGTCCAGCATTCCCATCGCTCGCTCCTCATGTTGAAAGTGCCCTGATCCTAAGGCAAGCACGCGGCGCACAAGTCCCTTGGCCGTCGTCAGGCGGCGTTTCAGCGCGGCGCCAAAAGGGTAAGCTGTTGCCCATGAGCGCACCCTACACTCCGCAAATCCGGCTGTACCAGAACTGGCTGAAAGACGCCCGTGGCCTGCGCTTTGAGCACTACGAGGCGCTGCGCCAGTGGTCGGTCACCGACCTTGACGCTTTCTGGCAAAGCATCTGGGACTACTTTGAGCTGCAGTCCCCCACACCGCACAGCGCGGTGCTGGCCGACAAGGCCATGCCGGGCGCGCGCTGGTTTCCGGGCGCCCAGGTGAACTACGCGCAGCAGGTCTTTCGCCATGTTGACGCTGCCCACGCCGCCGGCATGCCCGCCATCGTCAGCCACAACGAATGCAGCCTGGCCGATGCGCGCCCGGCGCGTGAACTCAGCTGGCCCGAGTTGAAGCGCCAGGTGGCCTCATTGGCCCTGCACCTGCAGGCGCAAGGCGTGCAGCCCGGCGACCGCGTGGCCGCCTATTTGCCGAATATTCCCGAGGCCATGGTGGCCTTTCTGGCCGTGGTCAGCCTGGGCGGCGTCTGGAGCATTTGCGCCCCCGATATGGGCACCCAGGCGGTACTCGACCGCTTCAAGCAGATTGAACCCAAGGTGCTGATTGCCTGCGACAGCGTGCGCTACGGCGGCCGCGACATGGACCGCCGCGCGGTGGTGGCCGAGCTGCTGGCGGCGCTGCCCAGCGTGTCGCATGTGATCCTGCAGGGCGATTCAGACGCTATGAATTCAATAGCTGACTGCGCCCGATTTGATTGGGCGACAGCCCGAAATGATGCACAAACCCAGGCCTTTGAGCCGCGCTGGCTGCCGTTTGAGCACCCGCTGTGGATTGTCTATTCCAGTGGCACCACCGGCCTGCCCAAACCCATCGTGCACGGCCACGGCGGCACGCTGGTGGTGGCGCTGGCGCTGAAGATACTGCACAACGACATTGGCTGCAGCTACGCCGCCAACAGCTGGGGCGAGCGCTACCACTGGTACAGCTCGACCGGCTGGGTGATGTGGAACGCCCAGATGAGCGGCCTGCTCAATGGCACGACCTGTGTGATTTTTGACGGCAACCCGGGGGGCACCAAAGAAAAGCCGGACTGGTCCACGCTGTGGCGGTTTGCCGCCGATACAGGCGTGACTTTTTTCGGCGCAGGCGCGGCGTTTTATGCCAACTGCCTGAAATCGGGGCTTGACGTGGCCAGCTGCGGTGATTTGTCTGCGGTGCGGGCGCTGGGCTCTACCGGCTCGCCGCTGTCCCTTGAAGCGCAGCAGTGGGGTACCCGCCAGTTTGAAGCCATCGGCACACCCGACATCTGGTTTTGCAATATTTCGGGGGGTACTGATTTTGCCGGTGCGTTTATAGGCGGCAACCGTGAGCTGTCGCAAGTCCCCGGCGAGATGCAGTGCCGCCTGCTGGGCTGCGCGGTCGAGGCCTGGAACGAGGCTGGCGAGGCCGTGACGGGCGAAGTCGGCGAGCTGGTCTGCACGCAGCCGATACCCTCCATGCCGCTGTATTTCTGGGGTGACACGGACAACGCGCGGTATCTTTCGAGCTACTTTGACAGTTACCCGAACGTCTGGCGGCACGGCGACTGGCTCAAGGTCACGGCGTCGGGCAGTTGCATCATCTATGGCCGCAGCGACGCGACGATTAACCGCCACGGCCTGCGCATGGGCACCAGCGAGCTCTACAGCGCCATCGAGGCACTGCCCGAAGTGCTCGATTCGATGGTGGTTGACCTCGAATACCTGGGCCGAGAAAGCTATATGCCGCTGTTCGTCACCTTGCGGGCGGGCGTGATGCTGGACGACGCAATGAAGGCCAGGCTGAACAACGCCATCAAAACCGCGCTGTCACCCCGCTTTGTACCCAACGCCATTTTTGAGGTGCCCGACAT
>JANNXF010000132.1:0-3232 GCA_031409395.1 Polaromonas sp.
CCGCCGCCTTTCCGCTGCCCGCCATCAAGCAGTCCAAATACTGGCCGCCGGTGGGCCGGGTTGACAACGTCTACGGTGACCGCAACCTGTTTTGCAGCTGCGTACCCGTCAGCGATTACGCCTGAAGCAAACGCTGCGCCGGGTTTTACCCACCCAGTGCTGTGCTGATTTGTCATTGATTTGCTATTGATTCGCTATTTATTTGGTAGCTGCTTGCGCCCGTATTGATTGGGCTTTAAGCCGATTTCACCTTCATCAACAGCCTGCCCGGCAGGCCGCCAGCACCCAGAGGCGATAATCCGCCGAGCCAGCCTTTCAAAGCGGCCCAGCTTCAGTCACCACCCAACCCAGGACACGAAACCATGCCTTACTCTCTTGCCCGCCCCGCCCTTGCCTTGTTTGCCACCTGCGCACTGGCCACCAGCGCCTGGGCGGTTGCCCCTGCCGAAACCCTGCCGTCTGGCGTGAAAGTGGTGCACACCGTCGACGGTACGGGCGCGCAGCCCAAAGCGTCTGACACGGTGAAGGTGCACTACCGGGGCACGCTGGCCGATGGCAAGGAATTTGACAGTTCCTACAAGCGCGGCGCACCGGCCAGCTTTCCGCTGAACCGGGTGGTGCCGTGCTGGACCGAAGGCCTGCAAAAGATCAAGGTGGGCGGCAAAGCCACGCTGACCTGCCCGCCTGCCACGGCTTATGGCGAGCGCGGCGCAGGCAATGCCGTGCCCCCCAACGCCACGCTGACGTTTGAGGTGGAGTTGCTGGCGATTGAGAAATAATCGGCCTGCACGGCCAACGGGCAGTCATTTGCTCTGTTATTCATAGCTGCTTGCGCCCGTGTTGATTGGGCCAACGCCCTGAAACGCTTAAGAAACCGGTTCAGTCACTGACCTTGCCGCGCAGGCTCTTGGTGCTTGAGCGCTGGCTTTTGCTTTCCAGCCGCCGCTGTCTGGAGCCGTAGGTCGGCTTGGTGGCCCGCCGGGATTTGGGCGGGTTGGACACGCCGTCCACAATTTCTTGCAAACGCGCCAGCGCGTCGCTGCGGTTCATCTCTTGCGTGCGGTGCTGCTGGGCCTTGAGCACCAGCACGCCGTCCAGTGTGAGGCGGCTGTCGCTCAGGGCCAGCAGGCGTTCCTTGATGACATCCGGCAGGCTGGAGGCAGCGATGTCAAAGCGCAAGTGAATCGCACTGGACACCTTGTTGACGTTTTGCCCGCCCGCGCCCTGCGCCCGGATGGCGCTGAACTCGACCTCGCGCTCATCGACCAGGAATTTCAGGGGCGTGGTCATGGGTTCAGCTCCGCCCGGCGTTCATCAGGCCGGCTGGGCCATGTCGGCCAGACCTGCAATAGCCAGCGCATAGCCCTTCACCCCAAAACCGGCCATCACGGCTTTGGCAGCGGGTGAAATATAGGAGTGGTGGCGAAACGCCTCTCTGGCGTGCACATTGCTGATGTGCAGCTCAATCAGCGTGACGCATGCGCCCTTGATGGCGTCGTGCAGCGCCACGCTGGTGTGGGTGTAGGCGCCGGCGTTCAGCACCACGCCCGCCAGCGTGCCGGCCGCCTGGGCACGCCCGGCTTCATGAATCGCGTCGATCAGCACGCCTTCGTGGTTGCTTTGCCGAAAATCGAGCTTCAGGCCATGGGCCGCGCAGGTCTTGGCGCACAGGGCCTCGACATCGGCCAGGGTTTGCGAGCCGTACACGGCGGGTTCACGGGTTCCCAGCAAATTGAGGTTGGGGCCATTGAGGACCAGGACTGTTTTCATCAGTAAAGTCTTTCGAAAGTGTGGGCGGCAGGCGGAGAAATACGGTGTGGGCAGTTTCAGGTCAAGCCCTGCACAGCAACCGCCCTGCCGGTGGCAATGGATTGCCGCACGGCTTCGACGGTGCGCAGGCTTTGCAAGGCGTCTGCAACCGAGATTATCGGCTCTGCCTTGCCCTCGATCACATCGCAGAAATGACTCAGTTGCGCCGCCAGCGGGTCAATGGCTTCAAGCGGCAGGGTTTTTTCAGCAAATGGCGTGTACCAGCCAATCTCGCAGTGGGTCTGGCCAACGCCCTGCTCATATGCCCAGGTGCGCAGCGTCGGCACAGCGATCGAGCCGCGGGTGCCAGCAATGAAGTAGCAGTCTTCAGAGGGGTAACGCGGGTAGGCGGTGTTTTCACCCGAGGTCTGCTCCCAGCTTCGGGGCGCTGCCGCCGTGTCTGACAGGGTAAACGTGCCAAGCGCACCGCTGGTAAATTTCAGGGTCATGACGGCCGAGTCTTCAACCGCAAACTGCCGGACGGCGTTTGACGCGACCGCATACACCGACGCCAGCTCGCCGCACAAATAACGCAGGTTGTCCATCTCGTGAATCAGATTGATCAGGATGGGGCCACCACCGGCCTCCTTGCGCCAGGCGCCCTGCTCAAAATAGCTGGCGGGTTTGTAAAACTGCGCGCTGCCCATCACGGTGACGATGCGGCCCAGCTGGCCCGACTGAATGGCGCGCCTGGCCTGCTGCAGCGTGCTGCTGTAGCGCCGGTGATGGCCCACCAGCATGGGCACGGGGCTGCGTGCCAGCGCATCGGCCAGTTGCT
This sequence comes from Polaromonas sp., assembly GCA_031409395.1. Taxonomy (GTDB): domain Bacteria; phylum Pseudomonadota; class Gammaproteobacteria; order Burkholderiales; family Burkholderiaceae_C; genus Polaromonas. The sequence goes on from JANNXF010000132.1 coordinate 2,588, forward strand.
GGCCCGCCTGCACAGAGGTGGCAACCGGTTTTTCAATCAGCGCGGGGAGGCCGTGCCGGGCACACAGCAGCGCCCCCGGCGCATGCAGGGGGTTGGGCGTGGCCAGAATCACGCCGTCGGGCCTGCGGCTGTCGCTGCGGCCGTCAGTCTGTGCCAACAGCGCTTCAAGCTGCTCAAAATGCCAGACACCCAGGCTGTCCGCCAGCGCCTTTGACGCCGCAGACGGATCCACCACGGCGCACAACTGCGTGCGTGGGTTGCCCTGAATCAGCTCGACATGGCGACGGCCCATCAGCCCAGTGCCGGCAACGGCGAGCTGAAGAAGTGGTGCGGCGCTTGGGCTCATTTGAGCGTGTTGTGCGGGCCCGCCAGTTGGGCTGCCAGCGCCGTGGCCAGAACGGCGGCATGTTCGGCCAGGTCGGGGTTGAACCATTGATGGGCAATGTCTGGCGACACCGCACCCCGCAGGCTGTCGAGGTTGGCGCGCATGCGCGGGGTGTCCACACGCAGACCAGCCAGCGCCTGTGCCATGGCGCGGGCCGCGCCATGCGCCGACGTCAGCAGGCCCGGCCACTCGGCCAGCTCGGCTTGCCAGTTGCCCAGCCCGCGCTCATGCTCTTGTGGCATGGTGGCCAGCAGCGCCGC
>JANNXF010000133.1:0-7937 GCA_031409395.1 Polaromonas sp.
GGCCAGGGTATTGAATGAGACCCAGCCCTACCAGTGCATACGCTGCAGCAAACCGTTCGGTACGCTCAAGGCCATCGAATCCATGCTGGGCAAACTTGCCGGGCATGCCATGTTCCAGGGCGCCGCTGCAGACCGACTCAAAATGTGCGGCGACTGCCGGGTGATAGACATTTACTCTGCAGAGAACGAGCTCAAGATCACCGACCTACGCTAGGGACACTCTTCAATGACGCAAGCTCAACTCACTGCCGCCACCCTGGATGAAGAAACCGCACGCGCTGAAGTCTATGGCTTGCTGGCGGCCCTTTACTATGCCGCACCCTCATTTGCGTTGCATGAAAACATCTGCGTGGCCGTGACCGAGGCACCGGCACCTGGCGCTGTACTGGAAAGCAGCTGGGCCGAGCTGGTCGCAGCGGCACGGGCCCAGAGCCAGGCCGGGATCAGCAGCGAATACGACGCCCTGTTTGGCGGCGTCGGCAAACCCGAGTTATACCTTTACGGTTCCCACTACCTCAGCGGTTTTCTCAATGAAAAACCGCTGGCGGCCCTGCGCACCGACCTTGCGGCTCTCGGTCTTGGGCGCGACGAGGCCATGCCGGAAACCGAAGACCATGCGGCTTACCTCTGCGAGGTCATGCGCTACCTGATCGCGGGCGACGATGCGGCAGTGGCCAACCTCACGCGCCAGCGCGAATTTTTTGCGCGCCACCTGCAGCCATGGCTGCCCATGATGTGCGAGGCGGTCATGCAACATCCCAAGGCGCGCTTCTACCGGGCGTTGGCGAACTTCACGCAAACCTTTGTCAGCGTTGAATCGCAGGGGTTTGACATGCTGACCTGAAGGCCCACGGCTGCGTCCTTACGTGGTGCTGACTTGTCTGGCATTGCCGCGTAATTTTTCTTCACAAGACCTGTTTTGCCAACACCATTGCCTATCGTTTTCCCTAGTCTTTGTGCAGTATTTCTGTAGGCGGTTGTGGTGCCCAGTGCTCTGGCGTACAGTTATGCAAAGCAGCTCATATTAGCTACGCTTCCTTGGAGATCAAGATGCAGGAAAGCCAGCCAAAACCCTCGCGCAGGGGTTTCTTTTTCGGCGCAGCCGCCACCGGCGTTGCAGCAGCAGCCATATTGGCTGTGCCCGGCGCCCCCCCCTCCGAAGTCAGCCCCGAGGCGCCCAAGCCGGCCCCAGAAAAGGGCGGTGGCTACAGCCTGACAGACCACGTCAAGCGCTACTACAGCACCGCGCGCATCTAGCCCATCCCTGTTTCACTTCATACGGAGAGCTTCATGCTTCTCACGAAAAAATCCCACAGTAGTCATGGCAATCCGGCGCAGCGTACCGGTTCGGCGCGTTTTGTACAGAGCCTTTCACGCGGGCTGTCTAATGCCTTGCCGACCATGGACCGACGCGCGTTCTTGCGCCGATCTGGCCTGGGCGTCGGTGTTGGCCTGGCTGCCACCCAGCTGTCGCTGGTCAAAAAGGCCAGCGCTGCTGCCCCCGGGGTGGCTGTCGGCAGCGGGAAAATCGAAGTCAAGCGAACTGTCTGCACCCATTGCTCGGTCGGTTGTGCGGTAGACGCGGTGGTTGAAAACGGCATCTGGGTGCGCCAGGAGCCGGTGTTTGACTCACCCATCAATTTGGGCGCCCATTGCGCCAAGGGCGGCGCCCTGCGCGAGCACGGCCACGGCGAGTACCGGCTGCGGTACCCCATGAAGCTGGTCAACGGCAAATACGAGCGCATCAGCTGGGACACAGCTCTGAATGAGATTTCTGCGCGCATGCTGGACTTGCGCAAGGCGAGCGGGCCCGATTCGGTCTACGTTATCGGGTCGTCCAAGCACAACAACGAGCAGGCATATCTGCTGCGCAAGTTTGTCAGCTTCTGGGGCAGCAACAACTGTGACCACCAGGCGCGTATCTGCCACTCGACCACTGTGGCGGGTGTCGCCAACACCTGGGGCTACGGCGCCATGACCAATTCGTACAACGACATGCAAAACAGCAAGTGCGCGTTGTACATCGGCTCCAACGCCGCCGAAGCGCATCCGGTCAGTCTGCTGCACATGCTGCATGCCAAGGAAACCGGCTGCAAGATGATTGTGGTTGATCCGCGCTTTACCCGTACCGCGGCCAAGGCAGACGAATACATCCGCATCCGCTCCGGGTCGGACATCCCCTTCGTGTTCGGCATGCTGTACCACATCTTCAAAAACGGCTGGGAAGACACCCGCTACATCAATGACCGTGTCTTCGGCATGGACAAGGTCAAGGAAGAAGTCCTCGCCAAATGGACTCCCGACAAGGTGGAAGAGGCCTGCGGTGTGCCGGAAGCGCGCGTCTATATGGCCGCTGAAATGATGGCCAAAAACAGGCCATCTACCGTGGTCTGGTGCATGGGCCAGACCCAGCACACCACGGGCAACGCAATTGTGCGTGCTTCGTGCATCTTGCAGCTCGCGCTCGGCAATGTGGGTGTTTCCGGCGGAGGCACCAATATTTTCCGTGGTCACGACAACGTACAGGGCGCCACCGACGTGGGCCCCAACCCCGACTCGCTGCCCGGCTACTACGGTCTGGCAGAAGGATCGTGGAAACATTTTGCCAAGACCTGGGGCGTTGACTTTGACTGGATCAAGGGCCGCTACGCGTCGCCTGCCATGATGGGAAAACCCGGTATCACGGTGTCGCGCTGGATTGACGGCGTGATGGAGAAAAACGAATTCATCGACCAGGATTCCAACCTGCGCGGGGTATTTTTCTGGGGCCATGCGCCCAACTCCCAGACCCGGGGCCTGGAAATGAAGCGCGCCATGGACAAGCTCGACTTGCTGGTGGTGGTTGACCCTTATCCGTCAGCCACCGCGGCCATGGCCGCCATGCCGGGCAAGGCCGAAGACCTGAACCCCAACCGTGCGGTGTACCTGCTGCCGGCCGCCACGCAGTTTGAGACCACGGGTTCTGTCACGGCCTCAAACCGCTCCATTCAGTGGCGCGAAAAAGTGATTGAACCGCTGTGGGAGAGCCGCAGCGACCACATGATCATGCATCAGTTTGCTGAAAAATTGGGCTTCGCCAAAGAGCTTTCCAAAAATTTCAAAATGCAGAAGGTCAAGGGCATGGACGAACCCGTGCCGGAAGACATCCTGCGCGAAATCAACAAGACCTGCTGGACTATCGGCTACACCGGCCAAAGCCCGGAGCGCCTTAAGGCGCACATGCGCAACATGCACCTGTTCGATGTCAGGACACTCAAGTCCAAAGGCGGCAAGGACAAGGAAACCGGCTACGACACCACGGGCGATTATTTTGGTCTGCCCTGGCCTTGCTACGGCACGCCCGAGCTCAAACACCCCGGCTCACCCAATCTGTATGACACCTCCAAGCACGTCATGGACGGTGGGGGAAACTTCCGCGCCAACTTTGGTGTGGAACGCAACGGTGTCAGCCTGCTCGCTGAGGACGGCTCGCACTCCAAAGGCGCTGCCATCACCACCGGTTATCCGGAGTTTGACCATCTTCTGATGAAAAAACTGGGCTGGTGGGATGAGCTGACAGACGTCGAAAAAACAGCGGCTGAAGGTAAAAACTGGAAGACCGATTCGTCTGGCGGCATCATTCGTGTGGTGATGCAAAACCACGGCTGTCATCCTTTTGGCAACGCCAAGGCCCGCGCTACGGTCTGGAACTTCCCCGACGCGATTCCGCAACATCGCGAGCCCCTGTACGGAACCCGGCCAGACCTGATGGCCAAGTACCCGACTCACGATGACAAAAAGGCTTTCTGGCGCTTGCCGACGCTGTATAAAACCGTGCAGCAGAAAAATATTGCGGACAAGGTTCACGAGAAGTTTCCCCTGATCATGACCTCGGGCCGGCTGGTGGAATACGAAGGCGGCGGTGAAGAAACCCGCTCCAACCCGTGGCTGGCCGAGTTGCAGCAGGAAATGTTCATTGAGATCAACCCCAAGGTGGCTGCCGAAAGAGGCATTCGCAACGGCGAACGTGCCTGGGTCAGCACCCCCACGGGCGCACGTCTGAATGTGCAGGCCATGGTGACCGAGCGTGTAGGCGCAGACACGGTGTTCATGCCCTTCCACTTTTCAGGGCGCTGGCAAGGTGCAGACATGCTGGCGTATTACCCCAGCGGGGCGGCGCCCATTGTGCGTGGTGAGGCTATCAACACCTCCACAACGTATGGCTACGACAGCGTGACGATGATGCAGGAAACCAAAACGACGGTTTGCAACGTGGAGAGAGCATAAATATGGCCCCCACGCTCGTCACTTCTTGCCATGCGTTTAATGCTCGAGGCCTTGCAGACCGCGGCTCGCGAGACGCTTCGCCTGCGGCCCGGCTAAACCGGTTCCTCAGCCCCTGCTGGCGCAAATCCCCACGCCAGTTTCAGATCGAAATGTTTTTTCTGGAGACGTCATGGCACGCATGAAATTTGTCTGTGATGCCGAGCGCTGCATCGAATGCAACGGCTGCGTCACGGCCTGTAAAAACGAGCATGAAGTTCCCTGGGGTGTCAATCGCCGCCGCGTGGTGACGCTCAATGACGGTGTACCCGGGGAGAAATCCATCTCGGTGGCCTGCATGCACTGCAGCGATGCACCGTGCATGGCGGTCTGCCCCGTCAACTGCTTTTACCGCACCGACGAGGGGGTGGTGTTGCACGACAAGGACATCTGCATTGGGTGCGGCTACTGTTCGTACGCCTGTCCCTTTGGTGCGCCCCAGTTTCCCTCGCAGGGCACGTTTGGCGTGCGCGGCAAGATGGACAAGTGCACTTTTTGCGCGGGTGGCCCTGAAGCCCATGGCAGCGAGGCCGAATTTGAAAAATATGGCCGCAACCGCCTGGCCGAGGGCAAGCTGCCGGCCTGCGCTGAAATGTGTTCAACCAAGGCGCTGCTTGCCGGTGACGGCGATGTGGTGGCAGACATTTTCCGCAACCGTGTGGTTCAGCGCGGCAAAGGTGCCGAGGTCTGGGGCTGGGGAACGGCCTATGGCTCAAAGCAGGCGGGTCAGCCGCTGCCAGGAGTTAAATCATGAAGCGCAGCCTGTTTCTTCTGCTCCCCCTGCTGCTGGCCGTGGCGGCCTGTGGTGAAAAACCCCAGACCGCCAATGGCGCGCGTGTCGATGCGGCGGCTTATACCGGCACTGGCAGCAACTTTACGGCACCCGGCTGGAAGCCCGGTGACCGCAATAGCTGGGAGCAGCACATGAAGGTGCGCACCCAGCAGGGTCAGAACGAGTACAACAAGATCAACAACTAGGCTGGAGCGCATATGAAAAACGCGGTTGCAGCCATTGCCCTGTTCGCCAGCGGCCTGATGGCACCGGTCTGGGCGCAAGCGCCTGCCACGCCGTCTGGCCCTGCGGTGCCCAATACCAGCATCACAGGCGCCGCACCGGCCCTGCCGGCGGCTGCGTCGCGCGGCATACAGGGGCAGAATATTTTTGAGGTCAGGCCTTCGGCCAGTGAAGACCCGAACTACCTCAATCAGACCAATGCCGAACGGGCTCGGGTTCAACCGGGCAACAACGCACCCATGTGGCGCCAGGTGGGCTCAGGAGTGACGGGTTTCACCAGCCTGCCGCCCAGCGAAGCGCCCGAGGCAGGCAACCTGATCCAGCCCTTTGTTCAGTACCCAGGCGCCCGTCTGGCCAGCGCGGGCGAGTCCTGGCGCCAGGTTCGCAACAACGTGCTGATACCCTACGGCGGCGCATTGCTGCTGATTGTGCTGGGTGCGATTGCCCTGTTTTACTTTGGCAAGGGCTCCATCAAGCTGCACGGTGCCGAGACTGGCCGGAAAATCGAACGTTTCACACCGTTTGAGCGTTCGGCCCACTGGGCCAATGCAATTGCATTTTCCATTCTGGCCATTTCGGGCATTGTGATGGCTTTTGGCAAGTTCTTCATGCTGCCGGTGGTGGGCGGCACGCTGTTTGGCTGGCTGGCGTTTGTGCTCAAAAATCTGCACAACTTTGCAGGCCCGGTGTTTGCGGTGTCACTCGTGATTGTGTTTGTGACCTTTGTGCGTGACAACCTGCCCAAACCCGGTGATCTCACCTGGATTTTGAAGGGTGGCGGCTTGTTGTCGGGCAAGGAAGTTCCTTCGCACCGATTCAACGCCGGTGAAAAGCTGGTGTTCTGGGGTGGTGTGTTCTTTCTGGGCATCGTGGTGGTGGGTTCGGGCTTTGTGCTCGACAAGCTGCTGCCAGGCCTCAGCTACGAGCGCGGCACCATGCAGATTGCGCACATGATTCACGCCCTGGCCACGCTGCTGATGATGGCCATGTTCATGGGCCATATCTACATTGGCACCATTGGCATGGACGGTGCCTACCAGGGCATGAAGACCGGCTACGTGGACGAAACCTGGGCCAAAGAGCACCACGAGCACTGGTATGACGATATCAAGGCCGGCCATATTCCGGCGCAGCGCACCGAGCCCGCGGCCCCGAGCCAGACAGTGCAGGCTTGACACCTCGGTTCAGATTTAATTTTTAACAAGGTTCTCAGCAGCCATGATGATCGGGAATTCCATGAAAAACAGTCTGATTGCGGGCCTGCTCGCTGTGGTGTCTGCCTCGGCCATGGCGAAACTGCCTGCGCTCAACGACGAAGCCAAGGCCAAGGCGGCAGAGGCGGCGGCCAAAACGGCGTGGGCTGGCAAGGTAGACAGCTACCAGCTGTGCAAGTCGCAAGACAAGGTGGCGGCCAGCTATTACAAATCTGCCAAGGCAGAAGGCAAGCAGACCAAACCGCCATCGGCTGCCCCGGCCTGCGCCGACCCTGGTGCTTTTGCGTACACGCCGGCAGAACCCGCCAAGCCGCTCGAAGCTGCGGGCGCGCACTCTCCGGCCGCCACAGCCGCCAGCCCCCCCAGCGGCAAACAGCCCGACGCCGTCGTCAACCCCGCCAAAAAATCCTGAGCGGGCATTGTCAGCAAAAGGCCGGGCCTTAGGGTACCGGCCTTTTTTGTTGTAGTCTTCCCGAATGCCGCCTTTGATGTCCCCACTTTTGCCCGCTTCAATGCCTTTGCCATTTTTGACACAGGCCCGGGCGCCTCTGACCTGCGACATTGACGCCGTCAATGAGTACGGTGAGTTGCTCAAAATTTCCATTCCCGCAGAACGCGCACTGACGGTGTATGTCGATAAACGCGAACTGGTCACTCTGATGACGCTGGGCGCACACCCCGAGCTGCTGGTGCTCGGCTACCTGCGCAACCAGCGCCTGGTCAGGTCGGTTCACGACATTGAATCCATCACCGTTGACTGGGAGGTCGGTGCTGCGGCCGTCAAAACGCATCATGGCATTGACAAGCTCGAGGAAAAAACCGCCAGGCGCGTGGTCACCACCGGTTGTGGCCAGGGCAGCGTGTTCGGCGGGCTGATGGACGAGCTTGACCAGATTGAATTGCCTGCTGCGGCGGTGATCAGCCAAAGCCAGCTGTACGGACTGGTCAATACCATTCGCCTCAAGGAAACCACTTACAAATCGGCCGGATCGGTGCACGCCTGCGCACTGTTTGACACCGCATCGGGCGAGCCCGAGATGCTGCTGTTTGTCGAAGACGTGGGCCGCCACAACGCCATTGACACCATTGCGGGCTGGATGTGGATCAGCATGGCCCCCACGCTTGTCGCTTCGCGTACTGCGCTGCCCCCCGAGGGGGCGCTGCCCCTGCGGCCCGGCGAAGCCGGTTCCGCGGCCCCGGCTGGTGAAAACCTTGCCGCCACGCCTGGCGATTTACCCCCAGATCCCGGCTCAGGCGGTCTGGTCTTCTACACCACCGGCCGTCTGACCAGCGAGATGGTGATCAAGTCGGCGCAGATGGGCGTGCCCATTGTGGTGTCGCGCAGCGGCATCACGCAAATGGGGCACCAGCTGGCGCAGTCGGTTGGCCTGTGTGCGATTGGCCGG
>JANNXF010000134.1:0-2716 GCA_031409395.1 Polaromonas sp.
ATATTGTCTGTCAAAGCGATGCCAACTACCCAGCGACGGGCGTGAGAGTTCTCTCTAATCCAGTCGGGGCCGCGGAACCGGCTTCGCCGGGCCGCAGGCGCAGCGCCCCCTCGGGGGGCAGCGAACCACACGCAGTGGGGAGCGTGGGGGCCTATCAGACTTTCCACTTGTCGATCAATTGCAGCGGCGACAGCGCGTCATAGCTTTCAAACGGCTGGTGAATCCAGGGGTTGGTGGGCAGCAGTTCCACCGAATAGTCGGGCTGGAAAGTGGAGACACCCTTGGTCCAGATCACGGCGCTTCGCAGTTCGGTGATCGGTGCGTAGTTGCTCTGCAACTGCTGGATCACCGCATTGAGGGTTTGGCCCGAGTCGGCCAGGTCATCGACCAGCAGCACTTTGCCGGCAATTTCGCCTTTGGGCGTGGTGATGAAGCGTGCAATGTCGAGGTTGCCCTGCACCGTGCCGGCGTCAGCGCGGTAGGAGCTGGTGGACATGATGGCCAGGGGTTTGTCAAAAATGCGCGACAAAATATCCCCAGGCCGCATGCCGCCCCGTGCCAGGCACAGGATGGTGTCGAACTGCCACCCGGACTGGTGAATCTTGATCGCCAGTTTTTCAATCAGGTTGTGGTATTCGTCGTAGCTGACGTAGAGATGTTTGCCGTCTTCGGTCAACATGGAGTTGCTCCTGATTTAATAGCTGTTCGCGCCCGTGTTAGTTGGGCAAATGGCTTGTTTGGCTTGAATTTTTAGGCTCAGACAGCGTAGGGATTGCGCAGCAGGATGGTGTGGTCGCGGTCAGGGCTGGTCGAGACCATGTGGATCGGCACGCCGGTGATGTCTTCAATCCGCTGGAGGTAGCGCTGCGCGGCGGCCGGCAGCTTGTCGTACTGCGTTACGCCCACCGTGCTCTGGCTCCAGCCTGGCATGGACTCATAAATCGGCTTGCAGCGGGCGATGTCATCGGCCCCCATGGGCAGGATGTCGGTGACCTGGCCGTCCAGCTCGTAGCTGGTGCACAGCTTGAGTTCGTCAATGCCATCCAGCACATCGAGCTTGGTGATGCACAGGCCCGACAGGCCGTTGACCTGCGCCGAGCGCTTGAGCAGGGCCGCGTCAAACCAGCCACAGCGGCGGCTGCGGCCGGTGGTCACGCCTTTTTCGGCCCCTACGGTGCTGAGGTGGTAGCCCACGGTGCCGGGCTTTTCCCAATCAAGTTCGGTGGGGAAAGGCCCGCCGCCCACGCGGGTGCAATAGGCCTTGGTAATGCCCAAGATGTAGTGCAGCATGCCCGGGCCGACACCGGCCCCGGCCGCCGCATTGCCGGCCACGCAGTTGCTCGACGTCACGTACGGGTAGGTGCCGTGGTCAACGTCCAGCAGGGTGCCCTGCGCACCTTCAAACAGCAGGTTGGCACCGGCCTGGTGGGCGTCATTGAGCTCGCGTGACACATCGGCCATCATCGGTTTGAGCAGTTCGGCGTGACGCATCGCTTCGTCGTACACGGTGTCAAAGTCAATCGCCGGTGCGTTCAGGAAACCGGTCAGTACAAAGTTATGCAACTCCAGCAGCTCATGCAGCTTGGTGGCAAAACGCTCGGGGTATTTGAGGTCTTGCACCCGCAGCGCACGGCGGGCAATCTTGTCTTCGTAGGCCGGGCCGATGCCGCGGCCCGTGGTGCCAATTTTGGCGGTTCCGCCCTTTTCACGGAAGGCTTCGCGGGCGATGTCGAGCGCGGCATGGAAAGGCAAGATCAGCGGGCAGGCTTCGCTAATGCGCAGGCGCGAACGCACTTCCACGCCGGCTTTTTCCAGCCCTTCAATCTCTTCAAACAGTTTGGCGGCGGACAGCACCACGCCGTTGCCGATGTAGCACTTGACGCCCGGTCGCATGATGCCACTGGGGATCAGGTGCAAGGCAGTCTTGATGCCATTGATCACCAACGTATGGCCGGCATTATGGCCGCCCTGAAAGCGCACCACGCCCTGCGACATTTCGGTCAGCCAGTCCACCAGCTTGCCCTTGCCTTCGTCGCCCCACTGGGTTCCCACGACCACCACGTTGCGGCCCGCCACGGCGGTTTGTTTATTTGTCATCTTCAATTTTTCGTTAAGGTTAGGTGGGAGGACGCAGTCTTGAGGACTGCCCCTGGATGCCGCGACAGGTGCAGCTGTGGATACAGGTGTAGTTTTCGGGGATTGAGTGGCTTTTCACGCCGCTTTTTTCAGGGGCTGAACCACCCACTGGCCGCCCGCTTCCGCCAGCTCGCGGTCGCAATCAAATTCATTGACGGCATGCTCATGGCCTGGCAGCACACAGGCGACCGTCTCGCCCGACGCGCGCAGACGGGCAATCGCCGTGCGCAAGCCTGTGCCCTCGCCCCAGGGGGCGCGAATCGCGGCCTTCAGGGGGCGTGGCGGCAAAACGCGAACCAGCTCCTTCAAATCAAGGCTGAAGCCGGCGGCGGGTCGGTTGCGGCCAAACACTGCGCCGACTTCGTCGTAACGGCCACCGCGTACCAGCTCGACACCCTGCCCATAAATGGCAAACCGGGTGCCGCTGTAGTAGGCGTAACCGCGCAAATCGGCCAGGTCGAAGCTGACTTTCACACCGTCGCCCTGCCCGATGTGCGATGCCAGCCACTTCAAATTTTGTAGCGCCTCGCGCACGCCGGGTGTGGGTGGCAGGACTTTTTCAGCTTCAAGCAATATGTCC
>JANNXF010000135.1:0-4807 GCA_031409395.1 Polaromonas sp.
CATGGAATATGTGGCCGTGGCGTCCCCCGCGTTTGCCGGGGCCCGGCTGGGCGCTGCTGGCAAACACCCGCAAGCGCTGCTCACCGCCCACAATTTCCGGGAGATCCCGTTTGTCGCCTTCAACCGCAAGGACGACATGCAAAGCGAGTTTGTCGGCAAGGCCTTCGGCCTCAAGCGCGTCACGCTGAACCAGCTCTTTGTGCCCTCTTCTGAAGGCCAGGTGCGGGCCGTGCTGGCCGGTTGGGGTGTCAGCGTGGTGCCGCGCCTGCTGGCGCAGAGGCTGATGGACCAGGGGCTGCTGGTGAATGTGGCGCCCCATTACACACTGCCCATCCAGCTCTATTGGCATTGCTGGAACCTGCAGTCGGAGGTGCTGGACGCGCTGACGGCGGCGCTGAAAGCGTCGTCGGCCCAATCGCTGGTGCCCTGAGCGGCTGCGGCCGCGTACTTACCCTGACGCCTCGCTGACTGAGTGGCCCGGCGCTAGGGAAAGTCTGGTGTGGTGTGGCCAGCGTCTGCGCCTATGCTGCAACGTTACAGGAGACACCCCATGTTTGTTCGCCCCCGTCTTGCCGTCCTTGTCGGCCTTGCCTGTGCTGCACGCCGCAGCGCTGCCCCCTTGCTGCTACTGGCCACGCTGGGCTTTGTACCCGCCGTGCGGGCGCAAAGCCCGGCGGCTGCGCCCGCCAGTGCTGCGGTGGCCCCGGTGTCGTCGGGCAACCCCTTGCGGATTGGCCTGATTGGCCCGTTCACCGGCCCTTCGGCCGACTTCGGCGTGCCCATGCTCAACGGCGTGCAGCTGGCGGTTGACGAAATCAATGCGGTCGGCGGCTACCTGGGCCGCAAGATCGAGATTGTGCGCAAGGACGACCAGGCCAACCCGGACATGGGCCTGAAGCTGTCGCAGGAACTGGTCGCCGAAAAAGTCACCGCCACCCTGGGCTTTTGCAACACCGGGGTGGCCGCCAAGTCGCTGGAGGTCTACCAGACCAACAAGATGCCGCTGATCATTCCCTGCGCCACCGGCTCCCCCCTCACCGCCAAATACCCCGCCCCCGAAAGCTATATTTTTCGCACCTCGGCCAAAGACGGCATTCAGGCCCCCTTTGTGGTCGAAGACATCGTCAAACGCGGCTGGGACAAGGTGGCCATCTTTGCCGACACCTCCGGCTACGGTGAGGCCGGGCTGAAAGACGTCGAGCAGGCGCTGGCGGCCAAAAACCTCAAGCCGGTGCATGTCGCGCGCTTTGCCACCGGCGTCAAAGACCTGTCAGAAGAGCTTAAAACGGCCAAGGCGGCCGGTGCCAACGTCGTGTTCAGCTACACCGTCGGCCCTGAAAATGCGGTGATTGCGCGCGGCCGCCAGGCGCTGGGCTGGAAGGTGCCGCAAGTCGGCGCCTGGCCGCTGTCGTTTCCGTTTTTCATTGACGGCGCCAAAGACGCTGCCGAAGGCGCCTTGATGGCGCAAACCTTTATTGCCGAGCCCAGCAACGAGCGCCGCGCCTCGTTCCTGACCAGCTATGCGCGCAAGTACAACGTCAAGAAAATCCCGGTGCCCATGGCGGCCGCCCAGGGCTACGACGCGGTCTACATCCTGGTGTATTCGCTGTTCGGCATACGCGACGGCAACTTCAGCGGCCCGGCCGTCAAGGCCGCGCTGGAAAGTAAAAACCGCACGTACTACGGCGTGGTGGCGACCTACGACCAGCCCTTCAGCAAGCAGGACAAAGACGCGACCACGCAGAACATGCTGGTGATGGGGCTGGTGAAAAACGGCGCCATTACCTTCGCCCACCCCGAAGACGCCAAACGCAATCTGTTTGTGCAGCGCAAACAGTAAGTGAGTAAGCGAGTAAGCGAGTAAGCGTCAACCGTCAACCGTCAACCGTCAACCGGCAGGGCCGGGGTCCGGCAGATTAAAAACGCCGCACTTGCAGTGTTTCGCGCAGGGTCTGGGCTTTTTCGGCGTCAAACCGGCCCTCTACTCGCGCCAGGATGTCGCCGTTGCGGTTGATCACCACCGCATAGCCCTGCTCGGTGCCGTTCAGGCCGGCCGAGCGCACAAAGTTGGCGCGGTCGGTGAACACCGGCACCAGGTTGGCGCGTTCGGCTTCGAGCGCATAGCGCTGCAACAGACGGTCCTCGACGGCGCTGCGGCCGGTGGGCGTGCCCGGATCGTTCAGCACCGGCATGCGCAGCCAGGCAATCGTCGGGTCATTGCGCAGGTTCAGGCCTTCAATCCAGCTTTCGGCCTGCGCCCGGTGGTCTTTCTGGAAGGTGATCAGGGCCAGCGTGCGCTCGGACGGCAAGCCCCCGGGCACGGTGACGGGCTGCTTCAGCAGGGTGTGCGCCATGAAGGCGGGCATTCTGCCCATCACGCTGGACTCGTTGGGCGCTGCCAGCGCCAGACCCAGCGCCAGCGCGATGGCGGCCAGCCAGATGCCAATGTAGGACATGTTGCTTTTCATGTTGTACTCCCGTTGCAAAGAGGGTCACGAACCGGCGTCACCGTCAGCCTGGGCACTCTGCATGCAAGATACATGCAACCCTCAGGAAAGGCAAACCCCCGCTTGGAACAAAGTGTGATTACTGTCGGGTATTGCTTTGGGCCGGCGGGCCAAAATAGAAATGACGGGTTTGTTTTCTGGACGGATTGACGCAGACCGTGTCTAAAATACCGCCATGCTTTCTCCTTCTTCGCCTGCTTTGAATCCGCCCGAGTCCCTTGGTTCCAAAAACAATGCGGCCCGGCCTGGCCCGGCCAAAGTCTCGTTCAAGGCGCAAATGCTGCAGGCCCGCGAGGAAGCCATTGTGCAGGCCGCCAACCGGCTGCTGGCCGAAAAAGGCTTTGACCTGATGACGGTGGACCAGGTGGCGGCCGATGTGGGGATTGCCAAGGCCAGCCTGTACAAGCATTTCTCCAGCAAGGAAGCACTGGCCGCCGCCGCCATGGTGCGGGTGCTGGGCCGCGCCAGCGCGTTCCTGGCGACCCTGCCGCCCGAGGCCGGGCCGCTGGACCAGCTCAAGGCCGTGGTGCGCTGGATGATGCAGGTGCAGCTGGCCGGTGAAATGCCGTCATTGCCCAGCCAGAACTCCAGCCTGCGCGCCGCGTTGATGGGCAACAAGGCCTATCTGGACAGCCTGCTGACGATCAGCGACCAGATCGGTGGCTGGATTGAGCAGGCCCAGCAGGACGGCGGCATCAACCCGGCGCTGCCGCCCCTGCTGGTGCTCTACACGCTGTACGCACGCGCCTGCGACCCGGTGCTCGAATTCATGCGTGCCAGCGGCCAGCACAGCGACGACGCCATCGTGGCGCTGGTCATGACGACCTGTTTTGACGGCCTCAAGGGCGCGCCAAAGCCGTCTTGACGTCTTGAACCAGCGAACTAGCGAATCAGCAGCACCGGCACTTCACAGTGCGACAGCACTTGCGTGGCCACCGAGCCCATCACCAGGTTGCCCAGAGTGCCGTGTCCGCGCGAACCCATGATGATCAGGTCAAACTTGCCCACCGTCGCAAACTTGCTGATGGATTCCCCCACGGGCCCGACCTTCCAGCTGCTTTTGGCGTCAATTCCGCGGCGCAACAGAAATTTGGCGGCTGGCGAAATGATTTTTTCGGCTTCTTCCGTGTTGTAAGCATTCACGGTGTCCGCACCGACCGCCGCGCGCACCCGGGGGGTCAACGGCGGGCGAATGGTGAGCAGGGTGTAGGTGTGCTCTTTGCCAAACATTTCCTCATGGGTGCTCATGTAGGCCAGCATTTTTTTGGTGTACCGGCTGCCGTCAATGGAGATGAGAATATTCATGAAAGCCTCTTGAGGGAAAAGTGCCAGTCTAGTCCGGTTGGCCCGCGCGGGGGTGAAATAGCTGAAGTGAATATTCAGTTGCTATTAAAATCATAGCTGCTTGCGCCCGTGTTGATTGGGCTAGAGCCCGATTTTAATCAACATGTCGGGCCGGAAGCCCTCTTGCTCGCCCTTGCGGGCATAGCCCAGCGGGTTGGCCACCACCCGGCAGCCGCTTTTCACATAGTCAATGGCACAGTGCAAATGGCCGTGCAGCCACAGCTGCGCCAGCGGCAACAACTCGTCGAGCGAATTGCAGAATCCGGCGGTGCCCGCGCTCAGGCCATAGCGCGGGTCAGCGCTCAGCAGGCTGGGCGCAAAGTGCGTCACCACCACGGTCGGGCCGTCAAACGGGCTGGCCAGGGCCTGGCGCAACCAGGCCTGGGCGCGCAGGCCTTCTTCACGCACGGCCTCGGCCAGCAGGGGCGCGCCACCGCGAAAGCTGTGGTTTTTCTTCAGGTAAAAATTGGCGGCGCGAAAGGCTTTCTCGCGCGCCAGCAGCTGCTCGCCCAGCGTCAGGTCTTCGTGGCGCGCCCGGTCGGTGCTGAGCGCGTCAAAGTCGGCCCACAGCGTGCTGCCGACAAACCGCACGCCGCCGTGCACCAGGCTTTGCTGCTCCAGCCAGACCAGCCCCAGGCGCTCGCAGGTGGCGCGCAGGCGGGCCCGGGTGGCGTCAAAGTCCAGCCCGTCGTACTCGTGGTTGCCTGGCAAAAAGAACACCGGCGTGGGCCACGCCGCGCCGCCTTGAGTGACTGGCAGGGGCGAAAACCGCGCCAGGCCAAAGTCCGGGATGTCCAGGCTGAGCAGCTGCGAGCCGTTCTGGTACGACCCGATATCGCCGGCCAGCACCAGCAGGTCGGCGCCCGGCGTGGGCACGGCCCTGAAATGCGGGTTCGATTCCAGGTGCAGGTCGGATAAAAGCTGAATGTTCACAGGCCTGATTGTCTGCCACGGCC
>JANNXF010000136.1:0-7492 GCA_031409395.1 Polaromonas sp.
AAAGAACGCATTGACCTGTCCCGCGTTGGGCGCGCGGAAGCCACTGGCGTAGTTTCCAAACACACTCCACTGCGGCGTCGCCCGGTACAGCACGCCAAATTTGGGCGACACCGCAGACCCCGACAGCGACACCACCGGCACCGGAAAGCCGGTTTGGGAGGCATCGATGTTGAAGCGGTCAATGCGAACCCCGGGCGTGATACTCCAGTCGCCGCCGATCAGTTCGTCCTGCACATACAGTGCCGTGCTGGCCTCGGTCGTATCCGGAAAACGCTTGAGCGGAAAGGTTTCACCCGCGGGTGGCGTGAGGCCGGTCTGGAAGTTGCTGACTCTGGCCGTCGTATGGTCCAGGCCATAGGTGAATTTCTGCGCCCAAGTGGAAGACATGTGAAGTGTCTTGTCAGCCTGGATGCTGGCCTGCCAGGTGCGCTCGCGGTAGTGGGTGTCGCGGGCACGGTCGGCGGCCGTGTTGCGGTCTTCAAAGGCATATTCACGCGACTTGGCATCCTGAAAACCCAGCACCGTTTGCAGGTTGTCGGCAAACCCGGTCTCCAGCTTGTAGCGGGCGTCCCAGGTCAGGCGGTTGCGGTCCATGGTGGTGAACGCATTGGCATTGAGCACCGATGTCGCACCCACTATCGGCACAGCGCGTGCCGTGAGCAGTTCGTACTCGGACTCTTTCTCGACGTGCTCAAAGGTCAGCACATGCTTTTGCGCGCCGTTTGGCCGCAGCACCACCTTGCCCATCAGGGCATTGCCGCTGTCGCTTTGCGGATTGGGCGTTGTGCGTCTGGGGCCCGCCACGTCGTTGGTGCCCTTGTTGGCGAGCGCCTCGGCACGGTTGGTGGCGGCCGATATTTGCCAGTCGAGCATGTCGCTGGCTCGCCCGGCCACAGTGGCAGAGACCGCCTTGCCCTTGTCATCGCCGCTGTAACTGACAGACGCACGGCCACCCAGCGTTTTGCCATCGGTCAAAAAGTCGGCGGGCTCAAAAGTGATGAAATTGACCAGCCCGGCAATGCCGTCCGAACCGTACAGCGCAGACGCCGGCCCCTTGACCACCTCGATGCGCTTGATGAGGTCGATCGACAGGGTGTCCCGGCCAAACGAGTTGACGCCAAAAGAGTAGCTGCGGGGAATACGGATGCCATCGACCAGCATCAGCACCCGGTTGCCTTCCAGGCCCCGGATATTGAAACCGGCATTGCCCTCGCGACCGGTACTGCCCTGCGCCAGCCCGAAACGCGCCGGTGCGCGGCGTACCGACACGTTGGGGATATTCCTGGCCGCGTCGCGAATGTCGCGGATCTGCCCCAGCTCGATGTCCCTGGTATTGAGAACATCGATCGTCATGGGCAAGTCGTCCACCAGCCGCTCACTGCGTGAACCGCTGACAACCACCTCTTGCAGGCTCATGGTGGCCACCTGCACCGATGCCCATGCACCTGCCTGGGTGTCTGCATTGGCAGATACGGTCTGCGCATGGGCACCCAAGGCAGAGGCGCACAAGGCCCCTGTCAGCACCGACAGCTGGCGCAGCGCAAAGGGAACGGAGCGATGGGAAGAAAAACCAAGTTTCGCCAAGATGAAGCCTTAAAACAGTTGATAACAACCGCTGGCTGCAAATGCCGACAGTAAATGTCGACTTGATGGCTGGCTGGATATAAAAGACCAAGGTCAAAGACGTTGATCTGAGGCTTCAAAGTATATGCGAATGATTCGCATTTGTAAAATGCAATCGCTGATTTAGTTTTATTCAATCGATTTAACCTAGTAGATACCCTAACATCGGTACAACGCCATTCAGCGCACCGGGAAACCGGCAGCGAGTCCAGACGTTCAGCCTAAACCCTTGTTTGAAAACTGGTTTTTACATTTCACCAACCTCCAAGTAGGAATCAACGATGTCCCTGATCAATACCGAAATCACCCCATTTAAAGCAACGGCCTACCAAAACGGCAAGTTCGTGCCTGTCACCAGCGACAGCCTGAAGGGGAAATGGTCGGTGTTCGTGTTTTTCCCGGCCGCTTTCACATTTGTGTGCCCAACCGAACTTGGCGATCTGGCCGACAACCACGCTGAATTCCAGAAAATGGGCGTGGATATTTATGGCGTGTCTACCGACACCCACTTCACGCACAAAGCCTGGCGCGACAGCTCCCCCGAAATGGGCAAAGTGAACTACGCCCTGGTCGGCGATCCCAGCCAGCAATTGGCCAAGGCATTTGACGTGCTGATTGAAGAAGGCGAAGACGCTGGCCTGTGCCTGCGCGGCACCTTTGTGATCGACCCGGCCGGCAAGATCAAAACCATTGAAGTTCACCCCGACGGTATTGGCCGCGACGCCAAGGAGTTGATGCGCCGCGTCAAGGCGGCCCAGTACATTGCCGCTCACCCCGGTGAAGTCTGCCCCGCAAAATGGAACGAGGGCGCCGAGACACTGAAGCCTTCGTTCGACCTCGTCGGCAAAATCTAAAAGGCTGCCCAAGCCAGGCCCGGCCGCTTGCGCCCGGGCTTTTTTATTTTCTTTTCATTTTTACAAGTGAGTTCCCCATGCTCGATGCCGCCACCAAAGCCCAGCTGAAAAGTTACCTCGACCGCGCCACGCAAGCGATAGAAATCGTCGCTTCGCTCGACGACAGCAAGGCCTCGGGTGAAATGCAATCGCTGCTCAGGGACGTTGCTGACTGCTCGCCGCTGGTCAAGCTGACCGAAAGCCGCGATGACACGCAGCGCAAACCCTCGTTCTCCATCAACCGCCCCAGCGAAAACCACGGCCCGCGCTTTGCCGGCCTGCCCATGGGTCACGAGTTCACGTCGCTGATTCTGGCGCTGCTGCAAGTCGGCGGCTACCCACCCAAGGTGGAGGAAGAGGTGCTGCAGCAAATTCGCGCACTCGACGGCGACTTCGAGTTTGAAATCTACATTTCGCTGACCTGCCACAACTGCCCGGACGTGGTGCAGGCACTGAACCTGATGGCGGTGCAAAACCCACGCATCAAAAACACCATGATTGATGGCAGCTTGTTTCAGAAAGAAGTCCAGGAACGCCAGATCATGGCGGTGCCGACGGTTTTTCTGAACGGCACCGAGTTCGGCCAGGGGCGCATGAGCCTGGAAGAAATCCTGGCCAAAATTGACACCAGCGGTGTGGAGCGCGAGGCCAAAAAGATTGATGGCAAAGACCCGTTCGACATGCTCATCGTGGGCGGTGGCCCTGCCGGTGCAGCAGCGGCGGTATACGCCGCACGCAAGGGGATTCGCACAGGGGTGGCCTCTGAGCGCTTCGGCGGACAGGTACTCGACACGCTGGGCATTGAAAACTTCATCTCCGTGAAGGAAACCGAAGGCCCCAAGCTCGCCTTTGCCCTGGAACAACATGTGCGCAGCTATGAAGTGGACATCATGAACATGCAACGCGCCAAGGCCCTGGTGCCCAACACCGGGCCAGACCAGGACATGATTGACATCCAGCTTGAAAGCGGCGCCACGCTGCGAAGCAAATCCGTGGTCATTTCTACCGGTGCGCGCTGGCGCAACATCAATGTTCCTGGCGAAACCGAGTTCAAGAACAAGGGCGTGGCCTATTGCCCGCATTGCGATGGACCGCTGATCAAGGGCAAGCGCGTGGCGGTGATTGGTGGCGGCAACTCGGGCGTCGAAGCCGCCATTGATCTGGCAGGCCTGGTAGGCCACGTCACCCTGATCGAGTTTGACACCGCGCTGCGGGCTGACGCGATTCTGGTGCGCAAGCTGCAGAGCCTGCGCAACGTCACCGTGCTGACCAACGCGCAGACCACAGAAATCACAGGCGACCAGACTGTTAACGGCCTGATTTACAAAGACCGCACAACCCAGGCGCTGCACACCGTGGCGCTTGAAGGCGTTTTCATCCAGATTGGGCTGATCCCCAACACCGACTGGCTCAAGGGCGTGGTGGAGCTGACAAAACACGGCGAAATTGTGGTCGACGCCAGGGGGCAAACCTCGGTGCCGGGCGTTTTCGCCGCCGGAGACGCCACCACCGTGCCCTTCAAACAGATCATCATTGCCGCTGGTGATGGCGCCAAGGCCGCGCTGGGCGCGTTTGATCACCTGATACGCATGTCGGTTGCGACAGCCTGAAGAGCTTGTGCGATGCGGGCCGGTACGTACCGCTGGCCGAGCGCTCAGGCCAGAACGCCCTGCAACGTGTTGCTGACGCCATAGCGCAGGGCGCGGCGCAGGTGCCGCGCCAGTTGCGCCACCTGCTCCTGCACGCCCGTGCCCAGCGACACCCGGCTCAGCTCCAGCAGCTCGCCGTCCAGCCAGCGCGGATCGTTGAGTCCGCCATCCTGCCGTGACGGCTGCGTCGGCACCCCAACTTCGACAGATCGGCCCTTGGCGCGCATCACCAGGCTCGCCGCCTTTTGCAGCAGGTCGCGCGCCACCTTGAGCCGTCGATAACGCTCAAACTCGGGAAGTTCACGCCAGTAGCGCACCTCTGACTCACCCGCTGGCTGTGCCTTGGCCACTTTCGCATAGCCTTGCATCAGCAGCCAGGCGAGGTGGTGCGAGGCGACAGCGCCCAGCAACAACTCAATATCGGCCAGGCTGCGGCGGCCATCCATCAGCAGCAGCAGCGCCCTGAAGCGGGGCGTCAGCAAGCGCTGACCCGCGCCTAGCGCCTGCCGGGCTTTTTCGGTCTTCTCAAAAATCGAGGATTGCATGGAAAAAGCCCCCCGGTTCAGCGTATGAAGTTCTGCCCGTCACGTATGGCCACCAGCTCCACAAAGCCGCTGCCCACATTCTGTTTGGGCCCGAACGACAGAGGGAAGCCACCCGGATCGAAGTCACTGAGCGAGTACATGGCCTCCAGGAACTTCTCGCGCGTGGGTCTGGCACCGCTGCGCCGCAGCGCCGCCGTGATCGTCTTGGCCGCGATGTAGCCCTCCAGGCCGCCAAAGGTCACGCTCTCGCCCTGCTGCTTCATCGCACCCACGTAGCCGGCGGCCACCGGCGAGCGGCGCGCGTCGTAGGGAAAGGGCACGACCTGCGACACCCCCACGCCCTTGCCCTGCTCGCCCAGGGAACGCGCCAGCGCATTGGCCCCGACAAACGACACGGCGCGCAAGGCCACCGTCTGGTTGACCAGCGATTTCGCCCGGTAGGCCTGAACAAAGGCCGACACCGGGGTATAGGCCGAAATCATCACGATGCCACCCGGCTGCGCCTGGGTGAGCGCCTCCACCGCGGGCGCCACCTGGCTGCTGTTGCGTTCCACTTGCCCGGTCGCGGCCAGCGGCAGCCCCCGGCGCTCCAGCGCGCGGCGCACGCCTTCCAGGCCCTCCAGGCCAAAGGCGTCGTTTTGGTGAAACACGGCAATTCGGGTGATGCCCACGCCTGTGAGTTGCGCCACCAGCGCCTCGGCCTCTTCGTAGTAGCTGGCGCGCACATGCCAGATCAGCGGGTTGAAGGGATTGCGCAGCGACTCCGCCCCGGTAAAGGGCGCGAAAAACGGCACGCCGGCCTTGCCGAAAATCGGCAGGGCCGCTTTCGACGTGGGCGTGCCGATGTAGCCAAACAGGGCAAAGGCGTTGTCGGCCTCGATCAGCTGCGTGGTGTTGGCAGCCGTGCGCGCCGGCTCATAGCCATCGTCGCGGGTCAGCAGCCGGATCTTGCGCCCGCCTATGCCGCTGCTGGCGTTCACCCCATTGAACCAGGCCAGCGCCCCGGCACGAAAGGCCAGCCCCAACTCGGCCGCCGGCCCGCTCAGCGGCGCTGACTGGCCCAGCACAATCTCATCCCCCGGCACTTGCGCCTTCAACAGGGCTGGCCCACAGGCCAGGGCTGCGCAGCCCGCCCCCACCATCATTCTTCTGCGTGACAAAGTCATGGAAATTCCTCCTATTCAAATGATAATCATTCTCATTTAAATTGCAAGGGTTTCCCCTTGTCTCCCTTTGTTAGCGTAGGGTCTTCTACCGGCTCTGCCACGCTCTGCAAGGCAGCCGACAGGCATCCAGACATTTCGGGACTGAACAAGAATGCCTATCAACCTCAGTCGTAGCCCGACCCAAAACCAAGGGGCATTTGCTTGTTCAGCGCAGGCAATGCAATGACAATCACCCCCTCAACAACTAAAAGGATTCCTCATGAAAGGCGACGCCCAAGTCATTGCCCACCTGCAGGCCCAGCTCAAAAACGAGCTGACGGCCATCAACCAGTACTTCCTGCATTACCGCATGTATAAGCACTGGGGCCTGGACAAACTGGCGAAGAAAGAATACGAAGAATCCATAGGCGAGATGAAGCATGCCGACAAGCTGATGGACCGCATCTTCATGCTCGACGGGCTGCCCAACCTGCAGGACCTGGGCAAGCTGTCGATTGGCGAAAATGTGCCCGAGGCGCTGGCTTGCGACCTGAAAGCTGAAACCGGTGCGCAAGCCACCATCAAGGCGGGCATTGCTCACTGCGAGACCGTGCGCGACTACGTCTCGCGCGAGCTGTTGCAAGGCATTCTGGACGACACCGAAGAGCACATCGACTTTCTGGAAACCCAGATTGAGCTGATTGGCAAAGTCGGTCTGCCAAATTATCTGCAAAGCCAGATGGCCGAACTGGGCTGAACAACCCGGCAAAAACAGGCAGATGCAAGCCTGTCGAACAGAAAAACAGGGCCTGCGGGCCCTGTTTTGCCGTGTGCCGTGTGTTCGTGTTGAGCCGCCCATTCCTGACAGACTTGGGCCACCCCGGCTTTTGACCGCAGCTTCGGCATTTCTGCGACAAACCGGGTGCGACGGAGCGTTGAAACAAGGCTTTCAATGCTCTTTGATTAAGAATCATTATTATTTGAGATAAACTCAGATACGAAACTTTACCAGCCAGCCAACTCACGTTCACCAGGGCGATTCGAGCACAGCCAAGCCATTTTCTGAAACCAGATCCGATGTCCATTGATGCCGGGTCACGCTTGGACTTCCCCGTGCTCTATCCTCCATTTCGCGCAGCATCGTCTGTTCGCGCCCTGCGTCAAGCTGTCTCTTCCCTTCGCTGCGACAGCACTTCAACCAGCCACAAATCCCGCCACAGCGAGCCCTTTTCCGTACCGGCGACCGCGTCGGACAAGGCCCTGCTCCCGCTGGGTGCCCTGATGCTGGCAGTTTCGGTGTCTGGCTGGGCGCAAGGCACAACGCCTGTGCCGGTTCCCGCAACGGAGTCATCCACCGCCACGCCGTCCACCCAGCCAGAGGGCAAAACCCTGGCGCCTGTGACCGTCACCGGCAGCCGCGACCGCGCCTCGCAAACCTTCCAGAGCGGCATCACCAGTGTTGGCAAGATGCCCGTGCCAGCCAGAGACATTCCGCAGTCGCTGACCGTGGTCAATGAAAAACTGATCCACGACCAGGGCCGCGACACCTTCAGGGGCGCGCTCGAAAACGTCATCGGCATCACTTTTGAAGCCGGCGAAGGCGGGCGGGTTGGCGACAACATCCGCTTGCGCGGCTT
>JANNXF010000137.1:0-6260 GCA_031409395.1 Polaromonas sp.
CCTGACCTACTCGGAGCCCTGGTTTGGCACCCACAAGGTCTTGCGGGGCGGCTCGTTTGCCACCCGCGCCCGCATGAAGAGCCCGCGTTACCGCAACTTCTACCTGCCGGAACGGGACGACATTTTCTGTGGTTTCCGGTCGTGCGCACTGTGATCCAGTCACTATAAAAATAATAGCTGCTCGCGCCCGTGTTTATTGGGCAAAAGCTGATTTTTACCAATGATTTTGCTCTGAAACCTGCCGGTCTGGCATGCGTTGGCCTGATGACGCATTACCAATACCCTGGCATCGCGCCTTGACATTAAAGTTACTACAGGGTTTCCAATCAAGGCATGAAAACCCAAAAACCTGACATTTCCGGGGACTGCGGCGGTGGCGCAAGCACCTGCAGCACATCTTCCGCCCGCTGCCCGGCTACGCCACTGACGACTGAGGCGCCCACCCACCCGGGCGGCAGCGGAAAATTCTTTCGCATTGGCACCATGGACTGCAGCGCCGAAGAGTCGGAAATCCGCCGGGCGCTGGAAGCGGTGCCTGGCGTTCGCTCATTGGGTTTTCAGCTGGGTGCGCGAACACTGCGCATGGAGGCGAGCGATGACGCCTATCCGCTGGCACTGGCCGCCATTCGCCGGGCCGGTTTTGACCCTCAGCCCCTGCCGCCCCCTGGCGACCACCCGGTGGCTGACCCAGAGGGGCACGACCACCACGACGCCGGGCACGCGCATGGCCCGGGCCCAGGAATCGCCCGGTACGGGCTGGCGCTGCTGCTGGCCACGGGGGCAGAACTGCTGTCGTTCTGGGCCCCTGCCGGCACGGCCTGGGCCTGGGCCGGTATGGCGGTCGCCGCGGTGGCGATCTGGCTGGCGGGCATAGACACCTACCAAAAAGGCATTTCCGCCCTGCTTCGGGGAAAACTCAACATCAATGCCCTGATGGCGGTGGCGGTGACCGGTGCGTTTGCCATCGGCCAGTGGCCTGAAGCGGCCATGGTGATGGCCTTGTACGCGATGGCCGAGCTGATCGAGGCCAGGGCGGTCGACAAGGCGCGCAATGCCATCAAGGGCCTGCTGGATCTGGCGCCCGCGCAGGCACTGATGCGCCTGGCCGACGGTTCATGGGCCTTGACCCCGGTGGCGGCGGTGCCGCTGCAAGCCGCCGTTCGCATCAAGCCGGGTGAACGGGTGCCACTCGACGGCAGCGTGAGCCGGGGCAACAGCGCGGTCAACCAGGCGCCCATTACCGGCGAAAGCATGCCGGTTGACAAGGCCCCTGGCGACCCGGTGTTTGCCGGAACCATCAATGAAACGGGCGAACTGGAAATACGCGTGACGGCCGGGGCCAGCAACACCACCCTGGCCCGAATCATTCATGCCGTCGAACAGGCGCAGGGCAGCCGCGCCCCCACGCAACGGTTGGTGGACCGTTTTGCCGCCATCTACACGCCGGCCATTTTTGCCATTGCCGTTGCGGTGGCGGTACTGGCACCGCTTTTGGGGGGACTGACCTGGCAGGAAGCCGTCTACAAGGCCCTGGTTTTGCTGGTGATTGCCTGCCCCTGTGCGTTGGTGATTTCAACGCCGGTGACGGTGGTCAGTGGCCTGTCTGCGGCGGCACGCCGGGGCATTCTGATCAAGGGCGGCACTTACCTGGAGGACGCCAGACTGCTCAAGGCGGTCGCGCTGGACAAGACCGGCACCATCACGCAGGGCAAACCCACGCTGGTGGACTGGCGTGTCTGGGGCGACGGCGATGAGGCCCGCCTGAAGCAGGTGGCGGCCAGCCTGGCGGCACGCTCGGACCATCCGGTGTCCAAAGCCATTGCAGCCCGCCTGGGGCTGGGTGCCGCCGAGGTGTCTCACTTCAAGGCACTGCCGGGGCGCGGCGTGCAAGGCGTGGTGGATGGCCAAAACCTGTTGCTGGGCAACCACCGGGTGATCCATGAACGTGGTTTGTGCGGCCCGGCACTGGAAGCAGAACTGGCACAGCATGAGCAGCTCGGGCGTACCGTGACCTTGCTGGCCGACGACCAGCGTGTGCTGGCCTTGTTTGCGGTGGCAGACACCCTCAAAGAGACCTCCATTCGGGCGATTGCAGACCTCAAGGCGCTAGGCGTTGTGCCGGTGATGCTGACCGGCGACAACATGGCCACGGCCCAAGCCATCGCGGCGCAGGCGGGCATTGCCGATGCACGGGGCGACCTGCTGCCCGAGGAAAAATGGCAGGCCATCAAGGACCTGCAAGCGCGCTATGGGCCTATCGGCATGACGGGCGATGGCATCAACGATGCCCCTGCGCTGGCGCAGGCCGATATTGGTTTTGCCATGGGCGGGGCGGGCACCGACGCCGCCATGGAAGCCGCCGACGTGGTCATCATGAACGACGACCTGCGGCGTGTGGCTGAAACGGTTCGCCTGTCAAAACGCACCCATGCCATTTTGTGGCAAAACATCAGCCTGGCGCTGGGTATCAAAAGCGTGTTCCTGTTGCTGGCTGTTTTGGGCACGGCAACGATGTGGATGGCCGTGTTTGCCGACATGGGGGCCAGCCTGCTCGTGGTGGCCAACGGGCTGCGCCTGATGCGGGGCGCCGGTGCCTCTGGTGAACGTGCAGAACCCGGGGCATAAATTGCCGCATCCACCGGGCTTAACCATGGCGGTCAGTGCTATTTCTGAACAGCCTTGGGTTTGCGGTAATTCCACCATGGCAGGGCCGCACTCAAAGACAGCACCTGGCCACTTTGGGCCATGTCGCCGCTGTAGCCAGGCAGAGCCTGCAGCGTGGTTTGCCACTCCGGGCTTTGCAGCTCTTTCAGCAAGGCTTGCACCGGCAGCTCGGGCAGCGCGGATTTAAGGCACACCAGGTGGTAGCGCTCTTGTACCAGCGGTACAAAGCCCAGGCCTTTTTCGCGCGCGGCCGCTTCAATGCCCAGGCCTGCATCTGCCGCGCCGCCGGCAATCGCCTGTGCCACAGCCGCATGAGACGGTTCCTGGCTGGCATAGCCCTGAATGTCCGAGGCCTGCAGGTGCGCCTGTGCCAGCAGTTCGTCGAGCAGCACGCGGGTGCCAGTGCCTTCTGCGCGGTTCAGGTAGCGAAGCCCCGGCTGCTTCAGATCACTCAGGCCGGTAATGCGGTGGGGGTTGTTTTTGGCCACCATCAGGCCCTGCGTGCGGTGCGCAAAACCAATCAGTTTATGCAGGCCGGGTTTCAACAGGCTGCGGTAGGTGTGGGCCGCCACCGATTTGCTGCCGGGCTGGTCCAGCGTGTGAAAGCCCGCCATCGTGCAGCGCCCTGTGTTCAGGGCGGCGATCGCATCCACACTGCCCATAAAGCGGATGTCCAGGTGCAGGCCGCGCGGGCTGGCCTGTTCGCGCAGCGCCGACAGCGCCGAGTCGTGGCTGGCATAGAGCGTGAGCACATGGGCACTGTCATCAAACGCGGTGGAAAAGGCGCGCTCGATGTCACCCCGCAGGGCCTCGATCTGGGGTGCCAGCCGGGCCTGCGCCTGCCGCTCTGACCACAGCAGTTTTTCACCAAATTCGGTGAGCCGCGCGGGCTGACCCTTGTCCCAGACAATCAGCGGCCGCTCCAGCGTCAGCTCCCAGTCCTTCAGAGACCCCCATACATGGCGGTAAGACAGCGCCAGCGCCTTCGCGGCCTTTGAGATGGAGCCGTGTTCCCGCACGGCGTGCAGCAGGTCCATCAGGGGGTTGCGTATCAGGGCGTCTTTGTCGCGCTGTGGAGACACCAGGTAGGAGAGTTTGACTTTGTGCATGGCAGTGAGCGTGATGCACAGATTATGAGTGTTTCGCTGGGCTGAACCGGCAGGCACTGCAGCGGCACCAAGGCGCGGTGCGCCTATGCAATCAGCTTCATAACGGTCAATCCCGATGTGAACTCAAGGACTTGCCCCCTAAGCTAGAGTCCAGCCAATTGCGCGCCATGAACACTTTTTCCACCAGTATTTCCACCGCTTTTTCACTGATCACATCGCTCGATCCCCTGCTGGCCAGCATTGTGCTGCGCTCACTGGCCGTGAGCGCCTGCGCCTGTGTGATTGCCTGCAGCGCTGGCCTGCTGTTGGGCGCGTGGCTGGGCGTTGCGCGCTTTGCGGGACGCGCGGTGTTGTTGGCCTTGCTCAACACCGCACTGGCCCTGCCGTCGGTGGTGGTCGGTCTGGTGGTGTACTTGCTGCTGTCGCGCGGCGGGCCGCTGGGTTTTCTGGGCTGGCTGTTTTCCTTCAAGGCCATGGTGCTGGCGCAGGCGGTGCTGGTGTTGCCGGTGGTCACGGCGCTGGTGCGCCAGACGATTGAAGACGCCGACGTGAAACATGGTGAGCAGTTTCAGTCGCTGGGCGCAGGGCGCTTTGCGCGCAGCCTGATCTTGCTGTGGGACGAGCGCTACGCCCTGCTCACCGTGTTGATTGCCGCGTTCGGGCGCGCCATTTCAGAAGTGGGCGCGGTGATGGTGGTGGGCGGCAATATTGACGGCTTCACCCGTGTCATGACCACGGCGATTGCCCTTGAAACCAGCAAGGGTGATCTGCCGCTGGCGCTGGCGCTTGGCATGGTGCTGCTCGGTGTGGTGCTGTTGCTCAATGTCCTGATTGCAGGGGTCAGGCGCTGGCGCGAGCAGCTCGACGACCCTGTGCAGGACAGGCCGGACACACCCACGGGTCTGGTGGCAAAAGCGGCGCCCGCTGGCGGGGGCATACAGCCATGACGCCCATGTTTGATCTGCAGTCGGTCAGCGTCCGTTTTGGGGCGCAGGAGGCCTTGCAGCGTTGCACACTGCGCGTCAACGCCGGTGAGAGGCTGGCGCTGGTGGGTGCCAATGGCAGTGGCAAAAGCACACTGCTCAGAACCCTGCACGGACTGGTCAAACCGGCGGCGGGCACCTGCACGCCAGATGCGCACGCGCGCCCGGCCATGCTGTTCCAGCGCCCTTACATGCTGCGCGCCAGCGTGCTCAACAACGTGGCCCTGGGCCTGTGGCTCAAGGGCACGCGCTGGGCGCTGGCCAAAGAACAGGCGCTGGAAGCCTTGCAGCGCGTCGGCCTCGAAGCGCTGGCGCAGCGGCATGCCAAAACACTGTCTGGCGGGCAACAGCAGCGGGTGGCGCTGGCGCGCGCCTGGGCGCTCAAGGCCCAGGTGTTGCTGCTGGACGAGCCGACGTCCAGCCTGGACCCCACCGCCAAGCGCGAAGTGGAACACCTGATGGCTGAATTTGCCGATGCCGGCATGACGCTGATTTTTAGCAGCCACAACCTCGGGCAGGTCAAGCGTCTGGCCAGCCGCGTGATTTACCTGGAGCGCGGGCGTGTGGTCGCCGACCTGAGTGCAGCTGCCTTTTTCAAGGGGCCACTGCCCCCGGCAGCCGAAAGTTTTTTAAAAGGAGAGCTTGGATGAACAGTTTGAAGAATTGGCTGCAGGGTGCTGTTTCGCGCCATACCGTGAGAACGCTTTGTGGTGTGTCGATGGCTGTCGCTGTGTCAGCGAGCCTGGCGCAGGCACCCGCCATCGTGATGGCGTCCACCACCTCGACCGAGCAGTCGGGTCTGTTTACCTACCTGCTGCCCGAGTTTAAAAAAGCCGCTGGCATTGATGTCAAGGCGGTGGCGGTTGGCACGGGCCAGGCGATCGACATGGGCCGTCGCGGCGATGCCGATGTGCTGTTCGTGCACGACCAGGTGGCCGAAGAAAAAGTGGTGGCGGAAGGCTTTGCCCTCCAACGCTTTCCGGTGATGTACAACGATTTTGTATTGATCGGTCCGGCCGCTGACCCGGCAAAGGTCAAAGGCAAAGATATTGTTGAAGCCTTGAAAAAGCTCAGCACCACCAACGCCAATTTCGTTTCACGCGGTGACAAAAGCGGCACGCACGCCGCAGAGTTGCGCTACTGGAAAACAGCGGGCGTTGAAACACCGGCTGACAAACCGGCGTTTACCGGCTACAAGGCCTGTGGTTGCGGCATGGGCCCGGCGCTGAACATTGCCGCGAGCACCGGGGCTTATGTGCTGGCAGATCGCGGCACCTGGTTGTCGTTTAAAAACCGTGCCGACCTGGCGGTGCTGGTCGAAGGCGATACGCGCCTGTTCAACCAGTACGGCGTGATGGTGGTCAACCCGGCAAAGCATCCGCACACCAAAGTGGCTGAGGCGCAAAAGTTTGTTGACTGGGTGACCTCGCCGGCCGGGCAGGCGGTGGTGGCTGGCTACAAGATCAACGGCGAGCAGCTGTTTTTTCCGAACGCCACCCGATAA
>JANNXF010000138.1:0-3059 GCA_031409395.1 Polaromonas sp.
CCAGCACACACACGGCCAGCGCCACCAGATAGGGCAGTAGCAAGCGGCGGTAGCGGCGAAACACCAGGCGGCCCGGATGCGAAAAATTCGCCACGCCCGTGGGTGCAAGTGAGCTGGCCGCCAGAAAACCACCCAGCACCAGAAACACCTGCACGGCCATGCGGCCATAGTCATACAGCCAGTTCATCAGACCCGGCGCCACGGCGTGAACCACATCCGACATCGGGCCATAAAAAGCCAGGTGGTGCCAGATGATCAGGCTGCAGGCGACGCCCTTGAGCGCGTCAATGCCCGGCGATCGCGGCTCAGGCAGACGCATGATGGCGGCTGATGCGCATCAGGGCGGGCGTCAGAGCGCCAGCCGCAGGCGCGCTTCTTCGTACTCGCGCCTGAGCTGGGCGACAAAAGCCGCCGTGCTCTGCACCTTGTTGACAGCGCCAATACCCTGGCCGCAACCCCAGATGTCTTTCCAGGCCTTGCTTTTGTCGCCGCCAAAGTTCATGGCGCTGGGGTCGCTCTCGGGCAGGTTGTCCGGGTCCATGCCGGCCGCACGGATCGACGGTGCCAGGTAGTTGCCGTGTACGCCGGTAAACAGGTTGCTGTAGACAATATCGTCTGAAGAGCTGTCCACAATCGCCTGTTTGTAGGCGTCGGCCGCGCGGGCCTCTTCGGTGGCAATGAAGGCTGAGCCGATGTACGCAAAGTCAGCGCCCATGGCACGCGCCGCCAGCACGGCGCCGCCGGTCGAGATGGCCCCTGAAAGCGCGACCGGGCCATCAAACCACTGGCGGATTTCCTGGATCAGCGCAAACGGGCTTTTCACGCCCGCATGGCCACCGGCACCGGCCGCCACAGCCACCAGGCCATCCGCGCCTTTTTCAATCGCCTTGCGCGCGTGCTTGTTGTTGATGATGTCGTGCAGCACCACGCCGCCGTAGCTGTGCGCGGCCGCGTTGATGTCTTCACGCGCACCCAGGCTGGTGATGTAGATCGGCACCTTGAAGCGGACACACATCTCCATGTCGTGCTCCAGCCGGTCATTGGACTTGTGCACGATCTGGTTGATGGCGAACGGCGCAGCGGGCTTGTCGGGGTTGGCCAGGTTGTAGGCGGCCAGCGTCTCGGTGATTTCAGCCAGCCAGTCTTCAAGTTGCGCGGCTGGCCGTGCATTGAGTGCGGGCATGGAACCCACCACACCCGCCTTGCATTGCTCGATCACCAGCCTGGGGTTGCTGATGATGAAGAGCGGCGAGCCAATGATGGGCAGTGGCAGCTTGTTCAGCGCGCCGGGCAGTCTAGCCATGGTGTCTCCGTTATCGTAGAAAATTTTTAAGGAAAAAGGTCTTTTGCCCAATATTCACGGGCGTGAGCAGCTATTAAAAAAGTAGCAAATGGCGTGTTCAGAACGCTTCCAGCGCCAGTGCTGTGACGCACTCGGCGCCTTCCACAATGCTGTCGCGCAGGCCGGGCGCCTTGGTCAGCAAGTGGTCGGCATAGAACCGGGCCGTGATGATCTTGGCTTTCATGAAGTCCACTTCGACGCCTTTGGCGATTTCATCTTGCGCCACCAGCAGCGAGCGCGCCAACTGCCAGCCGGCCACCACATTGCCCGCCAGCATCAGGTAAGGCACGCTGCCGGCAAACACCGCATTCGGGCTGGTTTTGGTGTGGGCGGCCACAAACTCGACCACATCCAGCAAGGCTTCGCGCGCCGCTTTCAGGCGTTTGGCCACGGCCACCGCATCGGCGCTGCCCTGCTTGATCAATTCAGCTTCCGTGACTTCAATTTGCCGGGCAATGGCTTTGGCGGTCTGGCCACCGTCGCGCGAGGTTTTGCGGCCTACGAGGTCGTTGGCCTGGATGGCGGTCGTGCCTTCGTAGATGGTCAAAATCTTGGCGTCGCGGTAGTACTGGGCCGCACCGGTTTCTTCGATAAAACCCATGCCGCCATGCACCTGCACGCCCAGCGAGGTGACTTCCAGGCTCATCTCAGTGCTGTAGCCCTTGACCAGCGGCACCATGAATTCGTAAAACGCCTGGTTTTGCTGGGCAACACCGGCATCGGGATGGTGGTGCGATGCATCGTAGGCCGCTGCGGCCACGGAGGCCATGGCGCGGCAGCCTTCGGTGTAGGCGCGCATGGTCATCAGCATGCGCTTGACGTCGGGGTGGTGAATGATGGGGGCGCTGGCCTTGATCGAGCCATCGACCGGGCGACTTTGCACGCGGTCTTTGGCAAACTGCATGGCTTTTTGGTAAGCGCGCTCGGCAATGGCAATGCCCTGCATGCCCACGGCGTAGCGGGCCGAGTTCATCATGATGAACATGTACTCGAGACCGCGGTTTTCTTCACCCACCAGGTAGCCCACCGCGCCGCCGTGGTCACCGTATTGCAGCACCGCCGTGGGCGAGGCCTTGATGCCCAGCTTGTGCTCGATGCTGACGCAATGCACGTCGTTGCGCGCACCCAGCGAACCGTCGGGGTTGACCATGAACTTGGGCACGACAAACAGGCTGATGCCTTTCACGCCTTCTGGCGCACCACTCACCCGCGCCAGCACCAGATGCACGATGTTTTCGGCCATGTCGTGCTCACCGTAGGTGATGTAGATCTTGGTGCCAAACACCTTGTAGCTGCCGTCTGGCTGCGGCTCGGCACGGCTTCGCACCATGGCCAGATCCGAGCCGGCCTGCGGTTCGGTCAGGTTCATGGTGCCAGTCCACTGGCCGCTCACCAGCTTTTCAAGGTAGACCGCCTTGAGTTCGTCGGAGCCAGCCGTCAACAGCGCTTCAATCGCACCGTCGCTGAGCAGCGGGCACAGGGCAAAGCTCATGTTGGCAGAGTTGAGCATTTCACCGCAGGCCGCGCCTATGGTTTTGGGCAGGCCCTGGCCGCCGTAGTCGGCCGGGTGCTGCAGGCCCTGCCAGCCGCCTGCGGCGTATTGCTGGTAGGCCTCCTTGAAGCCGGGCGTGGTGGTGACCACGCCGTTTTTCCAGCTGGACGGGTTTTTGTCGCCTTCCCAGTTGAGCGGCGACAGCACGCCCTCGTTGAACTTGGC
>JANNXF010000139.1:0-23750 GCA_031409395.1 Polaromonas sp.
GTGTCCATCGACTGCACCGACAGCGTGCATCCGGAAGTCGACCACCTTGTCTCGCTCGCCGCGCGCGTGGTCGGCCTGGACATCGCTGGCGTGGACGTGGTGGCGCAAGATATTTCGCGCCCCTTGCACGCGCAGGGCGGCGCGATTGTCGAGGTCAACGCCGGCCCCGGCCTGCTGATGCACCTCAAACCGGCAGAAGGTGCGCCGCGTCCGGTGGGGCGCGCCATCTGCGACCACCTGTTTGCCTTGCCATCCAGCGCAAGCGACAGCCCCGACAACCTTCCGAGTGGAAGAATCCCGATTGTCGGTATCGCTGGATCAGAGGGCACCCAACGCGTGGCCCGTCTGGTGGCATGGTTGCTGCACCTGTCGGGCCGTCATACCGGCCTGGCCTGCCGCGACGGGCTGTTTCTGGACCAGCGCTGTGTGGACGCCGCGCCCTGTGCCGATTGGGAGGCGGGCCAACGCCTGCTGATGAACCGGGCCGTTCAGGCGGCGGTCTTTGAAAACGGCCCCGACACCATTTTGCGCAGTGGCCTGGCCTACGACAAATGCCAGGTTGGCGTAGTCACCGATCTTGGTGGCGCTGCTGGCCTGGCCGAATTCGACATCACCGAAGACGACCAGATGTTCAAGGTCATGCGCTCCCAGGTGGACGTGGTGCTGCCCGGTGGCGTGGCGGTGCTCAACGCCGACCATGCGCAAGTGGTCGACATGAAACCGCTGTGCGACGGCGAGGTGATTTTCTACAGCGCCAACCCGGATGCAGCAGCGATCGCCGCGCATCGCAACGAGAGCAACGGCAGCGGCCGCGCACTCTATGTGCGCCAGGACCAGGTGATATTGGCCACCGGCACCACCGAGGCATTTTTGCCCGGTCTCGGCAAGCTGGCGGTCTGGCAAAAACGCCACGAGCGGCAGGGGCTGTCCATCGACCTGCTGCTGCCCGCCATCGGTGCCGCCTGGGCGCTGGGCATTCCGCTCAACCTCATCGGTGCCGGGCTGGAAGCTTTTAACCTAGAAACACCTGCGGACTGAACAGCCCCTGAAAACCCACACAGACCCGTAAAAAGACCGTTATGCGTATGCAATTTTCTGGCGCGGCCATCAGCCGCCCTGTCATGACTCAACCCAGCGACCAACCTGCCGGGAGGGCAGTCTGATGGAAGTGTCCCGCATTCGGGCCCTGCGCGGGCCCAACCTCTGGAGCCGCCACACGGCACTGGAAGCCGTGGTGGCCTGCAGCGTCGCATCGGTCGACACCCTGCCCGGCTTCGAGCCGCGGGTACGCGCCCTGTTCCCCGGCATGGGCACGCTGCGCCAGACCGGCCACACAGACCCGGTTTCACTGGCCCACGTGCTGGAATCTGCCGCGCTGGAGCTGCAGGCGGCGGCGGGCTGCCCGGTCGCCTTCAGCCACACGGCGGTCACGGTCGAGCCCGGAACTTACCAGGTGGTGGTCGAGTACAGCGAAGAAGCCGTGGGCCGCCTCGCCTTCGAACTGGCGCAGGCACTGATTCACGCGGCCCTGCGCGACACCGCCTTCGACCTGGAAGCCGCCATTGCCCAGTTGCGCGAACTGGACGAAGACGAACGCCTGGGGCCCAGCACCGGGGCGATTGTGGACGCCGCCGTGGCGCGCGGCATCCCCTTCAGGCGCCTGACCAAAGGCAGCATGGTGCAGTTCGGCTGGGGCTCCCGCCAGCGGCGCGTCCAGGCCGCCGAGCTGGACGCCACCAGCGCCGTGGCCGAGGCCATTGCACAAGACAAGGACCTGACCAAAAAACTGCTGCGCGCAGCCGGTGTGCCCGTGCCCATGGGCCGGCCCGTCACTGACCTGGACGACGCATGGGCCACGGCCCTGCAGGTGGGCCTGCCGGTGGCCGTCAAACCCCAGGACGGCAACCAGGGCAAGGGTGTCACGGTCAACATCACCAGCCGCGAACACCTTGAAATCGCCTACCGGGCGGCCGCCCTACACGGCGAGGTCATGGTTGAAAAGTTTCTGCCCGGCAGCGACTTTCGCCTGCTGGTGGTGGGCGACAAGCTGGCGGCGGCGTCCCGGCGCGACCCGCCGCAGGTCGTCGGTGACGGTTTGCACACCGTGCGCGAACTGGTGGACATCGTCAACCAGGACCCCCGGCGCGGCGAAGGCCATGCCACCTCGCTCACCAAAATCCGTTTTGACGATATTGCAGTGGCGCGGCTAGACGCACAGGAACTCAGCCCCGAATCCATTCCCGCCAAGGGACGCCGCGTCATTTTGCGCAACAACGCCAACCTGAGCACCGGCGGCACCGCCACCGATGTCACCGACGACGTTCATCCGGCCGTCGCCGCGCGTGCCGTGGCGGCCGCCCAAATGGTCGGGCTGCACATTTGCGGGGTGGACGTGATTTGCGAAAGCATTCTGCGCCCCCTCGAAGCGCAGCACGGCGGCATTGTCGAGGTCAATGCCGCGCCCGGCTTGCGCATGCACCTGTCGCCGTCTTACGGCAAGGGCCGTGCCGTGGGCGTGGCCATGATCAACGAGTTGTTTCCACCCTCGATGCCCAACACCGACGGCCGGGTGCCCGTGATTGCCGTGACCGGCACCAACGGCAAAACCACCACCACACGCCTGATTGCCCACCTGTTGGCCGCGTCGGGCCTGCGCACCGGCATGACCAACACCGACGGCGTCTGGGTCAATGGCCGGCAAACTGACAGCGGCGATTGCAGCGGCCCCAAGAGCGCCCGCAATGTGCTGATGCACCCCGATGTGGATGCCGCGGTATTTGAAGTCGCCCGCGGCGGTGTCCTGCGCGAAGGCCTGGGCTTTGACCGCTGCGAAGTGGCTGTGGTGACCAATGTGGGCACCGGTGACCACCTCGGACTGAACTACATCACCACGGTAGAAGACCTGGCGGTCCTCAAACGCGTGATTGTGCAAAACGTCTCCTCCCGAGGCTATGCCGTGCTTAACGCAGCCGACCCCATCGTGGCCAATATGGCGGCCACCTGCCCCGGCAAGGTGATCTTTTTTGCAGCCGACCGCCACCACCCCCTGATGGCGACGCACCGCGCCCAGGGCAAACGCACCGTGTACATCGACGGCCCCATGCTGGTGGCCGCCGAAGGTGCGCGGGTGGAGCGCATTGCCCTGCAGGGCATTCCGATCACCCGGGGCGGCACCATCGGCTTTCAGGTTGAAAACGTCATGGCCGCCGTGGCCGCCGCCTGGGGCGTGGGCATCGACTGGGACACCCTCAGAAGCGGGCTGGCCAGCTTTTTGAACGACGCGCACAACGCCCCCGGCCGTTTCAACGTGATGGACTACCGCGGCGCCACCGTGATTGCCGACTACGGCCACAACCCGGACGCCATGCGCGTGCTGGTGGCCGCCGTGGACGCCATGCCGTCAAAGCACCGAAGCGTGGTGATCAGCGGTGCGGGCGATCGCCGCGACAGCGATATTCGCGACCAGACCATTATTTTGGGCGCCGCGTTTGACGACGTCATTCTTTACCAGGACGCCGCCCAGCGCGGACGCGCCGACGGTGAAGTCATGGCGCTGCTGCGCGACGGACTCGAAGGCACCGTCAAGGCCAGCCGCACCCGCCGCATTGACGAAGTGCATGGCGAGTTCCTGGCCATCGACACGGCTCTGGCACGCCTGCAACCCGGCGACCTGTGCCTGATTCTGGTGGACCAGGTCCAGGAAGCCTTGAACCACCTGGGCGCGCGGGTACGCGAAGCCAAAGAACGCGCAGCGGTTTCCTGAAGCGCCAGCGGGTGCAGCGCCAGGTTCTTCAAGGAAAAAGTGGCTTTTGCCCAATCAGCACGGGCGCAAGCAGCTATCAAATAAATAGCGAGTCAGACCTGTGGAGCGGCGTTAAACTGGGCGCATGACCTGGAAAGCGACGCTCGCACTTGACTACACCCGCCCTGCCGACAAGACCCTGGCCCACTTTCGTCACAGCGGGCCCTTGCGGATTTTGCAAAGCCTCTACCCCGAGGGCGACGCCATTTGCCACAACGTCATCGTGCACCCACCGGGCGGGCTGGTGGGGGGCGACACGCTGGACCTGGCATTCACCGCAGCGCCTGGGGCGCATGGCCTGATCACCACACCCGGTGCGACGCGCTTTTACCGCTCTACCGGCGCGCCTGCACTGCAGAGCACACAGCTTTCGCTGCAAGCCGGCGCACGCATGGAGTGGCTGCCGCTGGAGGCCATTGGCTACAGTGGTTGCCTGGCCGAAAACCGCCTGACCATGGCACTGGCGCCCGGCGCCGAGCTGATAGGCTGGGACATCACAGCACTCGGTCTGCCCGCCGCCGGCCAGCCTTTCCAGGCCGGTCACTTCTGCCAGCATATTGAGGTGCCCGGTGTCTGGCTTGAGCGGGCCCGCATCGCTGCCACCGACACGCTGCTGATGAACAGCCCGCTGGGGCTGGCCGGGCAGCGCTGCATGGCCACCCTGTTTTTTGTGGCCGGGACCGACCTGGCCCGGCCGCGCCGCGACGGCGCCCTGGAGGCCGCCCGCAGCGTGATGGAGCGCCATGCCCTGCAAACCAGCGCGGGCGCCACCGCCCCCAATGCCCGGGTGGTGGTGGTCAGGGTGCTGTCGCCTGTGGTGGAGCCAGCCATGGACCTGCTGCGCCAGGTGTGGTCGGCGTGGCGCCAGTACTTCTGGCAAATAGACGGCGCGAGGCCGCGCATCTGGTCAACCTGACGCCGCCCGCTGCCGCCCAGGGCAAGGCGGACGTATCCGGACGACAGGGCGTAGGCAATCACCCCCCTTGTGTATAGAATGAAATTTGATACTTTCGTCTATCTACAGCGGGGGGAGCAAAAATCTGTGGACATCTTCTCTATTTCGCTGCTCAAGGCAGTCGTTGTGGTCCCGTTTACCCTGCTGCCCATCATCAATCCGCTGAGTGGCGCACCGGTGTTCATTTCAACCGCGGGCTACAACGACAACGTGGTGCGCAAACTGGCCCGCCAGGTCGCCATCAACAGCTGGATCGTGATTGTTGCGTCCATGCTGGTGGGCATTTATGTGCTGGACCTGTTTGGCATTTCACTGGCAGTGGTGCGGATTGGCGGCGGTCTGCTGGTTGCTGCGTCGGGCTGGCGGCTTCTGAACAACCGCAATCCCGACGACATGCACGCCGCCGTGGCCAAGCAGTCCGAAGACATGTCGCGCACCGAAGTCATGCAGCGCAGCTTTTTCCCGATCACGTTTCCGCTCACCGTCGGGCCGGGCAGCATCGCCGCCTGCATCACGCTGGGCTCCAACCTGCCCAGCACACCGGCCCAGTACCTGGTCGGCGTGGTGGTGGCCGTGCTGGGGGCCACCGTCACGGTGGGGGTTGTTTACCTGTGCTACCGCAATGCCGGGCGGCTGCTGTACCGACTTGGCGATGTCGGCACCCTGGTGATGGTTCGCATCATGGCGTTTATTTTGCTGTGTATCGGCATCGAGATCATGTGGACCGGCTGGGCCGAGCTGAACAACATTCCCCGTTTGAGATAACCCCGGCCGTCAACGCCATCACCCAAGAAAGAAAACCTGCATGAGTACCTTAACGATTGTTCTTCAGGGCCTGATGGTGCTGGCCCTGATTGCGGTGGGCGTGCACTTCAAGGGCATGGCCATCGGGCTGTTTGGCGCCGTGGGCGTGCTGCTGTTCGTCCTGGTATTTGGCATTGCGCCCGGCCCGGTGCCGGTGTCGGCCATGCTGATCATCATGACCGTGGTGACAGCCGCCGGCGCCATGCAGCTGGCCGGTGGCATTGATTTTCTGGTGGAGCAGGCGCAAAAAGTCATACGGCGCTACCCCAACCAGATCACCTATGTGGCGCCGCTCACCACCTTCGGGTTTTGCGCTGGTGCAGGCACCGGCAACATTTACTACTCACTCATGCCGGTGATCTACGAGGTGTCGTACGCCAACAAAATCAGGCCGGAACGTCCGCTGGCGCTGTCGGCCACGGCGGGCCAGCTGGCCATTACCGCCAGCCCGGTCTCGGCGGCCACAGCGGCCATGGTCGGCCTGCTGGCTCCGCTGGGCTTCAAGATCACCGACATCCTGATGATCACCCTGCCCGCCTCCCTGGTTGCAATTGTCGTGGGGGCCTTCATCATGAACCGGCGCGGCAAGCCACTGGACCAGGACACCGAGTACCTGCGCCGTCTTGCCGCGGGTGAAATCGCTCCGCCCACCGGCGGCGCTCAGGCCAAACCCGTCACCCGTGAAGGCCGGCTGGCCGCCCTGATTTTCCTGGCCGGGGTGGTTTTCATTATTTGTGCCGGCATTTTTGAAGAGCTTCGCCCCCATGTGATGTCCAAGGGCCAGTCCATCGAAATCGATTTGTCCCAACTGATCCAGATCACCATGCTGAGCGCCGGTGCGGCCATTGTGGGTTTGTGCAAGATCAAGGCGGGCGAGATTGTGAGGAGCCCCCTGTTTGCCTCCGGCATGGTCGCGGTCATCGCACTGTTTGGCGTGGCCTGGATGGCCAATACCTTTATTGCCGCCAACGAGGCCGTGATTGTGGGCGGTCTGGGTGATCTGGCGCGCCAGACCCCGCTGATGATTGCGGTGGCCCTGTTTGCGGTTGCCGCCATGACCACCAGCCAGTCCAGCGCGACATTTTCAATCATCCCCATCGGCATTGCCCTGGGCCTGTCGCCCGCCATCCTGGTGGCCATGTGGCCCGCGGTGGTGGGTGTTTTCTTTTTGCCCACCAATGGCTCCCAAATTGCCACCGTCGAGCTGGACCAGACCGGCACCACACGCATCGGCAGCGCGGTGATCAACCACTCCTTTCTGATTCCGGTCATGGTGTATGCCGTGGTGACGGTGGGCGTCGGCCTGCTGATCGCGTCCCTGCGCTAACGCTGGCCAAGGCACCCCCATGGACACCTCACTACACTGGATCAAGGCCGGCCAGCCGTTCCGGTTTGACGACATCGTGTTTTGGCAGGACGCCGGGCGCACCAACTTTGCGCAGGCGGCTGGCCACATTGATACGGTGGTGCTGGGCCCGCACGCCAGCGCGGGCTTCCCGGCCGAGCTGCAACCCTTCATCAACCCGGCACTGGGCAGGCGCAAACAGTTCGACTACTCCGATGTCATCACCAGCACGCTCGGGCGGCTGTGGGCCGCGGCTGACCCGCATGTGGTGTTCATTGAAAACCCGCACTCACGCCTGGTGCTCGACATGAACCGCGCACCGCCGGCTGACGCCCTGGCGGGGCTGCGCGAATTCAAGGCGCGGCTGGCGCTGCAACGGCAGGGTCAAAAGCCCTCGTTTGCCGGCATTGATGCGATCCGTCCCATCACCTTCAGCGGCGAAGACGTGTTGCAACTGCCTTCCAGCGAGACCGGTTGGGCCGCGCTGGGCGACGCGCTGGCGCAGGCCCGCGCGCTCGGCCCGGCAATTTACCAGCAGGCCTGCCACAGCGTGTTGAGCCAGCTCGTGGCCAGCACACCCGGGCGCCCCCTGCGCGTCATCAGCCTGCACGACACCATGAACACCAAAATGCGCCACGACGGCGCGATTGTGGTCGAGCGCCCCGAGGCCGACCGCCTGCCGCCCTGGGCCAACCTGGGCAATCGCGGCGACGCCAACGGAAACGCCAGTGCACCCGACGACCCGATCACCCTGCCCGGCGCCGCGCTCAGGCAAATGGCGCAGTGCTGGTCTGAGGCTCTGGGGCCGACGGACGATGTTGGCACCCCCATCACACTCAACCAGCCCTACAAAGGGGCTTATGAAACGGTTCACTGGGGCGCCTGGCTGCAGAGCCGGGCCCCGGCAGGCAGCGGGGCGGTGCAGGTCGAATTCAGGCGTGAAGCCCTGCTGGGCCCGGCAGCCACCCTTCAGCTGCACCAGCCAGGCGCCGACTGGCCGGCAGAAGACACGGATGGGCTGCAAGGGCTGGCCTTGAAGCTTGCCCGCGCAGGGCAGACACTGCGCCAGCAAGCCCACTGAAACCGTCCCTGAAAGCGCTGTCCTACAGCGGAACAGGCGATGCGCAGCGCCAGGCCGCCGTGTTGTCTTTCACGCGCATCGCCGTGCGCGCCGCAAACTCGGGTCATAGAGATTCAAACAAGGAGTTTGACCATGACCACTAGCGCCACCCCGCCCATCCCCACTGTCCGTCCAGGCCCGTTCAGCCGCTTGGGTAAAAGCTTCGTCTATTCCGGACTCGCCGCACTGCTGGCCTTCACGGCAGCGACCGCGCAAATAAGCAGCGGCACGACCGGCATAGACGCCACGGGCAACGCCGACAGCGAGCGGGCCGCCTGCCACAACGGCAGCACCCAGCAGGCCAAAGCCACCTGCCTGACGGAAGTCAATAATGCAAACGCTGCCAAACGTGCCGGCAAAGTCAGCAACAGCGACGGCCAGTTCTCCGCCAACGCCATGAAGCGCTGCGATGTCCTGAAGGGCGAAGACCTGATTGCCTGCCAGGCGCGTATTCAGGGCCATGGCGATGCACAAGGCAGTGTGGCTGGCGGCGGCGTGATTCGGCAGGTTGAAACCGTGGTGATCCCCGCCGACGGCAAAGCGGTACGAGTTCAGCCAAAAACGTCGTCTGACACCCTGATCGTGATCCCGGCACCGCAATAGCAGCCGGCGTATTTTGGGCCTGTCTAGTCGGGGCTGAATGAAACTGCCGCTGGAAGCAAAAACAACAGCGGACTTTCAAGCGTGCTTAAATCGCGACCAGTTGCCGCACGCCGTCAAGTTCCATGTGCTTGCCCAGGCCGCGTGCAATGAACTCACCACGCTCCATCACCAGATAGTCGTCCGCCAGTTCTTGCGCAAAGTCGTAGTACTGCTCGACCAGCAAGATCGCCATGTCGCCCCGGTCCGCCAGCATGCGGATGACGCGGCCAATGTCCTTGATGATGCTGGGCTGTATGCCTTCGGTCGGCTCATCCAGAATCAGCAGCTTGGGTTTGGCAGCCAGCGCACGCGCAATCGCCAGCTGCTGCTGTTGCCCGCCTGACAGATCACCACCACGCCGGTTCAGCATTTGCCTGAGTACCGGAAACAGCTCGTACAGCTCTGGCGGAATCGGCGTGCTGGCGCTTTGGTAGGCCAGGCCCATGCGCAGGTTTTCTTCCACCGTGAGGCGGGCAAATATTTCCCGTCCCTGGGGCACAAAACCAATGCCTGCCCTGGCGCGCTCGTAGGGTGTAAACGCCTTGATCTGCTTGCCGTCAAATTCAATGCTGCCGGTCTTGATCGGAATCAGCCCCATCAAGGATTTGAGCAGTGTGGTTTTCCCAACGCCGTTGCGACCCAGCAAGACTGTGACTTTACCGAGGTTTGACGCCATGCTCACATCGCGCAGGATGTGAGAGCCGCCGTAATATTGGTTGACGTTTTTGACAGTAAGCATTGTGGGTTCCTGAAATTCAGACGACTGGCCGCAAAGTACGCAAAGGCTTCGGAAAAACGCAAAAGGGTAATAAAGGACAAGGCCGAATGAATACTTATTTGGTTTTACTTTCGCGTCCCCTGCGCAACCTTTGCGCCTTGGGCGGCCGGTAGTTCGCGTTTATCGGCCAAGATAAACTTCAATCACTTTTTCGTTGGCCTGCACTTCGTCGAGGGTTCCCTGCGCCAGCACAGCGCCATCGCACAGCACCGTGACGATCTCTGAAATCGTGCGGAT
Source organism: Polaromonas sp. (assembly GCA_031409395.1). Classification (GTDB taxonomy): domain Bacteria; phylum Pseudomonadota; class Gammaproteobacteria; order Burkholderiales; family Burkholderiaceae_C; genus Polaromonas. The sequence goes on from JANNXF010000139.1 coordinate 9,684, forward strand.
AAAGCTCATGTCGTGTTCCACCACCATCAGCGAATGCTTGCCCTTGAGCGTCAGGAACAGCTCGGCCGTGCGTGCGGTCTCTTCGTCTGTCATGCCGGCCACGGGTTCGTCAAGCAGCAAGAGCTTGGGGTCCTGCATCAGCAGCATGCCGATTTCAAGCCACTGCTTTTGCCCATGGCTCAGGTTACCCGCCATACGGTTCACGCTGTCTGCCAGATGAATCGTGACGAGTATTTCGGCCAGCCGGTCGCTCTGCATTGAGTCCAGCCTGAAAAACATCGACGACTTGACGCCTTTGTTGGTCTTCAGTGCAAGCTCCAGGTTTTCAAACACCGTGAGCTGCTCGAACACCGTCGGTTTCTGGAATTTCCGGCCAATGCCCAGCTGGGCAATCTCGGCTTCCTTGTGGCGCAGCAGGTCAATCGTGCTGCCGAAAAAAACCGTGCCTGCGTCGGGTCGCGTCTTGCCGGTGATGATGTCCATCATGGTCGTTTTGCCCGCGCCGTTGGGGCCGATGATGCAGCGCAGCTCGCCGGGGGCAATGTCGAGAGAGAGCTTGTTGATGGCCTTGAAGCCGTCGAAACTGACACTCACGTCTTCCAGGTACAGGATGCGGCCGTGGGTGGTGTCGACTTCGCCGGCCTCAACCACACGGCCCATGCTGGCGTTGCGTCCCCCGGATTCGGTGTTGTTTTTTCCGGCGGCCAGCGCGGCCATCCGCTCTTCAACGCGGCGTGCCCCTTGCTCCAGCAAATCAGGCGTCATTTTTTAGCTTCCAGTTTGTGGCGCAGTTTCTTCACCAGCCCCACCACGCCATCAGGCAAAAACAGCGTCACACCAATGAACAGCGCGCCCAGAAAATACAGCCAGAATTCGGGGTAGGCCACAGTCAGCCAGCTCTTGGCCCCGTTGACAATAAAGGCGCCCACGATGGGCCCAATCAAGCTGGCGCGCCCGCCCACAGCAGCCCAGATGGCAATTTCAATGGAGTTGGCCGGGCTCATTTCACCCGGGTTGATGATGCCGACCTGCGGCACATACAGCGCGCCAGCCACACCGCACATCACCGCCGAGATCACCCAGATCGTGAGCTTGTAGCCCAGCGGGTTGTAGCCCGAGAACATGACCCGGGTTTCGGCATCGCGTATGGCCTGCAGCACGCGGCCAAACTTGCTGCCCACCAGCCATTTGGCAAACAAAAAGAAGCCCAGCAGCGTCAGGCCCGTCATGACAAACAGCGTCATGCGCATCGACGGCGTGGCCAGCGGAATGTTCAGAATTCGCTTGAAATCGGTAAACCCGTTGTTGCCGCCAAAGCCGGTTTCATTGCGAAAGAACAGCAGCATGGCGGCAAAGGTCATGGCCTGCGTGATGATGGAGAAATACACACCCTTGATGCGTGAGCGAAACGCAAAAAAACCAAACACAAAGGCCACCACGCCCGGCACCAGCACAATCAGCAGCAGGGTGGCGACAAAGCTGTCACTGAATGTCCAGTGCCAGGGCAGCGTCTTCCAGTCCAGGAAAACCATGAAGTCAGGCAAATCGCTCTTGTAGTTGCCGTCTTGTCCGATCTGGCGCATCAGGTACATGCCCATGACATAGCCGCCCAGTGCAAAAAATACACCATGGCCCAGCGACAAAATGCCGGTGTAGCCCCAGATCAGGTCCATCGCCAGCGCAGCGATGGCGTAGCACATGATTTTGCCCAGCAACGCCACCACATAAGTACTCATGTGGAGCGCGCTGGCCTCGGGCACCCAGAGGTTCAGCGCAGGCGCCACAGCGCACACCGCGATCAGCGCCATCATGAACGCGCTCCAGCCGGCACGGGTAAGCAAGGGGCCCTGGGTGGGAAGCACCACAGTAGAAAGTGTGCTCATGCTTCTGCGCTCCTGCCCTTCATGGCAAAAATGCCTTGCGGGCGTTTTTGAATGAAGATGATGATGAACACCAGCACGGCAATCTTGGCCAGCACAGCGCCCGTCCAGCCTTCCAGAAATTTATTCAAGATACCCAATCCCATCGCGGCGTAAACCGTACCTGCCAGCTGGCCCACCCCACCCAGCACCACCACCATGAACGCGTCCACGATGTAGCCCTGGCCCAAATCCGGCCCCACATTGCCCACCTGACTCAATGCACAACCCGCCAGGCCGGCAATGCCTGAGCCAAGCGCGAATGCGTAGGTGTCAATACGGGCGGTGTTGACCCCCATGCACGAGGCAATCGGCCGGTTTTGCGTGACGGCGCGCACAAACAGACCCAGCCGGGTTTTGCTGATCAGCCAGGCCATGCCCAGCAACACGGCAATGGCAAAACCGATGATGACCAGGCGGTTGTAGGGCAATGACAAATTGCCCAGCACCTGCACGCCGCCGCTCATCCACACCGGGTTTTCAACACCGACGTTCTGCGCACCAAAAATAGACCTCACCAATTGCTGCAACATCAGACTGATGCCCCAAGTGGCGAGCAATGTTTCAAGCGGGCGGCCGTAGAGAAAACGGATCACGCTGCGCTCCAGCCCCGCACCCATCAAGGCTGCCGCCATAAAGGCCACGGGCACGGCGGCCAGCAAATACCAGTCGAACGCGCCGGGCAGGTATTTTTGAAACAGGCCCTGCACCACATAGGTGGCATAGGCGCCAATCATCATCAGCTCGCCATGCGCCATGTTGATGACGCCCATGAGGCCGTAGGTAATGGCCAGTCCCAGCGCCACCAGCAGCAAGATGCTGCCCAGACTGATGCCGCTGAAAATGGCGCCCAGCTTGTCGCCCCAGGCAAGCGACGCCTCTACCTTGGTCAAGGCTGCCTGCAGGGCCACTTTCACGTCTGCGTCAGCTTCAAGGCCGAGGCGCTCGATCAGCACGGTTTTGGTGGTGGGGTTTTTGCTGGCGGCCAGTTGCGTAGCAGCTTCCAGGCGCCGAGCCTTGTCGCTGCTGCCCAGAAAAATGGCTGCACGCATCAGCGCCAGCTGGTTTTTCAGTTCAGGCACCGCCTCGGCGGCGTAGGCCTTTTCGATCAGTGGCAGACGCGCTTCGTCGCTGTCACCGGCCAGCGTCCTGATGGCGCTGGCACGTATCTTCTCGTCTTTGTGAAACAGCTTGAGCGCCGCCAATGCGTTGTCGAGCTCGCCACGCATCAGGTTGGGGTTGATCACGTCTTCGGCATCGGCCGGCAGAGGTTTCCCGGTCCCGGTGACCGGGTCAAAGGCCTGATCACCCCGGACCACAAAGACCTGGTCACCCCGCGTCTTGACAGCATCGTCAGACAGCGCCTGAATGAAAGCCACCGTCTTCTCGTCCGCCTGGGCTGCCGCCTTGTTCAGCGCCTCCACACGTGCCTCGGTTTCACCGAACACCATGCCTTTTACATCGTCTACCCCCAGGGAATGAGCGCGACTAGCTATCAAAAGCATAGCGACCAGAGCCAGATATCGAAGCAACATGAAAAACAACCCCATCATTAAGCAAGGCCAGTCGCGCCGGACTGTGCCCTGGCGGAACTGGCAGGGTTTAATGCAAAGCCGCACCGGCTGCTAACCGGTGCGGCCCGCACCCTCCACTTGTCAGCCTTGCGGTGACATTTTTATTTGGCCGCTACAGCGGCACTCTTGGCAGGCTCGTTGGGCTTGGAGGCATTGCCCTCGATGAACGGGCTCCACGGCATGGCGCGCACGGGGCCTGGTGTTTTCCACACCACATTGAACTGGCCGTCGGCCTTGATCTCGCCAATGAACACCGACTTGTGCAGGTGGTGGTTTTTTTCATCCATCTTGCTGACAATGCCCGAAGGTGCATTGAAGGTCTGGCCCGCCATGGCGGCAATCACTTTGTCGGTGTCGGTGGACTTGGCTTTTTCAACGGCCTGCTTCCACATGTTGATGCCGATGTAAGTGGCTTCCATTGGGTCATTGGTCAAAGGCCGGTCTGAGCCGGGGAGCTTTTTGGCTTTGGCGTAAGCCGACCATTTGTTGATGAACTCGGTATTGGCCGGGCTCTTGATCGACATGAAGTAGTTCCAGGCGGCCAGGTGACCGACCAGCGGCTTGGTGTCAACACCACGCAGCTCTTCTTCACCCACCGAGAAAGCCACAACAGGCACGTCTTTGGCCTTCAGGCCGGCATTGCCCAGCTCTTTGTAAAACGGCACGTTGGAGTCACCATTGATGGTGGACACCACGGCAGTTTTACCGCCCTGCGAGAATTTCTTCACGTCAGCCACGATGGTCTGGTAGTCACTGTGGCCAAACGGTGTGTATTTTTCGTCGATGTCGGTGTCTTTGACACCCTTGCTTTTCAGGTAGGCGCGCAGGATTTTGTTGGTGGTGCGTGGGTACACATAGTCAGTGCCCAGCAGCACCCAGCGCTTGGCGCCGCCACCGGCTTTGCTCATCAAATAGTCAACCGCCGGAATCGCCTGCTGGTTAGGTGCCGCACCGGTGTAAAACACGTTCTTGCTCAACTCTTCGCCCTCGTACTGCACGGGGTAGTACAGCAGGCCGTTCATTTCCTCGACCACGGGCAGCACCGACTTGCGCGAAACAGACGTCCAGCAGCCAAAAATCACGGCAACCTTGTCCTGGCCGAGCAGTTGCTTGGCTTTTTCAGCAAAAAGCGGCCAGTTCGACGCCGGGTCAACCACTACGGGTTCGAGCTTTTTGCCGAGTACGCCACCTTTGGCATTGATCTCGTCAATCGCCATGAGCACCGTGTCTTTCAGCACCGTTTCAGAAATGGCCATGGTGCCCGACAGGCTGTGCAAAATACCCACCTTGATGGTGTCTGCGGCGTGCGCCGGGATGATGGAAAGACCCGTCAAGGCGACTGCGGCCGTCAGCGCTTTAAGCGTAAAGCGACGTGAATTCGAACTTTGCATAGGTGCTTCTCCGGTAGTGTGGTGTGTTGCATCTCGCTGCCGTTTCTGGAACGGATCCATTGGCGCCTGAAATCAGGTTTTCTGCAGCGATGAGTGCATTCTGGGCACCGCAAGGGGATTGGGGAATACGCCGGGTGGCGTATGCCGCTCATGCGGGCCCTGCCTGAAATGAAGTAAAGCGAAGGCCAGCCCATCGGGCACTGTCATGAAATTGACACACGGCTGCACATAATTGAAAGGTTTTGGCTTTCAATCACCCCCTTTGAGAAAACGGATCACCATGCTTGGCAAAATCTCCCCACTTTTCAGGTTGCGACTGCTGGGCATCGCCGCCGCCGCTGCGGCATCTTTGCTGGTGGCTTGCGCCAGCAGCACATCCCCAATGACTGCATCGACTGGTCCGACGCCAGCCAATGTGTCGCTGGAAAAAATTGGCGGTTTTACCCATAGCGGCGGTGCGTCATCGGCCGAGATCACGGCTTACGACCCGCTCAGCAAGCGTCTGTTTGTCATCAACGGCGCGCTGGGCTCGGTCGACGTGCTGGATATCAGCAACCCGGCTGCCCCCAAACAGATTGCCACCGTGGGCAAAACCGCCTTTGGCGCAGGCGCAGGCGGCGTCAACAGCGTGGCCGTGTACAACGGTGTGGTGGCGCTGGCGGTAGAAGCCGACCCCAAAACCAGCCCGGGCCGCATTGTTTTTCTGCGCGCCGACAACCTGGGCGTAGTGGGCAACGCCACCGTGGGCGCATTGCCGGACATGGTGGTTTTCACGCCTGACGGCCGCCATCTGCTGGTCGCCAATGAGGGCGAACCCAACAGCTATGGCCAGCCCGACTCGGTTGACCCGGAGGGCTCCATCAGCATCATCGAAGTGACGGGCTTGTCGCCCACCACAGAGGCGGTGAAAGCAACGGTGAGCACGGCCGGCTTTAACGCCTACAACAGCCAGATAGACCGCCTGCAAACGGCCGGTGTGCGTATTTTCGGCCCCGGTGCCACAGTGGCCCAGGACCTGGAGCCAGAGTACATCGCCGTGTCTGGCGACAGCCGCACCGCCTATGTCACGCTGCAAGAAAACAATGCGATGGCAGTGGTGGACATTGCCAGCAAAAAAGTCACGGCCATCCTGCCGCTGGGACTGAAAGACCACAGCCTGCCCGGCATGGGTCTGGACGTCAGCAACGAAGACGGCGGCAGCAACACCAACACCGGCACACCGGCCGTGCTGATCAAGCCCTACCCGATCAAGGGCATGTACATGCCCGACGCGATTGCCAGCTACACCGCGGGCGGGCAGACCTACCTGATCACGGCCAACGAGGGCGATGCCCGCGAGTACGTGGGCATCAACAAGGAAGGCCGCGAGGACCTGCGGGTGCGCGAGTACTGCACCGCCGGCATGGACCCCGCCGTTTTTGGCAACAACACCACCCTGGCGATGGACTCCAACCTGGGCCGCCTGCGTGTCACCGCTTTTCCCAACGGCGGTCGCAATGGCAAGAACGCCGCCGGCCAGTGCAATGAAATCCTGGCCTTTGGAGGCCGCTCTTTCAGTATCTGGACGGCCGACGGCAAGCGGGTCTTTGATTCCGGTGACCAGTTTGAGGTACGCACCGCTGCGCTGAGCCCGGCACTGACGTTCAATGCCAGCAGCGACAACAACACGCTTGACGACCGCAGCCCCGCCAAGGGCCCGGAGCCCGAGGGCGTAGCGGTCGCGACCTTTGGCAGCAAGACCTTTGCGTTTATTGGCCTGGAACGGTTTGGCGGCGTGATGGTGTATGACGTCAGCAACCCGGCTGCGCCGGTCTACGCAAGCTACATCAACACCCGAACCGGCGCCACCGGTGACAGGGGCCCGGAAGGACTGACCGTGGTGACTGCCGCGCAATCGCCCAACGGAAAGCCACTGCTGATTGTGGGCAACGAGACCAGCGGCACCACCGCGATTTTCGAGATCAAGCTGGCGTTTTAAACGCGGTTGGATATGCACAAAAAGCCGCCCACCCGGGCGGCTTTTTTTCGGCTGTCAGACGGCATGTCGCGATGCGCTGGCCGCGCCGCAGCCTGCAAAGAAATGTGTCTGGCGCGCCTGCAGGTGTCAAGCGGTGAAAGGGTTTGCAACGGCCAGGGCGTCTGGCGCTGGATGGCGGTCTAATGTGGACATGTGCCGGCATGGCCCCAGCGGCATCTGGCTACCCCAAACCATTGCGCCTGTTTAAGTGAATGCCCGGGCCAACCGTACCCTCCCCCCAAAATATGACCCCAGCCACTCCCTTCAAGCCCGCCTTCACCGCCAGCCGACAGGCTTCACAACGCCCGCCTTCGCCTTGGGCGGCGCATCGGGTGTCCCTGCGCCTGGCGGCACTCACCCTGGGCGCTGCGGCAGCCCTGCTGGCCCCGAACGTGCGGGCGCAGGCTCAGGAGCCTGCCGTGGCCATGCCTGGCCCCGCAGCGTCGCAGGCGGCCGCTGTAGCCGACACCGGGGTACCGCCCGCCGTGGCGGCCTCTGCGGCTGCCCCTTCGCTTGCGGCCAAACCCAAATATGCCGCCAAAGACATAGAGCGCGCCTTTGCCTACATGGACGCCAACAAGGACGGAAAAATCAGCCGGGAAGAAGCTGCGGGTTTCCGCAAGGTCGCCAAATACTTCACCGAAGCGGATACCAACCAGGACAACATGCTGTCGCTGGCAGAATTTACTCGCGCCATGAACGGTGAAAGACCCGCCGCGCCGGCGCACTAGCCAGCAACCAGCAACCAGCAGCGTGTAGGACAAGCGCGCGACACTGGTCCAGCCGGCCAGGGTCTGACAACCGGCCGCGTCGAGCGGCGTTCTAAGGTTGACGACAGCCGCCCAACCCTTAAAAGGTAAACCCATGAACTTACGACCCCTCTCCCTCATCCGACTAAGCGCGATGGTTTTGATCACCACGCTGGCAGCTGGCCCAGCCTTGGCCGAAAAGCCCGAATGGGCAGGCCAAGGCAAAGACAAAAAGGACAAAAAGGAAAAACACGGCTACAAAGGCCATGAATCACAAGCCGATGTGCGGGTGGGTGGCTATTTTGTAGATCAGCAGCGCGTGGTGATACGGGACTATTACGGCCAGCAATACCGCGTTGGCAAATGCCCCCCGGGTCTGGCCAAAAAGAACAACGACTGCATGCCACCGGGACAGGCCAAAAAATGGGCCGTGGGCCAGCCACTGCCCCGTGACGTGGTCTATTACGCCGTGCCGCAGGCCGTGGTGCTCCAGTTGGGTACGCCCCCTGCCGGCCACAAATATGTCCGCGTGGCCAGTGACATTTTGCTCATCGCCATCGGCAGCAGCATGATTGTGGATGCGATTCAGGACCTGGGTCGCCTCTAGCAGCCAGCAACATCCACCTGTCCCCATCCAGCCCCATCCGTCGAATGGCGCCGTCTGAAAAATGACCGAAGCCGGGATGGGCCAGGCTTCATATAAGAATAATGCCTTTTGCCCAATCATCACGGGCGCAAGCAGCTATCAAATACATAGCGAATTGCAGGCCGAACAGGCTTGCCATGCGCTGCACTCCGCCGGCCTACTACGGCCTGCAGGAGCCGCACTTTGCACAGGCGTGATGAAATAGCCAGGTGACTGACCCAGACGCGCCCTCTTGATGACCGAACCCCGACTGACCTACGGCGTGACCGTGCGGGCGCTGTGTGAGTTCACCGCCAGGCATGGCGACCTGGACTTGCGCTTCACCCCCTCGCCGTCCGCGCAGGAAGGCATGGCCGGCCACATGCTGGTCGCATCGCGCCGCGACGCCAGCTACCAGAGCGAAGTCAGCTTGACGGGTGACTACAAGGAGCTGCAGGTGCGCGGCCGCGCTGACGGCTACGACCCCGACCAAAACCAGCTGGAAGAGGTCAAGACCTTCCGGGGTGATCTGGCGGCCATGCCCGACAACCACCGGCAACTGCACTGGGCGCAGGTCAAGGTGTATGGCTGGCTGCTGTGCCAGAAGCTCGGGCTCACGGAGCTGCGGCTGGCGCTGGTGTACTTTGACATCAGCACCCTGCAGGAAACGCTGCTGACCGAGCTGTTTGCCGCCGACACACTGAAGGCCTGCTTTGAAAGCCGGTGCGAGACTTTTTTGCACTGGGCGCGGCAAGAAATGGCGCACCGCAACGCCCGCAACACAGGCCTGGCGGCTCTGGGCTTTCCGCACAGCAGCTTTCGCCCGGGCCAGCGCGCGCTGGCCGAAGCGGTCTACAAATCAGCCAGTCGGGGCCGCTGCCTGATGGCGCAGGCCCCCACCGGCATTGGCAAAACCATAGGCACGGTGTTTCCCCTGCTGAAGTCGGTACCCGCGCAAAGCCTGGACAAGATGTTTTTTTTGACCGCCAAAACCTCGGGGCGCGCACTGGCACTGGACGCGCTGGCCCTGATTAAAACCAGCGCCCCCGCCCTGCCCCTGCGGGCGCTGGAACTGGTGGCCAAAAGCAAGGCCTGCGAACACCCTGACAAAGCCTGCCACGGCGACGCCTGCCCGCTGGCCCGGGGCTTTTATGACCGCTTGCCAGCGGCGCGCAGTGCCGCCATGGCAGAGTCTGCCGGCCTGCTCGACAAAAAGGCGCTGCGCAGCGTGGCACTGGCGCACGGCGTGTGTCCTTACTACCTGAGCCAGGACCTGGTGCACTGGAGCGACGTGGTGGTGGGCGACTACAACTACTACTTTGACACCAGCGCCATGCTGCACACGCTGACAGTAGGCAACCAGTGGCGCGTCAGCGTGCTGGTCGATGAAGCGCACAACCTGGTCGAACGCGCCCGAAAAATGTATTCAGCCAGTCTCAACCAGGCCGATTTGGCCCTGCTGCAGCACTCGGCTCCGCCAGGTTTGAAACGTCCGCTGCAGCGCCTGCAGCGGGCCTGGGGTGAGTTGCAAAACCTGCAGGCCGGTGATGCGGGCGAGGCCTACCAGGTGCATGCCGAACTGCCTGCCAAATTTGTGCAGTGCCTGCAACAGCTACTGACCGCCATCAGCGACGACCGGGCCGCCAACCCCACACACATGGACGCGCAATTGCAGGGTTTTTACTTCGAGGCACTGCATTTTTCGCGCATGGCCGACAGCTTTGGCGAGCACTCGCTGTTTGACATCACGCGGGACGGTACAACGGCCGGGGACCTTGCAGGTGCCGCCCTGCTGACTGACGCGCCAGACACCCTGCTGTGCATCCGCAACGTGGTGCCTGCACCGTTTTTGGCCCCGCGCTTTGCCGCCGCCCGTTCGGTGGCCCTGTTTTCAGCCACCCTGAGCCCGCAAAACTACTACGCCAACACGCTGGGCCTGCCCGGCAATACCGCCTGGGTGGATGTGCAATCGCCGTTTGAGGCCGACCAGCTGTCGGTGCAGGTGGTCAGCGATGTGTCAACCCGCTACCAGCACCGGGGACATTCACTCTCGCCCATTGTCGACCTGATGGCGCGGCAATTTGCCGCTGCGCCAGGCAACTATCTGGCGTTTTCAAGCAGTTATGACTACCTGCAGCAGCTGGCCACGCTGTTTGTGCATCGCTACCCCGGTATTGCAGTGTGGCAGCAGACCCGCCAGATGAACGAGCCGGAGCGCGACGCGTTTCTGGCGCGCTTCACCGCCAGCGGCCAGGGCATCGGCTTTGCCGTGCTGGGCGGCGCGTTTGCCGAGGGGATTGACCTGCCCGGTGACCGCCTGATTGGGGCTTTTATCGCCACCCTGGGTTTGCCCCAGGTGAATCCGGTCAATGAACAGATCCGGGCGCGCATGGCAACCCATTTTGGCGCAGCGCAGAGCTACGACTACACCTACCTCTACCCTGGCCTGCAAAAGGTGGTGCAGGCCGCCGGGCGGGTGATTCGCACACGCGCTGACCGCGGCGTGGTCTACCTGATTGACGACCGTTTCAGCAGGCCCGAGGTACAAAACCTGCTGCCGAGCTGGTGGAAGGTGGTGCCGCTGCGCGTTGGGCGCATGGCCGCTGGGGCCGTTCTAAAACACGCCAAACAGCATCAGGATCAAAATCACGCTGAGGGGTACGCCGAGTAGCCAGGCAATGATGGGCATGTGTTTCTCCTGCAAAAGGGCTTGGTTGAAAGACCTGTTGACTTTATGGCGCCCCCTGGCTGCCCAATGACAGCCAGCATGCCCGGTCGCGGTAAGAAATCACCGACACCCCCCATCAGCCATTCGCCGGCGGGCGGTTCATTCAAATTGGTTATATTGCAGGCTGGCAACAGCGCCTGCATGGTGCACGGCAGGCCAGGAAACCCATTTGCATGAAACGCCTGTACAAGTATTTTTTTCGTGGCCTCATCACCGTTTTACCGGTTGCCCTGACGATGTACCTGCTGTTTTTCTTTCTGGCATGGACAGAAAGCGCGGCACTCTGGTTTTTGCGTCCGCTGATTGGCAGCTTCTACATACCGGGTCTGGGGCTGGTCACGGGTGTGCTGGGCATTTTGCTGATTGGCTACCTGATGAGCAAGGAAAGCGTGCGAAAGCTGCTGTCGTTTGCCGAACTGCCGTTTACCAACCTGCCTGTGGTCAAGAGCGTTTACTCCTCGCTCAAGAGCTTTGCCGACTACTTTTCACCCGCCAGCAAGCAAAGCGGTCAGAGCGTGGTGATACTGCGCATGCCCGGCCATGAAATGGAAGTCGTCGGGCTGGTCACCCGGCGCAATTTTGACGACCTGCCGCAAGGCTTTCTGACCGGCGACAGGGTCGCCGTGTACTTGCCCATGGGCTACAACATCGGCGGCTACACCGTGTTCGTGCCCACCAGCTGGGTCCACACCATCGACATGCCGGTCGAAGAAGCCATGCGCTCGTCACTGACGGCCTGGATGGCGCGCAAGCCGGCAGCTTCGAACTTCACCGACAGCCCAACGCCAAAGGGCTGAAATGCCCAATCGAGGCCGGTCTGAACGACGAAACCTGGGTGGGAGCCCAAGAGCCGGAAATTCTGCTGAATAAAAAGACGGAACACATCGCCGTCTCGCGCTGGGCAACAGCGCCCGCGCCAAAAGGCGCGATGTTGCTGCATGCAGGTTTTAGCGCGCCTGGCGTGGCGCCGGGCCGGGGCCGCGTCCGGCGATGTGGCGGAAGGTGATGCGGCCCTTGCTCAGGTCGTAGGGAGACAGTTCCAGCGAAACCTGGTCGCCCGCCAGAATGCGGATATGGTTTTTACGCATTTTTCCGGAGGTGTATGCCACCAGTTTGTGACCGTTGTCGAGCGTGACGCGAAAACGTGAGTCGGGCAGGACCTCGTCAACCAGCCCGTGCATTTCAATCAGTTCTTCTTTAGCCATGCGTATATTGTCCTCGAAAATTAAAAGCCGAAATTAAAAGCCGAAATGGGGCCGTTCCCAAACTTCTCAGGCGCAAGCCGGTGCGCTGCGTTCCTTGATCCAGCCGAGCGCGTGGTCGGTGGCGTACTGCAGGGCCGAAGCGGTGCTGTCAAACAGGCCTGTAAAGCGCATCACGCGGTCATGCGTGGCGCTGCCTTTGCCCGAGCGGATGGAGACGGAAGCGGCGTACTGGCCCTCGCCCTGCGGCTTGGCCAGCGGTGAAACAAGGTACCGGCCTACCGCCATGCGGTCAGGGTGGGTGTGGTGTGAAATCATCATCAAAATCAATACTAAAAAGTCTTCGCCAGATTTTCAAATGCCTGGTCTCAAGACGGGTGCATCCCGTGTGGATGCTTAAAAATAAACAGCTTGCGTAGCCCAAGCCGACAGGTTTCATCAACGATGGTGGAGTTTCAATTCAACAGCAGTGGGCAAGGCCATGCTGGGTAAACCACTCGTGTGCGCAAGGCCGTGAGCCCTGCATGCCGGAAAGAGTGGTGTGTGTTTGTAGGCTTTGAGGCTGTGTGGGCCAAAAAAGCAAAACACCGTGATTTAAAACGCTATTGCGTGTATGAAGGTTGGATTATAACCGTTAGTGCCAATCACCCTTCAAACTGCGGGTGAAGCTGCCGGATGCGGTTCATGGCCATGCCCGCAGCCGCCGTGCGGGTTTCAACCCCCAGCTTGGCGTACACGCGCTCCAGGTGTTTTTTCACGGTCGCCGGGCTGGCCCCCAGAATGTCGGCAATGTCACGGTTGATTTTTCCCTTGACCACCCAGTACAGCACCTCAGCCTCGCGGGCGGTGAGCTTGAAGCACAGGCTCATGGCCTCGACCACCGCGTCGTCGGAAGTTTCGCGCATCACAATGAGCCAGTCGCTGGCCCCGTGGGCGCCGCTGCCATCGGCCTCTTCGTCGCCCGTTTGCTGGTGCAGCCGCAAGCTCAGGCGGCGCGGCCCCAGTTCGACAGACAGGCGCGGCGGCTCAATCTGCCGCGTGGCATCTGCCAGATGGCGACGCAGCCATTGCAACACCGGTTCGGGGGTTTGCGGGGCCGAGGTGCCGTAGTAGCGCATCAGCAGATCCCGCGCCAGGGGCGTTTGCCAGATCAGCTTGCCATCGCCCTTGCTGCCTTCAGCGCCCATGCCGTTCATGCGTACGGTGATGCTGGCGTAGCCGAACGCGTCCAGTGCATTGCGCGCCTGCCCCGCCTGCCGCGCCTCCAGCCTGGCGCGCCGTGCGCCCTGCAGGTGCACGCCCATGCGCGCCATCACTTCCTTGGGTTTGATGGGTTTGGTGACGTAGTCGACACCGCCCGCTTCGAGCGCGGCCACCAGGTACTCGGTCTCCAGCAGGCCGGTCATGAAAATAATCGGAATATGGGCGGTCTCAGGCGTGGCCTTGAGGCGCTTGGCCACTTCAAAGCCATCCATGCCCGGCATCATGGCGTCGAGCAGCACAATGTCGGGCAGGGCCTGCAGCGCGCGCTGCAATGCGGCTTCGCCGCTGGTGGCCACCAGCACGGTGTAGCCGGATTCATCAAGCGCATCGTGCAGCACCGAGAGGTTGTCGGGCACGTCGTCGACGATCAGCACCACGTCGCTGTTGGCGCGGTCCAGCGTGCGGTGCAGTGAAACGCTGGGAACAGTGGGACTATCAGGGACGCTGCGCATGGTGAGCCTCCGGTTGCGTGAGCTGGCGGCTCATGGCTTCAAACTGGAACTGCCGCGCCAGGGCCCGCATATCGTCGACAAACACGGCGGTCTCGGGTTGCAGCGTTTCAATGTCGGCCAGCTTGTTCATGATGCCGCGGTAAAACC
>JANNXF010000140.1:0-10529 GCA_031409395.1 Polaromonas sp.
CTGCCGCGCGACGAAGTGCTGGCGCGCCTCAAGCCCTGGCTTGAAAACCCGGCCAAAGCCAAGCTCGGCCAGCACATCAAGTACGACCGCCATGTGTTTGCCAACCACGGCATCGAGGTGCAGGGCTACGCCCACGACACCATGCTGCAAAGCTATGTGCTGGAAGTCAACGAGCCACATGGCCTGAGCAGCCTGGCCAAGCGCCACCTGGGCCGCAGCGGCATCAACTACGAAGACCTGTGCGGCAAGGGCGCGCACCAGATCAGGTTCAACCAGGTTGACATTGCCAAGGCCGCCGAATACTCGTGCGAAGACTCTGACATGACGCTGGAGGTGCACCGCGTGCTGTGGCCCCGGCTGCAGGCGAACGACAAGCTGCTTTTTATCTACGGTCTGGAAATCAAAAGCAGCGAAGCCCTGTACCGCATTGAGCGCAACGGCGTGCTGATTGACGCGCCCATGCTGGCTGTGCAAAGCCACGAGCTGGGCCAGCGCATTTTGCAGCTGGAGGCTGAGGCTTACGAAATCGCCGGCCAGCCCTTCAACCTGGGCAGCCCCAAACAGCTGGGTGAAATTTTCTTCGACAAGCTGGGCATGCCGGTCATCAAGAAAACCCCGAGCGGCGCGCGCAGCACCGACGAAGAAGTGCTGGAAAAGCTGGCCGAAGACTACCCGCTGCCGGCCAAGCTGCTGGAGCACCGGTCACTGAGCAAGCTCAAGGGCACCTACACCGACAAGCTGGCGCAACTGGCCCACCCCAGAACCGGCAGGGTGCACACGCATTACGCGCAGGCGGTGGCCGTCACCGGGCGTTTGTCGAGCAACGACCCGAATCTGCAAAACATCCCGGTCCGGACGGCCGAGGGCCGGCGTGTGCGTGAGGCTTTTGTGGCACCCGCCGGCAGCGTGATTGCCAGCGCCGACTATTCGCAGATCGAGCTGCGCATCATGGCGCACATCAGCGGTGACGAAGCTCTGTTGAGCGCTTTCACCGACGGCCTGGATGTGCACCGCGCGACTGCCGCCGAAGTGTTTGGCGTGGACGTGACCCAAGTCAGCAGCGAGCAGCGGCGTTACGCCAAGGTCATCAACTTCGGCCTGATCTACGGCATGAGCAGCTTCGGCCTGGCCAAAAACCTGGGCATTGAAACCAAGGCCGCGGCCACTTACATCGACAAATATTTCCAGCGCTACCCCGGTGTCAAAAACTACATGGAACAGACCGTGGTGTTTGCCCGCGAGAACCGTTTTGTGGAGACGGTGTTTGGCAGGCGCCTGTACCTGTCCGAGATCAATGGCGGCAACGGGCCGCGCAAAAAAGCCGCTGAGCGCCAGGCCATCAACGCACCCATGCAGGGCACGGCGGCCGACCTCATCAAGCTCAGCATGGTCAAGGTGCAGCAGGTGCTGGACGGCGAAAAACGCAGCACCAAAATGATCATGCAGGTGCACGACGAGCTGGTGTTTGAAGTGCCCGAGGCAGAAGTTGAATGGGTCAGAACCGAGATTCCGCGCCTGATGGCCGGTGTGGCTGACCTGAAAGTGCCTTTGCTGGCCGAGATTGGCTTTGGTGAAAACTGGGAAAAAGCGCACTAGCCCGGCTTGACACATCCCCCTAATTCCAACTCTGGTATTGGCTTTGCCCAGAGTCGCGACTGACCGGTATCTAGTTAAACTGAATCGTCGCGGTTAGTCTGGAGCTGCATTCTTGCGGGATCACTGAAATCATGACAGGTGAAGAATTAAACAATTCTTCGATATCAACTGGTCATGCATTTTTAGGGAGACCCGCATGATTTTTAATCCAATTTCGTCAAAAGCAGCTCTTTTTTCAGGTTTTGGTTCTTTATTGGCTATTGCTGCCAGCCCGGCTGTTGCAGCTTCTTCAAGCGCTGTGCTCAAGCCTGATGACTTCGTCGGAATTTCTTTCTGGCTTATTTCGATGGCACTCATTGCCTCGACGGTGTTTTTCTTTCTGGAGCGGGATCGTGTTTCCGCGAAATGGAAAACATCACTGACAGTTTCTGGCTTGGTCACTCTAGTCGCCGCTGTGCATTATTTTTACATGCGCGAAGTGTGGGTCTCGACAGGCTCAACGCCTACGGTCTTTCGTTATATCGACTGGCTCATCACCGTTCCACTGTTGATGATTGAGTTTTATCTGATTCTGTCGGCCATTACCAAAGTACCAGTTGGCGTGTTTTGGCGTCTGATGGTGGGCACGTTCGTGATGTTGATCGGTGGCTATCTGGGTGAAGCAGGATACATGGCTGTGTGGCCTGCATTCATCATTGGCATGGCTGGATGGGCTTACATCTTGTACGAGATTTTCATGGGTCAAGCCAGCAAAATCAACGCTCAAAGTGCACCACCAGCAGTGCAGTCCGCCTTCAACTCCATGCGCTGGATCGTAACCATTGGCTGGGCTATTTACCCGGTGGGTTATTTCTTTGGCTACCTGACAGGTTCCAACGCTTCTGACAGCATGAATGCACTCAACATCATCTATAACCTGGCTGATGTTTTGAACAAGATTGCCTTCGGCTTGATCATCTGGTCTGTAGCGGTCAGCGAAACTGAAAATGCGGCTAAAAAGTAACTGAAGTTACGGTGGCCAAAGGATTGCTTTAGGCTTGCTTGCTTGACCCGGTTGCGGGGAATCGAGCGGTCAGGCAATCCTTTCTTGCATAGTCAGTTCCGAACGGAGTAAATCCATGCTTGCAAAGGTTTCCGTTGCACCCAGCAATCTGGAAAATCGGATTGATGACGTGCTTCACTCGGTGGAACACCTCATGTTCGAAGCTATCGGGGTAACCGAAGTTGCACAATCCCTCGCCCTGTCGCCCGCAAAGACCGCTGCTGCGTATCACTTGGGAACAGGAGGGCAGCGCATCAGAGCGCGCCTGAGTGTCAACGCTGGTTTGGCCCTTGGCCTGCCAGCGGCTGACATATCCTGTATTGCTGCTGCTGCTGAACTGTTGCATAACGCCTCACTTATTCACGACGATCTGCAGGATCAGGACGAGCTTAGGCGTGGGAAGCAGACGGTGTGGGCCAAATATGGCGGTCATGTAGCGATCTGTTCCGGGGATTTCTTGTTGTCTGCGGCCTATGCGGTACTGGCCAGGTTCAGCAATGTCCAACTGCTACCTTCCATGATGGCGCTGGTGCATGGGCGTTGTGCTGCCGCTATCAACGGCCAGTGTGCAGATCTAGCGCACGGGACAATTCGGGTCACCAGCCTTGATCAGTACCTCGCAATAGCCACCGCCAAGTCGGGTGCTTTATTGGGTTTGCCGGTCGAACTCGTGCTGCTGGCTGCCGGGCTTGAGGCGTCCATACCGGATGCAAAACAGGCTGCCGATGCATTTGCTGTCGGCTATCAGATTGCAGACGACTTGCTTGATGCAAGCCAGGACCAAGAGCGCGCTGGGGGCGTGCCAACACTCAATATCGTTTTTGTGCTGCAGGCTGCAGGCTACCGTGGCGACACGCGCGCTGCAGCAAAAAGGGTCGGTCTTCAACACCTACAGGCGTCTTCAGTGGCCGCCAGGCGGCTGCCTTGTGGCGCGGGAGCGCTTTTTCTCAAATTGGCGGAAAGCATGAATTCAGTTTTGACAGTGGAGCCGGTCTGATGCAAGCACTTGTCGTAGGGGCTGGATTTGGCGGTATTGCAGCAGCCCTGCGCCTGCGGGCGAAGGGGTATGAAGTCACGGTGATCGACCGGTGCAAGCAGATCGGCGGGCGGGCACAAGTGTTCGAACGCAATGGTTTTCGACACGACGCGGGGCCGACTGTGATCACCGCACCGTTTTTGTTTGACGAATTGTTCGCCTTGTTTGACGAAAAGTTTTCTGATCACGTTACCTTGGTGCCACTTAAGCCCTGGTATCGCTTTTATTTCGCTGATGGGGACACATTCGACTACGGCGGAACACTGGAGGAAACACTGGCGGAAATAGCCCGTATCGAACCGCGCGACTGTGATGGTTATCAGGAACTTTTGGCGCAGTCCAAACGCATTTTTGATGTGGGATTCACGGAGCTTTCGGCCCAGCCGTTTGACCGTTTCACAACCATGCTGTCGCAAATACCCCGACTGATCGGGCTGCGCAGTTATGAGACTGTTTGGCAGCTCGTGTCCCGCTACCTCAGCAGTCCAAAGTTGCGTCAGGCGTTCTCAATCCAGCCCTTGCTGGTAGGAGGAAATCCGTTTGACACAACCAGTATTTACGGCCTGATTCATTACCTTGAGCGAGCTTTTGGTGTGCATTTTGCGATGGGCGGAACAGCAGCCATTACCGATGCACTGGGAGGTTTGATGGTTCGCCAGGGTGTGAAGATTGAACTGAACACAACAGTTGCAACGCTGCAGATAGAGCATGGTGTGGCAAAGGGTGTCATATTGGAAAATGGGCGCTTCATGGCAGCTGATTTGATCGTGTCAAATGCAGATCCCGCGCATCTGTATGGTCACATGGTCAGCCCAGCAAGCCAAGCCAAAGCAACGCGGCTCAAGCTTGGTGCCGCCGAGTTCTCGATGGGCCTTTTTGTTCTTTATTTCGGCACAACAAGGACCTACCCCGACGTTGCCCATCACACCATCTGGATGGGCGAGCGCTACCGAGAGTTGCTTGACGACATCTTCCATCAAAAGACCTTGTCTGAAGATTTTTCGCTTTATCTTCATCGGCCAACGGCAACCGACGAAAGTTTTGCACCAGCCGGTTGCGACAGTTTTTACGTGTTGTGCCCAGTCCCTAACCTGAAGGGCGGCGTTGACTGGTCCAAAGAGGCGCCGCGACTGAGAGACCGTATCGTTGCTGCGCTTGGGAAAACCATTCTTCCTGATCTTTCCTCGACCATCACCGAAGAGTTCTTTATGACTCCAGAAGACTTCAAGAAGGACTATCTCAGTGAGCATGGAGCAGGTTTCTCGGTTGCGCCCCTGTTTCGTCAGTCCGCCTGGTTTCGTTTTCACAATCGAGCTGAAGGGATTAAGAATCTTTACCTTGTCGGTGCCGGAACCCACCCAGGCGCTGGTGTTCCCGGCGTTTTGTGTTCAGCCAAGGTGCTCGATACCCTGGTGCCTGAACTGCGGCCCAGTCCTGGCGTTGTGCAAGGTGGTGTCCGATGAATTTGAAGATTAACAGTGCGGCCGAATTGGCTTTTCAAAAAGCAGAGATTACGCTGGCACAAAAAGGTAAAACGTTTTACTGGGCCCGACGTCTGATGGGCCCCGTGCATGCTTCAAGGGCGACCCGGCTCTACAGTTTTTGCAGGTTCATTGACGACCTCGCCGACGAGGCCACGTCTGCAGAGTCTGGAGGGATAGCCTTGGCGCGCGTTGCTGAAGATGTTGCAAAGGGAGAATCTGCGAACCCGGTGATTCAGGATGGCATTGATCTGATGCAGGAATGCGGCATCGGAAGCACTGTAGTTCTGGAGCTGATCGCAGGTGTGACATCCGATTTAGGACTAGTTCGCGTTGCGGATGAGGATGCCTTACTCCGCTATTGCTATCAGGTCGCGGGTACGGTAGGTTTGATGATGTGCAAGGTGCTTGACAGCAAGGATGCTGCAGCTTTACCGTTTGCAGTGGATCTTGGGATCGCCATGCAACTAACCAACATTTGTCGAGATATCGCCGCCGACGGCTTAATCGGACGTCGTTATCTTCCCGCCACCTTGGTCGGTACTCTCGAGCCACAAGCACTTGTGTATCCCGCTGAGACCCTGCAACCCCGCGTCCGAAAGTGTGTCGAGACATTGCTCGATATGGCGGACCGTTATTACCTGAGCGGTGAGCTTGGTTTGGCTTACTTGCCCGCCGGAACGCGCAGCGGCATTCTGTCAGCAGCGCGCGTTTACCGCGCCATCGGGATTCGGCTGCGGCGGCAGGGCAGTGCCTATTGGCTTGGTCGCACGGTGGTCCCGGCCAGTGCAAAAATGGCATTGACGCTGCAAGCGCTGGTGGCGGTACCCTTCAAACCGTCCTTCTGGTCTCCATCAAAGCAACATGATGCTCAACTGCACCGCGCATTTTCCGGCATCTTTAGGTGCGGAGACCCGCCAAGCGCACATCATGTCTAGTACCTTTGACCTGATTATTCTGGGGGGTGGGTGCGCAGGGCTTAGCCTTGCAACGCGACTGGCCGTTGCGGCATCGTCCAGCCTCGAAGCGCTTGTAGTGGAAAGCCGCAGCCACTATACGAATGACCGTACTTGGTGCTTTTGGAGAACTAACGCAGCATCCAGCAGCCATTGTGTTGAACATCAATGGAACACCATGCGATTGCGATCTGGCGAGCAAAACATCCTGGTGGATTGCAGCGCCACACCTTATCAAATGCTTCCGTCCGACAGGTTTTATGGCGCGTCACTTTCGGCTTTGGCGTTGGCAAAGAACATCAGCCTCAAATTGGGTACTGCGGTGCTGGCAGAACCGACTAAAACTGATCGGGGTTGGCGAGTCACGACGAGCGCAGGCGTTTTTTTTGCACGTAGGGTGGTCGACACCCGCCCGCAGCTTTTTCCAGAGCCGGACTGTGCGTTGCTTTGGCAATCGTTTTATGGGCAAGAAATTGAGTGCGACCAGCCGGTGTTTAATCCGGAGTGCATGGATTTGATGCATTTTCTGCCGCCTGATTTGGCCTGTGTGCCCTTTGTCTATGTTCTTCCAATGACCGCTACCAGAGCGTTGGTGGAGCTTACGGTATTTGGCATCGACCCACTCCATCCAGAAGACCTTGCACCCAGGCTTGAAGCAGCTGTTGCCGAAAGAGTTGGGGAGTCCCCTTTTCGGGTTCTGCGGTCTGAACACGGCGTTCTTCCGATGGGGTTGAGAAACCTGCCAGTACATCCTGACCGCAGTTATGTCCGAGCCGGCTTGATGGCGGGGGGGGCAAGGTCAAGTACCGGGTTTGCTTTTCAACGGATACAAGCTTGGGCCGACGCATGTGCAAAGGCAGTTTTAGCGGGTGCTCTCCCTATCGGACATGCCCCCGACCCGGCTGTCCTTCAAGCCATGGATCATCTTTTTTTAAAGGTAATGCGTGTCCAGCCAGACAAAGCTGGGGACCTGTTTTGTTCGTTATTTGGCAACGCAGATAGCTCGCGGGTAATTCGTTTTTTGAGTGGCGAGGGCGGCTTGCTGGATTACCTGGCCGTAATTGCGGCGCTACCTCCTTGGCCGTTTATCAAGCAGCTGTCAAGTAAGCGGGCAACCTCGGACAGCCGTCTGGCAGCAGGGCAAAACGGATGAGCATGTCGGCTGTTATCAGGACTCAAGGCATTGCATTTAGTGCGGGCGCATGGCTGTTGATACTCGCTCATACGCTCTTTCTAAAAGGAGATTCGCAGGCAGAACTACTGGTGCTTGCACTGGTGATTTTGTTTCTGGGCGTCCCGCATGGCGCGCTTGACACACTCTACGTACGGCATTTTTTCCGTATGCATTCCTACTGGACATGGGCAGTGTTTGCGGTGGCCTATGTGGGGTTGGCCGCCATGGTGGTATCCGTGTGGGTAACGATGCCGCTAATTTTTTTAGTGGGCTTCCTGGCCGTTTCAGCTTTTCACTTTGCTGGCGATCCAGTTGTGCACACACCGCCGATTTTTCGGGGTATTTATGGGGGTGCCGTTATCGTTTTCCCGGCACTTTTGCACGTTCAGGAAGTCACGGCGCTGTTTTCTATGCTCGCAGGTGCCGAGGCGGCTGCAATATCAGCGGACGCCCTGCACTGGATTGCGTTTCCATGGTTGTTGGCCACCTTGCTGGTTGCTGCCCGCCATGCAAAAAAAAACTGGGTCACCAGCCTTGAGATGCTTTCAGTCTCGGCCCTGGCAATCGTTGCGTCGCCGCTGCTGGCTTTCAGTATGTACTTTTGCGGCATGCATGGCTTGCGACACATTTTGAGGACTCGAGAACTCGCGGAGCATCAATCTTTTCGCCATTTGTTTCAAACCGCAATGCCGCCATTTTTATTGACCCTGACAGGTGCAGCCGCCGGGTGGTATTTTCTGAAGGACGCATCGCTGGACACGCGCGTGATGCAGCTGGTTTTCGTATCACTCGCCGCGTTGACAGTACCGCACATGATGCTGGTCGATAGGTCACGCTTTATGGGCGGCATTAAAAAATTCCGCGTAGCGTCGTAAGCGCGATTGATTCCCAATATTTCGGTTTTGCCTGAAATCAATTCTCCCAACGGCCCGCGCCGTGGCGGTGCCGGGCGTGCCGCCATCAACGCGCCCATGCAAGGCACGGCGGCAGACCTCATCAAGCTCAGCATGAACAAGGTACAGCAGGTGCTGGAAGACGAAAAACGCGGCACCAAAATGATCATGCAGGTGCACGACGAACTGGTGTTAGAGGTGCCCGAGGCCGAAGTTGAATGGGTCAGAAGCGAGATTCCGCGCCTGATGGCCGGTGTGGCTGACCTCAATGTGCCTTTGCTGGCAGAGATTGGTTTTGGGCCGAATTGGGAGAAGGCGCACTGACGCGGTCAGGAGGCGGGCGGTTTTGGCTGTTTCAAGGGCATGGACCTTTCCAGAAACTCGAACATCCGTTGTTCGGAGTCTTTCGTCACGTTTTCGTCGTAAAGGTACCTGACCTGCGCGCCGCGAAAATCCACCTTGCTGAAGTTGTTGAGGTGCTTGCAGTCCCAGCAGTGGGTGGCACCCGGGTAAACATGCCATTCAACCGGTGCGCCCGCTTGTTTTGCTAACTGCAGCCGACTGGTGCATTCTTCGGGTGGTGTCTCATTGTCCTTGTCGCCCATCAGCACCAACAGTGGCCGGTCAATGTCAGGGTGAATGATCTCGTAAGAACTACCGGACGCTGGGCGAATGGCAAAGCAACCAGGGTAAAACGCCACCGCTGCCGTAAATCGGCCTTTTTCGGCCAGCCCTTTCCCCCATGCCTGGCTGCTGGCCAGCGCCGCGTTCATGCCGCCCCAGGAAAAACCCGCCAGCGCGATGCGCTCCTTGTCCACAAAAGCCATCTTGCGCAGGTGATCACCAGCCTGCAAGGCGTCGCGCGTGCCGCGTGGAAAGTTGACGCCGCCTTGAACACCCATGCAAACTGAGCTGACACCTCTTGGTCCCAGGCTGTCGATGACCAAGGCGACGTAGCCCCGGCTCACCGCGGTCTTTGCCCATTGCAGCATCGACTGGTTGTTTCGCGTGCCGCTGCCCAATCCTCCGCATTGATGCATCAACACCAGCGCCGGAAACGGTCCGTCGCCTTCTGGTTTGTAAAGTGCCATTTCGGGTGTGCTGAAAAAAGAAAAAGCACTCACTTTTTCGGGAAACTGTAAATCTGAAGCCAGCTTTGTGGCGGCGATCAACCTGTTGTTGGTGTCCTGTGAAAAGCTAGGGCTGGCAAACGCAAGTTGAAGAAAAAAAGCGGCGAACAGACATATATTTTTCATGATTTTCTTTCTGGTCTAGCCAGTTATAGTCATTCGTTGAGCTTGTCAATCGGCACGGTCTGGCATTCAATTCTTGCCCTTGACCTTCGACATCTAAGAGCGAGCGGTTTGAACTTCAGAGGGCCAAAGCAAAAGCAATTTTTGCATGTATACCCGCCGGTATCGCCCATTACCAGCAAGAATTTTCGTGACCGCATAGACTGTGCAGGTTTGCCGTTCGGCATCCGCTTCTCAATGAATCCCTCTCATTCTTTAGGAATCAACATGCTCAACCATGACCAGAAAACCGACTTTGACGCCTTGCTCCCCGGGCAGTCAACCGAAGCCGGCGCCAGCCGCCGCACCGCCCTGAAAGCGGCGCTGGGGGTGGGATACGCCGCCACCGCCATGCCCATCATGGCGCAAACGGCCATCAAAACGCCTGCTGACGGGCTGCGAACCGGCCAGGCCACCTTCGAGGTCAATGGCTTTAAGGTGCCCGTTTTTTACGCAGCACCTGAGGGCAAGAAAAACCTGCCTGTGATTCTGGTGATTCAGGAAATCTTTGGCGTGCACGAATACATTGCCGACACCGCCCGCCGCTTTGCCAAAGCTGGTTATCTGGCGGTGGCACCTGATTTGTTTGCCCGTCAGGGCGATGCCAGCAAATACACCGAAATCGCCAAGCTGATGGCGGAAGTCGTGTCCAAGGTGCCCGACGCCCAGGTCATGGCCGACCTGGACGGTGCGGTGAAATGGGCGGGTGCCAACGGCGGCAACCTCAACAAAGTGGGCATCACCGGCTTTTGCTGGGGTGGCCGCATCACCTGGCTGTATGCCGAGCAGAGCAAGAACGTCAAGGCGGGCGTCGCCTGGTACGGCCGTCTGGTCGGCGCACCGTCAGCCCTGACGCCCAAGCACCCGCTGGAACTGGCCGCAAGCCTCAAGGCCCCGGTGTTGGGCCTGTACGGCGGACAAGACGGCGGCATTCCGCTGACCACCGTTAACCAGATGAAAGACGCGCTGGCCGAAGCCGGCAGCAATACCGGCGGCAACAACGCTGCCGCCCGGGCGTCTGAATTTGTGGTGTACCCGCAAGCCCCCCACGCTTTTCAT
>JANNXF010000141.1:0-8797 GCA_031409395.1 Polaromonas sp.
AGCGAACCACACGCAGTGGGGAGCGTGGGGGCACGTGTTTTCATGCGGTCATTGGCCACGCGCGACTTCGGCAGTGAAATCAGCAAGGCCCTGCCCGACGTGATTGCCGCCTGCAAGGTCGCCGGCTTTGATCTGATCGTGGTCGAAACCTCGGGCATTGGCCAGGGTGACGCCGCCATCGTGCCGCATGTGGATGTGCCCATGTACGTCATGACGCCCGAATTCGGCGCCGCCAGCCAGCTCGAAAAAATCGACATGCTGGACTTTGCCGAGTTCGTTGCCATCAACAAGTTTGACCGCAAAGGCGCGCTCGACGCCCTGCGCGATGTGAGCAAACAGGTGCAGCGCAACAAGGAAGCCTGGACCACCCCCACCGACCAGATGCCGGTGTTTGGCACCATGGCAGCCCGCTTCAACGACGACGGCGTGACCGCGCTGTACCAGGCGCTCAAGCCGCGTCTGGCGGCGCTGGGCCTCACGCTCGGCCAAGCCAGCCTGCCCGCCGTCAACGTCCGCCACAGCACCAACCAGACCCCGGTGGTGCCGGCGGCCCGCACCCGCTACCTCGCTGAAATCACAGACACCGTGCGCGGCTACAAAAAGCGGACCAAGGCCCAGTCGAAACTGGCGCGGGAAATCCAGCAACTGCAGGCCGCTGCCGCCATGCTGAAGATTGACAAGCCCGAGCGCGCGCCGGCCGCCGAAGCGGCTTTGGACCTGGCGGGCCAGCGCAAGGCGCTGCTGGACGCCGATGCCCGCAAGCTGCTGGCGCAATGGCCGGAAATGCAGCGCGCCTACGCCGGCGACGAGTACGTGGTGAAGATTCGCGACAAGGAAATCCGCACCGCGCTGACCACCAAGTCGCTGTCAGGCACCACGATCCGCAAGGTCTGCCTGCCCAAGTACGAAGACCACGGCGAAATTCTGCAGTGGCTGATGCTCGACAACGTGCCGGGCAGCTACCCCTACACCGCCGGCACCTTTGCCTTCAAACGAGAGGGCGAAGACCCGACCCGCATGTTTGCCGGCGAAGGCGACGCGTTTCGCACCAACACCCGCTTCAAGCTGCTCAGCGAAGGCATGGCTGCCAAGCGCCTGTCCACCGCCTTTGATTCGGTAACCCTGTACGGCAACGACCCGCACCTGCGGCCCGACATCTATGGCAAGGTGGGCAACAGCGGCGTCAGCATTGCCACGCTGGACGACATGAAGGTGCTCTACGGCGGCTTTGACCTGTGCAGCCCCAGCACCTCGGTCAGCATGACCATCAACGGCCCGGCGCCCAGCATTCTGGCGATGTTCATGAACACCGCGATTGACCAGAATCTGGAAAAGTTCAGGGCGGACAACGGCCGCGAACCGACCGACACCGAAACCGCCAAGATCCGCGAATGGGTGCTTGAAAACGTACGCGGCACCGTGCAGGCCGATATTTTGAAAGAAGACCAGGGGCAAAACACCTGCATTTTCTCGACCGAGTTCAGCCTGAAAGTCATGGGCGACATCGCGCAGTATTTTGTGCACAACCGGGTCCGCAACTTTTACAGCGTGTCCATCAGCGGCTACCACATTGCCGAGGCCGGCGCCAACCCGATCAGCCAACTCGCCTTCACCTTGAGCAACGGTTTTACCTTTGTTGAGGCCTACCTGGCGCGCGGCATGCACATTGACGACTTCGCACCCAACCTGAGCTTTTTCTTCAGCAACGGCATGGACCCCGAGTACACGGTGATGGGGCGCGTGGCACGCCGCATCTGGGCCGTGGCCATGAAAGAAAAATACGGCGCCAACGAGCGCAGCCAGAAGCTCAAGTACCACATCCAGACCAGCGGCCGCTCTTTGCACGCGCAGGAAATCCAGTTCAACGACATCCGCACCACGCTGCAGGCGCTGATTGCGATTTACGACAACTGCAACAGCCTGCACACCAACGCGTTTGACGAAGCCATCACCACGCCCACCGAAGACAGCGTGCGCCGCGCCATGGCGATCCAGCTCATCATCAACCGCGAGTGGGGTCTGGCCAAGAACGAAAACCCCTCGCAGGGCGCCTTCATCATCGAAGAGCTGACCGAGCTGGTCGAAGAAGCGGTGCTGGCCGAGTTTGCCGCCATTGCCGACCGCGGCGGCGTGCTGGGCGCCATGGAAACCGGCTACCAGCGGGGCCGGATTCAAGACGAATCGATGCACTACGAAATGCTCAAGCACACCGGCGAGCTGCCCATCATCGGCGTCAACACCTTTCGCAACCCGCATGGCGACGCCGTGCAGGACAAGCTGGAGCTGGCGCGCTCAACCGACGAAGAAAAGCAGGGCCAGCTCCATCGTCTGGCAGACTTTCACCAGCGCCACGCCAGCGCGTCGCCCGCCATGCTCAAGCGGCTGCAGCAGGCGGTGATTGAAGACCACAACGTGTTCGAGGTGCTGATGGAGGCGGTCAGGGTCTGTTCACTGGGGCAGATCACCAATGCGCTGTTTGAGGTGGGCGGGCAGTACCGGCGCAATATGTGACGCAAGCCCTGGTCAACCTGGACCCGATGGGGGCAGACACCACCACGCCCTGATTGCTATTATTTTTATAGCTTGCAGCGCCCGTATTGATTGGGCCAAAGGCCATTTTCACCATTAAAAAAGCGCCCTCGGGCGCTTTTTTAATGGTCAAGCCGGCATGGAGCCGTCTTGACAAGAAAACCGGCTTATCCGCCCTTGGAAGGACGCTTGCCCGGGTTTTTCTTGCTGCGGGTGTGTGAACCACGCTCCAGGCTGACCTTCTGGCCGTGGCCAGTGGTGATGGTGTAGCCCTTGGGCGGGACTGGCTTGGGGGCGCAGATGTCGGCTTCGACTCTGATTTTTTTAGGCATGGAAGGCTCCGGGTTAAAAATTTAAGCTCTATTTTAAGCCACAGCGCCAAAGTCCCTAGACGCGCAGCGCCAGAGGCAGGTTCAGCAGCAGATTTTGCGGCTTGACCCTGACTACGCCTTCTGCGCTCATCATCAGGCCCAGATACACCGGTTTGCCCGCCACATCGGCGCGCATGTCCTGCGGGTCGGTGAACTCCAGCCTGAACAGGCTCACCAGCCGCTGCAGCCGCGCGGGTTCCACCTCCCGGTCCTCGTACAGGTCATTGAGCAGGGCCGTGGCCTCGGCGTCCAGCCCGACGTGCCAGCGCCAGGCCTCGTCGTCAATTTTTTGCAGCGGCCGGATGGTAACGGCCACGCCCAGGAAATGCTGCACCCACTTTTGCAGCACGCTGGCGAGCGCCTTCAGCCCCGAGCGGGCGCGGGTCATGGTGAATACCAGCCCGTGGCTCAGGTCCTGGCTGACTTCATGCGTCAGGTCAAGCAAGTAGGAAGAAGAGGAAGGCGGCCCCGCCTGGCGCAGGTAGTCGGCCGCGTTGTCGTCCGTCAGCACCTGCAGGTTGAGGCTGCGCAGCGGGGCCTGGGCCTCACGCAAAAACCGCCCAAAATCACCCAGGCCACCGGTCTCGGACAGCATGTCAATCGTCTCGCGGTCGCCGCTGAGCACCTGGCCGCCCTCGGTGCTGATGCGCTGGCTGCGAAACAGCATCTCGCCAGCGCGCACCTGGTAGGCGTCGGCGCTGTCGTCCAGCACGTTGTGCACGATGGCCTGAACCAGCAGATCAAGCAGCAGCGGCGGGATGTCTATGCCTGGCCCGCCGGGCTGGGCTGAAAACAGGCTCTGGTAATAGGCTTCCAGCGTGCCGGCCGCCAGCAGGCCATCGCGAAAGCGCAAAAACAGGGTGTAGCTCTCCCGGGCATCGGGGTCTTGCAGGGCCTGCATTTCAGTGGGCGCAACAGGCCTGGAAGGCGACGCCATCAAGGCGGCATACAGGGCCAGCTCGGCCGGGCAAGACTCTGGCACCGGCGCCAGTTCTGGCCGGGACATCAACCCCCGCCAATAGTCGTCGGTCGGCGTCAGCCAGCCGCGTTCGTTGCGCAGCAGGGGGCGGGCGCTGCTGGCGCCGCTGAAAGACCGGAAATTTTGCATGGATGCCATCGTCTCACATTGCCGGCCGGCGCTGGCAATCAAGGTGATAGCCGCTCCTTTTTTAATAGCTGTTTACGCCCGTATCTATTGGGGAAAACCCATTTTTCACGAACAAGCCCGCGCCACTGGCCAGCGCTGGGCCTTGCACCGTACTTCAGGATCACGCAGCGCCCGCCAAACACTTGACAGCGAACTTTCACGGCGCCCTGAGGCCGCGCGCGAGCAGGGTTGCCCATCACGCAAAACTACCTAAGGGTCTTACCGGTAGCCGCTCAACACCAGGGTGGCTACGATCGTGCTCTGTGTTTCAAGGGGTCGGCGTCTGTGCCTGCAAGGCACTGGCAAGCGCTCCAAGATTCATCATTTTCCATCCGCCGGAGACACAATTTTGTCAGTGGAGTTCATCCTAGAAACACGCGGACTGACCAAGGAATTCAAGGGATTCGTGGCGGTCAACAACGTGGACCTCAAAGTCCAGCGCGGGCATATTCACGCGCTGATCGGGCCCAACGGCGCCGGCAAGACCACTTTCTTCAACCTGCTGACCAAGTTCCTGACGCCAACGCGCGGCAGCATTGCCTTCAACGGCACCGACATCACCCACGAAAAGCCCGCCCAGACCGCCCGGCGCGGCATTGTGCGGTCGTTCCAGATCTCTGCGGTTTTTCCGCACATGACCGTGCTTGAAAACGTGCGCGCCGCACTGCAGCGCAACCTGGGCACCTCGTTTCATTTCTGGAAATCCGAAAGCAGCCTGCACCACCTGCACGACCGTGCCCGTGAGCTGCTGGCCGAGGTCGACCTGAGCCAATTTGCCGACGAGCTGACCGTGAACCTGCCCTATGGCCGCAAGCGCGCCCTGGAGCTGGCCACCACGCTGGCGCTTGAACCCGAGCTGATGCTGCTGGACGAGCCCACCCAGGGCATGGGCCACGAAGACGTGGACCGCGTGACGCAGCTGATCAAGAAAGTCTCGGCCGGCCGCACCATCCTGATGGTTGAGCACAACATGAATGTGGTCTCCAGCATTGCCGACCGCATCACGGTGCTGCAGCGCGGTGCCATCATTGCTGACGGCCCCTATGCCGAGGTGGCCAAAAACCCGCTGGTGATCGAAGCCTACATGGGCACCGCCAACACCGAGTTGCAGGGAGCGCACTAGATGTCCAAAGAGCTGCTCAAAATCGAAGACCTGCACGCCTGGTATGGCGAATCGCACATCCTGCACGGCGTCAACCTGACGGTGAACGAAGGCGAAGTGGTCACGCTGCTGGGCCGCAATGGCGCGGGCCGTACCACCACGCTGCGCGCCATTGTGGGCATGACGGGCGCGCGCAAGGGCACCATCAGGATCAACGGCGAAGACGCGCTGCAGCTGGCGCCGCACAAGGTGGCGCGGCTGGGCGTGGGCTACTGCCCTGAAGAGCGCGGCATTTTTGCCAGCCTCTCGGCTGAAGAAAACCTGATGCTGCCGCCCACCATTGCGCCAGGCGGCATGAGCATCGCTGAAATTTACGCCATGTTTCCCAACCTGAAAGAGCGTGCCAGCAGCCCCGGCACCCGCCTGTCGGGTGGCGAACAGCAAATGCTGGCCGTGGCGCGCATTTTGCGCACTGGCGCACGCTTGCTGCTGCTCGATGAAATCTCGGAAGGCCTGGCGCCTGTCATCGTGCAAAAGCTCGCCGAAATGATTCTGACGCTGAAAGCCAAGGGCTACACCATTGTGCTGGTCGAGCAGAACTTCCGCTTTGCCGCGCCCCTGGCCGACCGCTTTTACGTGATGGAACACGGCCGCATCGTCAAGCAATTTGCCCAGGCCGAACTGTCCGACAACATGGGCATGCTGCAAGAGTACCTGGGTGTCTAGGCCGCACACGCTGCCGGCCCCTTTTTTCGAACCGTCCCGCCATTCACAACGTCAAACCTGGAGACCTTCATGAAACTCAAAACACTTGCCGCTGCCATCACCCTGGGCCTGGGCATCGCCGCCTCGGCACCCGCTCTGGCGCAAAACACCGGCCCGGTCAAAATCGGTTTCATCACCGACATGTCCAGCCTGTATGCCGACATTGACGGCCCTGCTGGCGGCGAAGTCATCAAATGGGCAGCGCAGGACTTTGGCGGCAAGGTGCTGGGCCGTCCGATTGAAGTGCTGACCGCCGACCACCAGAACAAGGCCGACGTGGCCAGCTCCAAAGCGCGCGAGTGGGTCGACAAGGACGGGCTGTCCATGCTGATTGGCGGCACCAGTTCCGGTACGGCGATTGCCATGTCCAAGGTCATGGCCGAAAAGAAGCGTCCCTTCATGGTCATTGGTGCGGGTTCAGCCCGTTTGACCAATGAAGACTGCACGCCCTACACCGTCCACTATGCGTACGACACCGTGGCGCTGTCCAAGGTCGCCGGTTCGGCCCTGGTCAAGGCCGGCAACAAAAGCTGGTACTTCCTGACCGCCGACTACGCCTTTGGCTACTCGCTGGAAGGCGATGCCTCCACTGTGGTCAAGGCCAATGGCGGCAACGTGGTCGGCGCCGTGCGCCACCCGCTCAATGCGTCTGATTTCTCGTCCTTCCTGCTGCAGGCCCAGTCGTCCAAAGCCCAGATTCTGGGCCTGGCCAATGCCGGCGGCGACTTCACCAATGCCATGAAAGCCGCCAAGGAATTCGGCATCACCAAATCCATGAAGGTGGCCGGCCTGCTGGTGTTCATCAACGACGTGCACAGCCTGGGGCTGGCCAACACCGAAGGCCTGCAACTGGCCGACAGCTGGTACTGGAACCAGGACGACGCCTCGCGCAAATTCGCCAAGCGCTTTTTTGACAAGTACAAGCGCATGCCGTCCAGCCTGCAGGCCGCAAACTACTCTGCCGCCAGCAACTACCTCAAGGCCGTGCAGACCGCCGGCACCACCGACGCCGACAAGGTCATGAGCACCCTCAAAAGCATGAAGATGGATGACTTCTACGGCAAGGGCCAAGTCCGCGCCGACGGTCGCCGGATTCACGACATGTACCTGTTTGAAGTCAAGGGCGCCAAGGACTCCAGCACCCCATGGGACTACTACAAAACCATTGCCAAGGTGCCCGGCGAGCAAGCCTTCACCACGGTGGCTGATTCAAAGTGCGCCCTGCTGAAAAAGTAAGCTGACCCCCGGGTGGCCTGCCGCGCGTGCGGACGGCCACCTGGCGCAACTTTGGCGTTGTGGCACTGTTGCACTTTTCCGATCTCGTTGTATTTTGTATTTTTATAGCTTCCGCATTTTGCAGGTACGCAGTGCCTGATCGTCTCAAGGCGTGAACTGACAGGTTGTCATGGAAATTTTCGGTATCCCCCTTCAAGCCTTTCTGGGCCAGCTTCTGCTGGGCCTGGTCAATGGCGCGTTTTATGCCCTGCTCAGCCTCGGGTTGGCCGTCATCTTTGGCCTGCTGGGCATTGTGAACTTCGCGCACGGCGCGCTGTACATGCTGGGCGCCTTTGCCGGCTGGATCATGCTCGACAAGTTCGGCATCAGCTACTGGTATGCGCTGTTTCTCGCACCGCTGGTGGTGGGCGTGCTGGGCATGGTGATAGAGCGGCTGTTTTTAAAGCACCTGTACAAGATTGACCCGATTTACGGCCTGCTGCTGACCTTTGGCCTGTCACTGATTGCCGAAGGCATTTTCCGCGAGCTGTACGGCGTGTCGGGCCAGAACTACAACGTGCCCGAACTGCTGTCGGGCGCCACCAACCTGGGCTTCATGATCTTGCCGAACTACCGCGCCTGGGTGGTGCTGGTGTCGCTGTCGGTCTGCCTGGGCACCTGGTACTTGATAGAGCGCACCCGGCTGGGCGCTTACCTGCGCGCCGGCACTGAAAACGCGGCGCTGGTGCAGGCCTTTGGCATCAACGTGCCCATGATGGTCATGATGACCTACGGCGCAGGCGCGGCACTCGCCGCGCTCGCCGGTGTGCTGGCCGCCCCGATTATTCAGGTCAACCCGCTGATGGGTTCCAACCTCATCATTGTGGTGTTTGCGGTGGTGGTGATTGGCGGCATGGGCTCGATTCTGGGCTCGGTCATCACCGGCATAGCCCTCGGCCTGATTGAAGGCCTGACCCGCGTTTTTTACCCTGAAGCCTCCAGTATTGTGGTGTTTGTCGTCATGGTGCTGGTGCTGATGGTGCGTCCGGCCGGCCTGTTTGGAAAAGAACTCTAGAGATATGGCCCCCACGCTCCTCGCTTCGCGTAGTTCGCTGCCCCCCGAGGGGGTTGGCCTTGCTTGGGACGGCCCGGCGCTGCGGCCGATGGCCCCCACGCTTTTCACTGCGTGTAATGCGCTGCCCCCCGAGGGGGTTGAACTCCGCTTGGGGCGGCCCGGCGCTTCGTTCGTGGCCCCCACACTCCTCGCTTCGCGTAGTTCGCTGCCCCCCGAGGGGGCTGAACTTTGCTTGGGGCGGCCCGGCGCTTCGTTCGTGGCCCCCACACTTCACACTGCGTGTGGTGCATTGCGCACCCTGGCGTTCGGAAAAACGTAATGAACCATTTCAAAAAAACCACCCAAATCACCTATCTCGCGCTGCTGGCCCTGGCACTGGCAGCGCCCTTTCTGGGGCTGTACCCGGTGTTTGTGATGAAGCTGCTGTGCTTTGCGCTGTTTGCCTGCGCCTTCAATCTGCTGCTGGGTTTTACCGGTCTGCTGTCCTTCGGTCATGCGGCCTTTTTTGGCTCGGCGGCATACGTGACGGGCTGGTTCATCAAGTCGCAAAGCTGGACTCCCGAGTTGGGCATTCTGGCCGGTGCGGTGGCGGC
>JANNXF010000142.1:0-1942 GCA_031409395.1 Polaromonas sp.
TGAAAAGTGGCTTTTGCCCAATCAAGACGGGCGCGAGCAGCTATAAAAAACATAGCTAATTCATGACGCTGCCCCGGGCAACCCGGCCGCGTATCTGTGCCGGCCCGGTGCTGGCGCCCGCCGGTGCCTGCCTACAATGGCAGCACTTCAAGGAATCTTCGGCAAGAGCATCAAAAGCGACAAATGGATACGCCGCATGGCAGAAACCACCGGCATGATCGAGCCCTTCGAGCCGGGTCAGATCCGGCAGCACGAGGGCAAAAAAATCATCAGCTACGGCACCAGCAGCTACGGCTACGACATTCGCTGCGCGCCCGAGTTCAAGGTCTTCACCAACATCCACAGCACGGTGGTCGACCCGAAGAACTTTGATGAAAAAAGCTTTGTTGATTTCCATGGCGACAGCTGCATCATCCCGCCCAACAGCTTCGCCCTGGCCCGCACGCTCGAATACTTTCGCATTCCGCGCAACGTGCTGACCATCTGCCTGGGCAAAAGCACCTATGCCAGGTGCGGCATCATCGTCAACGTCACGCCGTTTGAACCGGAGTGGGAAGGCTATGTGACGCTGGAGTTTTCCAACACCACGCCGCTGCCGGCCAAGATTTACGCCGGCGAGGGCTGCGCGCAGGTCTTGTTCTTTGAAAGCGACAAGGACGACGTCTGCGAAGTCAGCTACAAGGACCGCGGCGGCAAGTACCAGGGCCAGGTTGGGGTGACACTGCCCAAGGCCTGAGCCGGATGCCAACGCGGTGTTGTTTTCAGGCCGCGGGCAGGGCACTGAACAGCACCGAAAAACCGAAACATCGTGTTACATTTCGGCCTGTTCTGCCCCGTCGGGTCGGGTTCACTTTTCGAAAGTCACGATGTCTGTTCGCCTGTCTTGCCTCGTTCTTGCCGCTGCCGCCCTGACGGGTTGCGCCTCCATCACCAATGACACCACCACACCGGTGCGGTTCGAAACCTTCAACGCGGCCGGCGTCGAGGTGAAAGATGCCGAGTGCAAGCTTGAAAACGACTACGGCCAGCAAAGCGTCAAAACACCCAGCACGGTCAACGTTCGCCGTTCGTCCAAGGATTTGCAGATCACCTGCGTCAAGGCGGGTGATACCGACGGCCGCGGCGTGGCCATTTCGCGTGCCAATGCGGGCATGGCGGGCAACATCATTTTTGGTGGCGGCATCGGTGCCATCATTGACCACAACAAGGGCACGGCCTACACCTATCCCCAGTGGATTCAGGTAGTCATGGGCAAAATCATTGTGTTTGACCGCCGCATTGACGAAGACGGCAAGCCCAACCGCGGCGTCGAAACCGTGGCACCTGTCGCCGCCAAGTAACACGGGAAGCATCACGGGCCTTGCCGCGCACCACGGCAGCCCCGGCCCCCTGCTGCATTAGCGCCGGCGGGACGCAAATGCCTACAGTTACCGGGGCCAACGAAACTGCGTACACTGTGCCCGCCAGCAGGTTGCAAGATATGGTTCTTCGCCCCTGCGCTGGCCACCGCCGCCCGGCCGGGCAGGACGCCTACCATGTTGTTCAGCTGTTTGACCCTTGCCGCTTTCATGCCGGCAACACCCGGGCCTGCGTGCCATGAAAACCGGTTTTAAAGGCAATAAAAGCGCCTTGCCCAGCAAGCTCTGCCGGGTCTGCGGCCGCCCCATGACCTGGCGCAAAGCCTGGGCTAAAAATTGGCTCGAAGTGCTGTATTGCTCAGACGCTTGCCGCGCCAGCAAGAAACCGGAAAAAACCCCTCATGGCTAAAGCTGCAGCGCTTCAATTTCCCAATCCGCTGCGCCAGCTGGTCATCGTGCTGGGTGACCAGCTCGATGAAAACGCCACGGCGCTCGACGGTTTTGACCCGGCACAAGACGCCGTGTGGATGGCCGAGGTGGCCGAGGAGTCCACCCATGTGTGGTCGGCCAAGCAGCGCATTGCG
>JANNXF010000143.1:0-7336 GCA_031409395.1 Polaromonas sp.
TGGGCGACCCAGCCAAAATTGAAACCATCTTGCAGACGGGTGCAGACAAAGCGCGCGCCGTGGCAACGCCCTTCATGGGCGAATTAAGGCGTGCCGTGGGGTTGCGCAACCTGGGGGCGCAGCCTGTTGCCGCAGCCAAAGTAAAAACCATCAAAACGAGCGCTCCGGCTTTCAAGCAGTACCGCGAAAAAGACGGCAAGATTTATTTCAAGCTGCTCGACGCCGATGCCCGCCTGCTGCTGCAAAGCCACGGCTTTGAATCGCCCAAGGAAGCCGCGCAGATGATTTCCATGCTGCAGGCCGGCGGCGTTGCCGCCCTGACCGCAGTGCAGGGCCAGGTCGACGTGCCGGCCCATCTGCAAGCCGGTGAACTGGCCACGGCGCTGCAGTCTTTCGCACCAGCGCCCTGAGCGTCCGCACCGCGCCGACCGGGCTTGGGCACCGGGGCAGGCACGCCATCCGGCCAACGCGCCACCACGGGTCCCTGTAACGGGCCCGCTAAGCCATTCGTATAGGAATTTCCATACGGGGAACACCCTGAATCGAGCCTGAAACGGATGAAGCGCCGTCCCCGAAGTGTGCAAATATTCACGTCCGTGTTGCTTTTATGAAGCAAATACGCGAAATAATGCTTCACTTTGAGACTTGTTGGTATCGCAAAGTTGACTTTCAGGCGTTATGCTTGTCCTCTAAAAAATTAATACTTTAATCCTAAACTAATGCGTATTTTTGTAATAGACGACCACCCTCTGATGAGAGAAGCGGTTGTCATGCTGATCCGCCGTTTGAGCAGCAAGGCCACCGTGACCGAGCTGGACCGGCTGGCCGCTGTATTTGCAACGGCAAAGGAACACGGTGCGCCTGACCTGATCTGCCTGGACCTGAAACTGCCCGACACCCATGGCGTGTCGGGTGTGCGAGAGCTCAAGCAGCAATTCCCGGATGTCCCGCTGGTCGTGCTCTCGGCCGCACCCGCCCAGGACTACGAAGACCTGGCCATCGAAGCCGGCGCCGATGCATATGTCCAGAAGTCAGCTGGTGCCACAGAAATAGCCAATGCATTGCGCGTTTTTCTCTCTGAAGAAGCGGAGCCAGAAGCTTCCGCACCGCCCGAAAAGCTGTCCAAGCGGCAAAAGCAGTTGCTGGTCATGATAGACAAGGGCATGAGCAACCGCGATATCGCCGAAGAGCTTCAGATCAGCGAACACACGGTCAAAGTGCATTTATGGCGCCTGTTCCGCCGCCTGAACGTCAAGAGCCGTTCCCAGGCCAGCCATCTGGCCCGCACCCAGGGACTGCTGTAACCCTGCTTCAGCTTTCAGCCGGGTGCAGCTCTTGCAGTTCCACGCAAAAAACGCTGCCGCGCTCCGGCCTGGACGCCAATCCCACCGGGTGGCCCAGGGCCTGGCTCAGGCGCAGCACGATGGCCAGACCAAGGCCAAAGCCCTGCTCGGTCCCCTGCGACGGAATACGGTAAAACTCCTGAAAAATAGCCTGCTGGTGCGCTTTGTCAATACCGGAGCCGGTGTCCCAGACTTCAAGGCACCACAGGCCACGGCGCTTTCGCAACGCCAGCAACACACCGCCCTGATGGGTGTTTTTCAGGGCATTTGACAGCAGGTTGCCCATCAGCCGCTTCAGCAACACCGGGTCAGAACGCACGGTCACTGGCCTGGCCCGGGTTCTCAGCTGAAGGCCCCGCTCGGCAGCCAGCGGTGCGTATTGCAACTCCAGGTCTTGCACCAGCGCAACCAGGTCGATGCTCTGCCAGTTGACCTTCAGCGGATCGGCCTCCAGCCCGGCCAGATCAAACAGGGAGTTGAACAAATCGTTGACGGCCTGGGTACAGCGGACGATTTTGGGGGCAATCTGGGACACAAATTCCGGCTCGGCCACCAGCCAGCCCGCGTACATGTCCAGCGCATGCACGGGCTGGCGCAGGTCATGGGCAGCGCTGGCAATAAAGCGGTTTTTAATGGCCACCGCTTCTTCTGCGGCATTGCTCTTTTCAGTCAACGAGGCAATCAGTTTGGAGTTCTCGAACTGCAATTCAAAGTTCGCCCGCTGCGCCAGGTGAAAACGCCGGCCCGCCACCCGGATCACTGCCCAGTAAGTCATCACCATGATGATCATCAGAAAAGTATTGATGTCAGACAGGGTGCCGCCTGCGACCAGAAGCTGATACGCCAGCCCGGCGACGAGGGTGGCATTCAGCCCGCTGATATAGCTTGAAAAAACCGGGAGGTAGGACGAAAAAGTGCCCACCGCAAAGCCCCCCATGCCAATCAGTATCAGCATGCAGACAAACTGCTCCTGCAAAGGTGCGGTGAGAAATAAAAAGCTGGAGGCGCCCCAGATCACGGCCGACAGCGTCCAGACCCAGCGGTAGCGCGTTATGAAAGCCTGCAGCGGCGGGCCGCTGCTGCGGCGCAAGGTGCGCTGGTAGACCTTGATCAGCGTGAACCGCATCAGCATGGAGACCATGGCCGCCGAGGTCCAGAGCCACAGCGCGGTGGACCCGACGCCGCCGTACAGCAGGGCCACCACCACCAGTGTCATTACGCCGGTGGCGCTGAGCGCCGGCAGGGCGAACCGCATGAAGGTGTGAATCAGCCGCGCCTCAACCCAGGTGTCGCGCGAAACGTTTTCGGCGGGGTTGGCAGGCAGGATAGACACACTGAAGTCCATAGATACCCAGTTTACCGTTACACCGGGGCCAAAAAAAACGACCTGAACCATTTTTTCCATGGTTCAGGCCGTTGCGTCTGGCGGAGAGGGTGGGATTCGAACCCACGGTACCTTGCGGTACGCCTGATTTCGAGTCAGGTACATTCGGCCACTCTGCCACCTCTCCGTGTAGCCTTCTATTCTATCAGGCTGAAAGTGCTGTCATGCCGTTCAAATACGGCTGCAGCACCGCAGGAATCTCAATGCTGCCGTCGGCGCGCTGGTAGTTCTCCAGCACCGCCACCAGCGTGCGGCCCACCGCCAGGCCAGAGCCGTTGAGGGTGTGCACAAACTCGTTTTTACCCTGTGCATTTTTAAACCGGGCTTGCAGCCTGCGCGCCTGAAAGGCTTCGCAGTTGGAGACCGAACTGATCTCGCGGTAGGTGTTTTGCGCGGGCAGCCAGACTTCGAGGTCATAGGTTTTGGTCGCGCCAAAGCCCATGTCGCCGGTGCACAGCAGCATGACGCGGTAAGGCAGGCCGAGTTTTTGCAAAATCACTTCGGCGTGGCCAGTCATGGCTTCGAGTGCCTCGTAGCTTTTTTCAGGGTGCACGATCTGCACCATTTCCACCTTGTCAAACTGGTGCTGGCGGATCATGCCGCGCGTGTCGCGGCCATAGCTGCCGGCTTCGGAGCGAAAGCACGGCGTGTGGGCGGTGAACTTGAGCGGCAGTTGCGACTCGGGCACGATCTCGTCGCGCACGAAGTTGGTCAGCGGCACTTCCGACGTGGGAATCAGGTACAGCGCGGCGTTCTCGCTCACCTCGTCATTGCCACCTTCCTGCCCGCCTTTTTGGGCCGCAAACAGGTCCTCTTCAAACTTGGGCAACTGCCCGGTGCCGCGCAATGAGTCGCCGTTGACGATGTAAGGCACGTAGCATTCGGTATAGCCGTGTTCTTCGGTCTGCACGTCCAGCATGAACTGCGACAGCGCCCGGTGCAGACGCGCCAGCGGACCTTTCATGACGGTAAAGCGTGAACCCGTCAGCTTGGTGCCCAGTTCAAAGTCCAGCCCCAGTGGCTGACCCACATCCACATGGTCTTTCACCTCAAACGAATAGCCCGGCGGCGAACCGCCCGGGCCCTCGACCGGGCTCCATTTGCGCACCTCGACATTGCCGGCCTCGCCAATACCTTGCGGCACGCTGTCGTGCGGCAGGTTGGGCACGGCCAACAGCAGGGCCTGCATGCTGGCCTGAATCTGCTCAAGCCGGGCCGCAGAGGCTTCGAGTTCGGCTTTGGAACTGCTTACCTGCGCCATCACGGCGCTGGCGTCTTCGCCTTTGGACTTGAGCTGTCCAATCTGTTTGGACAGGCTGTTGCGCTGGTTTTGCAGCTCTTCGGTTCTGATTTGCAGGGCCTTGCGTTCGGCTTCAAGCCCCTGGAACACTTCTACATTGAGGAAGGTTTGCGGGGTTTTGCGGGCCTCCAGACGGGCAATGGCCGTGGGCAGGTCTTTACGGAGCAGGTTGATGTCTAGCATGGGGTCATTGTATTTGGGCGGTTTCAGCTGGGACAGTTCAGTTCAGGCTGGCCGGGTCCAGGTTGGCACCGCAAATGATCAGGCAGACTTTTTCATCGGCACGCGGCACATAGCGGCGGCTGTGCAGCGCCGCCAGCGGCAAGGCGGCAGCCGGTTCAACGGCGAGCTTGAGTTCTGTCCAGAGCCACAGCTGCGCGGCGCGGATAGATTCATCGCTTAAAAGCAGCGCATCGCGCACATGAGCCTGGGTCGCTTCCCAGCCCAGATGGCCTATGCGTTTGGCGCCCAGTGAATCGGCGGCAATGCCGCTCACCGCCACATCGACCGGCTGGCCGGCCTCTCTGGCCTTGAACAAGCTAGGGGCCAGTTCGGGTTCTAGCGCCACGACGCGGCTGCGCTCGCCAAACCAGCTGGCCACCCCGCCAATCAAACCACCGCCGCCCACGCTGACCAGAACTGAGTCAGGCAAACCGCCCTGCTGCTCAAGCTCCAGCGCCAGCGTGCCCGCACCCACCAGCACCTCGGGCTGGTCGTAAGCATGTGTCAGCAGCGCGCCGGTTTCCTGCTGGCGGGCCAGGCAGGCGCCCAGCGCATCGGCATACGCGGCGCCCGTGACCACCACGCGCGCGCCCAGCGCCGCGAGTTTGGCGCGCTTGGCCGGGCTGGAAATTTCGGGCACAAACACCTCGCAGGGCACACCCAATGCCTTGGCTGCCGCCGCCGTGGCAATGCCGGCGTTGCCACCCGACGCCACAATCACGCCACTGGCCGGAATCGGGCTGGACAGCAGGCGGTTAAGCATGCCGCGGGCCTTGAAGCTGCCACCGGTTTGCAGGTGTTCGAGCTTGAGCCAGACTTCGGCGCACGCCACGCCCAGCGCCTGACCAGGCAGTTTGAACAGCGGTGTCTGATGAATAAAGTGGCTGTAGCCCTTACAGAACGAGTGCTGGCAGCTCTCTATTTCATAGCGAGTGATCATCTGCAGTCAGCTCAAATGATGCAACTGGCTGTCGCCCACATCCAGCATCTGGCCCTGCGCATCGAGCTTCAGGCCTTTGGGCAAGGGGAACTTGATGGTTTCTTCAATGCCCTCCATCTTGCGCACCGACACCGCGCCCAGCGCCTTGATGCGGTCAATCACCTGCTTGACCAGAATCTCGGGCGCCGATGCGCCGGCGGTCAGGCCGACGCGGCTTTTGCCTTCAAACCACTGTTCGCGCAACTCGCTGGCGTCGTCGACCATATAGGCTTCGGTGCCCAGCTTGGCGGCCAGTTCGCGCAGGCGGTTGCTGTTGGAGCTGGTCGGGCTGCCCACGACAATCAAAATATCGACCTGCGGGCTCAGCACCTTGACAGCGTCCTGCCGGTTTTGGGTGGCATAGCAAATGTCTTGCTGCTTGGGGGCGCGCACATTGGGAAAGCGCGCTTTCACGGCGGCGCTGATCTCGGCGGCATCGTCCACGCTGAGCGTGGTTTGCGTCACCACCGCCAGCCTGTCGGTTTGCAGCGGCGCAATACGCGCCACATCGGCCACGTCTTCAACCAGGTGAATGCCGGTGTCGAGCTGGCCCATGGTGCCTTCCACCTCGGGGTGGCCCTTGTGGCCAATCATGATGAACTCGTAGCCCTCTTTGTGCAGCTTGGCCACTTCCACATGCACCTTGGTGACCAGCGGGCAGGTGGCGTCAAAAATCAGGAAACCCCGGCGCTCGGCTTCCAGCTGAATCGCCTTGCTGACGCCGTGCGCGCTGAAAACCAGCGTGGCGCCGGGCGGTACGTCGTTCAGATCTTCAATGAAAATCGCGCCTTTTTCTTTCAGGTCGTTCACCACATAGGTGTTGTGCACGATTTCGTGGCGCACATAAATCGGCGCGCCGAACTTGGTCAGCGCCCGCTCGACAATTTCAATGGCGCGGTCTACACCGGCGCAAAAGCCGCGCGGCTCGGCCAGCAGGATCGTACTGACCCCCACGCTTTTGACTGCGTGTAATGCGCTGCCCCCCGAGGGGGCTAATTTCCCTTGGGGCGGCCCGGCGGGAAATTGCCCTGCCTTGATGGTGTCCTCGTTACTCGTCATAGCACTCCAATCACTTGCACTTCAAACACCACCCGCTGGCCGGCCAGCGGGTGGTTGAAGTCAAACTGCACGGCATCACCCGGGCCACCGGCCTGCTGCACCGCACCGGCATACTGGCCCATGCCATCGGGCGTGGGGAACTGCACCACGTCACCGACCTTGTACTGCTCGCCGGGGTCGCCCAGTTCGTTCAGCAGCTTGCGCGCCACCCACTGCACCAGCGTCGGGTTGCGGTCGCCAAAGGCAACGCCTGCGGCCAGTTCAAACGTGGTGTGCGTGCCCTCGGGCAGGCCCAGCAGGCGCTGCTCGATGGCGGGCGACAACTGGCCGCTGCCCAGGCTCAGTGTGGCGGGCTTGCCGTCAAAGGTGTTGATGATGGTGGCGCCGTCAGGCCCGGCCATGCGGTAATGCAGGGTCAGGAAGGAGCCTGGCTCTATGAGAGGCAAGGCTTGTGAAACAACGGTGGGGGCAGAAGATGGCGCGGCAGGCATAAAACTCTCTGGGCCCGACAAAACGTCGGGCGGGTGTTTGTAAACTGTCCCTATTGTAGAAAGTTAGGCTGACCCGGCCGCCAACCCGCCATTTTCAACCACTCCCGCCTCATTTCACCCCTGATTTCCTACTGACTGCCCAGCCCCATGCTCCTCAAAGACCTGCCCGAAGATGCCCGCCCGCGCGAAAAACTGCTGGCGCGTGGCCCCGGCGCGCTCAGCGACGCCGAGCTGCTGGCGCTGCTGCTGCGCACCGGCATTCCCGGCAAGAACGCGCTGCAGATGGGGCAAGAGCTGCTGGACACCTTTGGCGGCGTGGCCGGGCTGCTGCACACCGGGGCCGAAGCGCTGGACCGCATCAAGGGCCTGGGGCCGGCCAAACGCGCCGAACTGGTGGCGGTGCTGGAACTGGCGCGCCGTGCCCTGGCCGAAGAACTGAAAGAAAAAACACTGTTTGCCACGCCGCAAGCCGTGCGCGACTACTTGCAGCTGCAGCTGGGCAACCGGCCGCACGAGATTTTTGCGGTGCTCTTCATGGACAGCCAGCACCGGCTGATT
>JANNXF010000144.1:0-6216 GCA_031409395.1 Polaromonas sp.
AGGGTCATGGTGAGGCGCTGGTTTGAAGAGGCTGATTGAGTTGCTGCAGGCGCTCGGGCGTTCCCACATCGGTCCATGGGCCTGAATATAGCGCCGCACTGACCTCGCTGCTGGCCATGGCCTGGCGCAGCAGCGGTGCCAGTGCGGCTTTCTGGCCCACTGGAATGCCCTGAAAAAGCGCCGGACGGAACAGGCCCAGGGTGCTGTAGGTGAATTTCTCGCCGGCCTGGTCCAGCGCCAGACCGGCGGGTGACACGCCGAAATCACCCTTGGGGTTGTGCGGCGGGTTGGGTGTCAGGTAAATGTGGGCCAGCGCGCCAGAGGCCGCAAACCGCGCGGCGTCTGCGGGCGGAAAACCGAACTCGGGGATGTACACATCACCGGCCACCAGCCAGAAGGGCTGGTTGGGCTGCAGGCCCATGAGCGGCAGCGCGGTGGCAATGCCGCCAGCGGTTTCCAGGGCGCCGCCAAAGCGCGCGCCTTCGTGTGAATAGCGGATGCGCACGCCAAAGCGGCTGCCGTCGCCCAGCAAGGCTGCAAACTGGTCTTCCAGCCAGGCCG
The DNA here is from genome assembly GCA_031409395.1 of Polaromonas sp. Lineage (GTDB taxonomy): Bacteria > Pseudomonadota > Gammaproteobacteria > Burkholderiales > Burkholderiaceae_C > Polaromonas. The sequence continues at coordinate 562 of JANNXF010000144.1, forward strand.
TGTTGATGGTGATGTCGGTGACGCCGGCGCGCGCCAGGTTTTCCAGGTGCCAGGCAATCAGCGGCTTGCCCTGCACCTGCAGCAGCGGTTTGGGGCAGGTGTCGGTCAGGGGGCGCATGCGCTCGCCGCGGCCGGCGGCCAAAATCAGGGCAGAGGTGGTCATGGTGGCTGAATGATCGCTTTCTAAATGCCAAATCGGGTGCTGGCCCATATTTTACGGGCGCAAGCAGCTACTAAATCAATAGCATCTGCATTTCCCCTCGCCGCCGCAGCGCCCGCCGGGACACATCCCGTAAAATCAGGGGTTTTCCCGAGTGGCCCGGATTTTCGCTGTTGAGCCAGCCAGCCGCCCGGCGTTTCGATTCCCACGCCATTTTCGACCTTCACACACCCTGGACCTCATGCACATGACTGCAACGGCTGACACCACCTCATCCCTCATGGCCAACGCCATCCGTGCACTGGCCATGGATGCTGTGCAACAAGCCAATTCCGGCCACCCCGGCGCTCCCATGGGCATGGCCGACATGGCCGTGGCACTGTGGGGCAGCCACCTCAAGCACAGCCCGCACAACCCGAACTGGTTTGACCGCGACCGCTTTGTGCTGAGCAACGGCCACGGCTCCATGCTGATTTATGCCGTGCTGCACCTGACCGGCTACAAGCTGCCGATCAGCGAACTCAAAAACTTCCGCCAGCTGCACAGCAAAACCCCGGGCCACCCCGAAGTCGGCTACACCCCCGGCATTGAGACCACCACCGGCCCGCTGGGCCAGGGCCTGACCAACGCGGTCGGCATGGCGCTGGCTGAAAAGCTGATGGCCAGCGAGTTCAACCGCAAAGCCGGCAAAGACGCCAGCCCGGGCGAAACCGACCACACCATCGTGGACCACCACACCTATGTCTTCATGGGCGACGGCTGCCTGATGGAAGGCATCAGCCACGAAGCGGCCGCCCTGGCCGGTGCCTGGAAGCTCGGCAAGCTGATCGCCCTGTACGACGACAACGGCATTTCGATTGACGGCCAGGTTGCGCCCTGGTTTATTGACAACACCGCGCTGCGTTTTGCCGCCTATGGCTGGAACGTGATTGGCCCGATTGACGGCCATGACGCGGCCGCTGTCTCGGCGGCGATTCTGGACGCCAAAAAGAGCGCCGACAAACCCACGCTGATCATCTGCAAAACCCACATCGGCAAAGGCTCGCCCAACCGCGCCAACACCGCCAAGGCCCACGGCGAGCCCTTGGGCGCCGAAGAAATCAGGCTCACGCGCGAAGCGCTCAACTGGCCGCATGCGCCGTTTGTGATTCCACAGGAAGCGCACGACGCCTGGGACGCCAAGGCCAAAGGCCTGGCCGCAGAAGCCGCCTGGGACGCCCGGTTTGCCGCCTACAAAGCGGCCCACCCCGCGCTGGCCGCCGAGTTTGCGCGCCGCATGAAGGGCGAGCTGCCCAAAAGCTTTTCGCAGCTCGCGGTAGACACCGTGATTGGCGCCCACACCCAGGCCGAAACCGTGGCTTCGCGCAAGGCCTCGCAACTGGCCCTCGAAGCCTTCACCGCCGGCCTGCCCGAAATGCTGGGCGGCTCGGCCGACCTGACGGGTTCCAACCTGACCAACACCAAGGCCACGCCCAACCTGCGCTTTGACCTCAACGGCAACGTGGTGCAAAGCGACACCGCCGACGGCCAGAAGACCGGCGGACGCCACATCAACTACGGCGTGCGCGAATTCGGCATGGCCGCCATCATGAACGGCGTGGCGCTGCATGGCGGCTACATCCCCTACGGCGGCACGTTCCTGACCTTCAGCGACTACAGCCGCAACGCCATCCGCATGGCCGCGCTGATGAAGCTGCGCGTGGTGCATGTGTTCACCCACGACAGCATTGGCCTGGGCGAAGACGGCCCGACGCACCAGTCGGTCGAGCACGCCGCCAGCCTGCGCCTGATTCCGAACCTGGACGTCTGGCGTCCGGGCGACACGGCTGAAACGGCTGTGGCCTGGGCCGTCGCCCTGCAAAACAAAAACAAGCCCACCGCCCTGTTGCTGAGCCGCCAGAACCTGCCCTATGCGCCCAAAGACGACCTCGGCCAGATCAGCAAAGGGGCTTATGTGCTGGCCGAACCCGCTGAAGTGGGCCTGAACAAAAAAGCCCAGGCTGTCATCATTGCCACTGGCTCCGAGGTGCAGCTGGCGCTGAAGGCGCAAGAACTGCTGGCCACCCACAAGATTGCCGTGCGCGTGGTCTCCATGCCCAGCACCACCACCTTTGATCAGCAAAAGCCCGCCTACAAGACCGAAGTGCTGCCCGAAGGCCTGCCGCGCATCGCGGTTGAAATGGGCGTGACCGACGGCTGGTGGAAATACGGTTGCGCGGCGGTGGTCGGCATCGACAGCTACGGCGAATCAGCACCGGCACCGGTGCTGTTCAAGCACTTTGGCTTCACGCCCGAAAACGTGGCCAACACGGTGCGCAAGGTGCTCAAGAAATAAGCGTCCGATTCATACATTTTCTTAACTTAGACGGAGTAGACAGGCATGGCAATCAAAGTAGGCATCAATGGTTTCGGTCGCATCGGCCGCAATGTGCTTCGCTCGGCAGTGCAGAGCTTTGGCGATATCGAAATCGTTGGCATCAACGACCTGCTGGAGCCTGACTATCTGGCCTACATGCTGCAGTACGACTCGGTGCATGGCCGCTTCAAGGGCGAGGTATCGGTGGAGGGCAACACCCTCACGGTGAACGGCAAAAAAATCCGCCTGACGCAAGAGCGCGACCCGGCGGCCCTGAAGTGGAACGAGATCGGTGCGGACGTGGTGCTCGAATGCACCGGCCTGTTTCTGGACAAGGCCGGCGCTGAAAAGCACCTCGCCGCCGGCGCCAAAAAAGTCATCATTTCGGCCCCGTCCAAAGACGACACGCCGATGTTTGTGTTTGGCGTGAACGACAACACCTACCAGGGCGAAGCCATCATCAGCAACGCCAGCTGCACCACCAACTGCCTGGCCCCGGTGGCCAAGGTGCTGAACGACAAATGGGGCATCAAGCGCGGCCTGATGACCACGGTGCACGCCGCCACGGCGACGCAGAAAACCGTGGACGGCCCGAGCAACAAGGACTGGCGCGGCGGCCGCGGCATTCTGGAAAATATCATTCCTTCGAGCACCGGCGCCGCCAAGGCCGTGGGCGTGGTGATTCCGGCGCTGAACAAAAAGCTGACCGGCATGTCGTTTCGCGTGCCCACCTCGGATGTGTCGGTGGTCGACCTGACCTGTGAGTTGAGCAACCCCGCCAGCATGGCCGAGATTTGCGCCGAGATGAAAGCGCAAAGCGCGGGCGCGCTCAAGGGCATTCTGGGTTACACCGAAGACAAGGTGGTGGCCACCGACTTCCGCGGCGACACCCGCACCTCGATTTTTGACGCCGACGCATCGATCGCGCTGGACAGCACCTTTGTCAAAATCGTCGCCTGGTACGACAACGAATGGGGTTACTCGAACAAGTGCCTGGAGATGGTCAGGGTGGTGGCGAAGTAATTCGCACGGCCTCTGCAAAAAAGCGCCTTTGGGCGCTTTTTTTATGGGTCAAAAAGGCTGTTTGCCCAAATAGCACGGGCGCAAGTAGCTACTGAATTCATAGCAGATGGCCTGCCTCCTTCCCTCAATGGGGGTGAGGCGGAGCAGCTTCTGGTTAATTCAACTATATCTATTCAGAATTACATGATTATTGTTGAATCAATTAAGATTAATGGTAATTTAACCTATTCATAAAATAATTCATGACCACCCCGCACTCGCTTACTTCCAGGGTATTGCAGGCACTGCGCCAGCAGGGCGGCGTGGTGTCCGGGGCAGATCTGCAAGCGGCGCTGGCGGTCAGCCAGCCGACGGTTTCGCGGGTGTTGGCACCGCTGATTCAGTCTGGCCAGGTGCAAAAGGTCGGGGCGGCGCGGTCGCAGCGCTATGTGCTGCCGCGCACCGTGGCCGGTGTCGGGCGCGAGGTGCCCATCATGCGGGTGGACGCCCAGGGCCGCCCCAGCCCTTTTGCGCGCATGGTGCTGCTGGAATCGGGCGCCATCTGGATTGATGAAGAAGACGGCGTCAGCATGCGGCACAGCGGCCTGCCGTGGTTTCTGCAAGACATGCGCCCTCAGGGTTTCATGGGCCGCACCTTTGCCCACGCGCACCCGGCGCTGCAGCTGGGGGCCGACCCCAGCCGCTGGAGCGACGACGATGTGCTGCGCGCCATGGTGCAGTTTGGCGACGACCTGCCCGGCAACCTGGTGGTGGGTGAGGCGGCTTTCCAGCGTTTTCATGCGCTGCCTGAAAACGCATCGCGTGCCGCATCGGCAGATGACTACCCGCGCCTGGCAGCGCTTGCCATGCAAGGCACGCTGGGCGGTTCATCGGCTGGCGGCGAGCAGCCCAAGTTCTGCACCATCACGGCCGGCCGGCCGGTGCTGGTGAAGTTTTCGCCGCCCGGCGATTCACCCGCCGACCAGCGCCTGCGCGACCTGCTGGTGTGTGAACACCTGGCGATTCTGACGCTGGCCCAGGCCGGCGTGCCGGCCGCCAGGACGCAGCTGTTTGTCGGCGCGGGCCGGGTTTTTCTGGAGTCCGAGCGCTTTGACCGCACGGCAGAAGCGGCGGGATCAGGCCGTATCGGCATGGTGTCTTTGTCGGTGTACGACGCCCAGTACGTGGGCCAGGAGGAAAACTGGGCCGCCACCGCTGACCGCATGGTGGCGCGCGGCCTGCTCACGGCTGAAGACGCACGCCACCTGCGTTTTCTGGAGGCCTACGGCATCCTGATTGCCAACACCGACCGCCATTACGGCAATATTTCACTGCTGCTGGCGGGTGACGACTGGCGCCTTTCGCCGACCTACGACATGCTGCCCATGCTGTACGCCCCGGTCGGCGGCGAGCTGGTGGCGCGCGATTTCGCCGCGCGCAGGTTGCAGCCCACGGCGGCGACGCTGCCCGAATGGGCGCGGGCGCGCACGCTGGCGATGGCGTTCTGGCAGGCGGCTGGGTGTGATGCGCGCATCTCGGCCGGCTTCCGTGCGCTGGCCCTTGAGAACCTGGACCATCTTGCCAAAAATGGGGCGCCGCCGTGAGCGCTCTCCAGCGGCTGACGCTCAAGCCGGTGAATCCCCAGGTGTGCAGCGTGTTCACGGCGCAGGGTGAGCATGTTGGCAACCTGAAACTGATTGCGGGGGTGTGGAAGTTCAAGGCCGTTGGCTACGACGCCAGTGGCCGCGTCATTCCCGGCGGCGGCCCCCTCACGGACCGGCACAACACCGCCTTTGCCGTGCTTGACGCCGCATTGGTCAGCGCCACGCTGTGGCCCTGACGCCAGGCTCAGCGCGGTATCGTGAACGCCAGCGGCCCGCCGTCACACATGCCGTCTGACAACACCAGCAGCGTGTAAGCCTCAGGCGTTTCGTTCAGCACGGTCATGGCTTCGGGTTTGAGCTCTGCGTCGCAGGCGCGCAACTTCACACCGCTCAGGTCCAGCGTTGCCAGCAGCTTTGGCGTGACCACACCCGCGCTGCCGGTGGCGGCTTTGCCGTCCCACCAAGAGACCGTCCAGCCCACGTTTTTGTTCGATGCGCCGTCGTCCGGGCCGGCCAGCAGCAAAAACCCAGTC
>JANNXF010000145.1:0-3876 GCA_031409395.1 Polaromonas sp.
ATGACCGTTGAGTGGAAATCAATTGGGTTGCCGGTAAGCCGACACCGACGATCGGCAGCAAACGCTGCAGTCCCGTTGTTCGAATCCCAATCATCAGTGACCGTAAAGGGCCCAATGCGGACATCGCCTGGGTCAAGACCGATGCCCGCTTCCGCTGCAGCGCAGACACCCAAGCGGGAAAGATGGGTCAACCGATTCATGACACATCAGCTTAGTCGCAAAGCCGCATCGGGCTGGCCCGCGCAGGCCATGCCTGACGCGCCGGCACTGGCCGCTTCAGGTGCAGCCGTCCCGGCGCCCGGGGCGAGACAGCAGGTCGGACCAAGCTTGACGCGCTCTTTTTTTAATAGCGCGTTGCACCCGTTTCACTTGGGCGACAAGCCGATTTCGTATCGAGGGCGTGTGGCACAACGCTGCTGTAGGCCCGCAAGCGACGGTAAAACAAATATCGCCCAAAGAGGGAAAGATGGGTAGCGGCGATTCGAAGTACCTCAGCTTGCAGGTTCAGCCGCGCGCACGCCGAACGCGCAGTAACAATCAAGCAGCCAAAGACTTCAGCTATTTTTTGCTGAATGCTATAACCTAAAACCGCAGCTGACCGCTTGTAAACATCTCGAAAGCCGCATGGACACTCTCTTTTGTGCCTTCGTTGGTTTTCACCGTTTGGGTGAGAGCGCTATGCACCCGATTGCACCGCGCCCGACGCGCCTGGCTGCGTTGCTCCTCCTTGCGGGCAGTAGCCCGCCGCGTCGTCACGCCTTGCCAGACACGCCGCTCGCAGCGCACTCGGGCGCATCCAACTGCGGTTTCTAGGGTTAATGCAAAAGCGAGACTCGGCGAGGGGGACGGCCGCGACCGCGTGGCTTGAGGGTATCTGTCCCAATTCAGGAGAACCAAGATGGTCAGCAAGAACACGATTTGTCTCTGGTACGACGGCACCGCATTGGACGCCGCGACGTTCTACGCCCAGACCTTCCCGGACAGCACTGTGGGCGCTGTCTTTCGCGCGCCTGGCGACTATCCGGCGGGCAAGCAGGGCGATGTCTTGACGGTCGAGTTCACGGTGATGGGCATCCCTTGTCTCGGCCTGAACGGCGGCCCGGCGTTCCAGCACAACGAGGCTTTCTCGTTCCAGGTTGCAACCGACAACCAGGCCGAAACAGACCGTTTGTGGAAGGCGATTGTCGGAAACGGCGGCCAGGAAAGCGAATGCGGCTGGTGCAAGGACAAGTGGGGGCTGTCATGGCAGATCACGCCACGCGCGCTGACGGCCGCGATCGCCGATCCTGATCGGGCAGCGGCCAAGCGTGCGTTCGAAGCCATGATGGGGATGAGAAAGATCGACATCGCTGCGATTGAAGCGGCTCGGCGCGCCTGACGCTCCCTATGCCACACTGCGTGGCAGTGCCCATGACGACGAATCAGCTCCCCTTTCCCATACGCACCGAATGCCCGCCCGGTGCCTGCAACTGCGGGCGCGATGCGCTACTGGAGAGCCCCAATGGCGACCTGCGCGTGTTGCGCCTGACCCGCGAGGATGAGAAGCGCCTGTTGCAGCGCCTGGAAAACCTGAGCAGCCTCAGCGATCTGCGGCGTATGGAAGAGAAGATGGCGCAGCAGACCGGCATCCGGCTGAGCATCAGCGCCAGCCCCAAGGTCGTCCGCAGCCTGCGCGGCATCACGATCCTGGTGCATGAGCAGCCCGGCCTGTGCCGAAAGACGCGCCAGGCCATCCCGGCAGCCATCAAGCGCAGTTTGGAGCAACGGCCTGAAATTGCGCACGAGATCTTGAACGTCGGGGGCCTGTTCGAGAGCGAGTAACCCTCGCTCCCGTGCTGCGCCCGGCAGCCCCTCTGAAAATACGCCTCAGCAGCGTGCCAGCCCGTACCGAATCTGTCTCATGCCCGACGCCTGCCTTTTGCCGCCGGTTTGGCGCTGCCACCGCGCAACACGTCATGCAAGGCCACCAGCGCCAGCGTGAGCTTGTGCCTGGGTTCCATGTAAATCATGGGCAGTGACTGCTCATGGGATTCGCGGATCTTGACGGACGATGGCAGGTAGGGCTGCAGCACGGGCAGGCCTTCTTCAATCAGCTCGTTGACAATGCGCTGCGGCAGGTTGGCGCGCGGCTGGAACTGGTTGACCACAATGCCTTCGACCACCAGATCGGGGTTGTGGTCGGCGCGGATTTCCTGCACGTTGTCCATCAGGGTGTAGAGCGCCTTGCGTGAAAAATCATCGCAGTCAAACGGGATCAGGCAGGCGCGCGCGCCTATCAGGGCCGAGCGGGTGTAAAAGTTCAATGCTGGCGGCGTGTCGATGTAGATACGGTCGTACACCGTGGCCAGCTGCTGCAGCGCCTCGCGCAGCTTGTAGATTTTCTGGCGCGACTCCAGCTTGGCCTGCAGCTCATTGAGCGCCGGGCTGGAGGGCATCAGGTCCAGCCGCTCGTGCGGCGTCGGCACAATAAAATCTGACGGCGACACGCCGCGAAAGCTGTAGCTCAAGGACTGCTCGAAAAACCCGGCCACATGGGGCAGGCCTTCACGGTTCTGCGTGCCCAGCAGGTAGCTGCTGGAATTGCCCTGGGGGTCCAGGTCAATCACCAGGGTACGCAAACCCTGGCTGGCACTGATGGCGGCCAGATTGCAGGTGATGGTGGACTTGCCAACCCCACCTTTCTGGTTGAAAACGACAAGCGGCATGACGCGGCTCCTTTTACTGGGGCGGATAAACGGGGGCAGATAAACGGGGAATGACAGCCCGAGATTGTGCGCGTCTTTCAAGACGCTTTACGGCCGCTCATGCCCGCGACGGCGAAATCCGGCTTTTCCCGCGCGTCAGACGGTCTTCACCAGCGCCGACAGGGCGTCCTTGAACTCCTTGATCAGGGCGCCCACACCGCCCACCGCGTTGATCAGTGAATCCAGCAGAACGTCAATCGCATCAAAGAGCTGTTTGAGCCACGCGCGCACTGAGAGCTTTCCGCGCACCAACTCCCATTGCCGCGCAATGCTCTCCAGCACCCGCAGCTTGAACTGCAGGGGCTGGCCGAGCAGGCCGTGCTGCAACAGCTGTGCCTCGGGGATTTCTTCAGGAATGAGGGCCAACAGGGCGGCAACGCTGGGCTGGACATCCGCCTGCATCGTGCCCTGTGCCAGTTCGCGAAGCGGGGGTTCGTCTGCCCAGAGAAAGGCGAAGTCGTCTTGCCGCTCCAGCACAAACCACAGAAAGCGTTCAACCCCGTCAACAAAGCCCGCCAGCTCTTTCCGGCCAGGGTTGCTGACCGCTGCAATATCGGTGAACCACATGCTGCTGCCTCCAGGAAATTGAGGACCGCCTGCGGTGTGGGGCACCTGGCGTCAACCGACGCCACCAGCGGTTTGGGGCCGCCATGTTAGTCCTGTGCACCCCGGCCTGTCTGAAATTTTGTGTGAAAGGCGCGACACAATGAAACCAAAGCCACGGCCCGCCGGGCAGCGGCGCTTACAACGAGAAAATCTTGCCCGGGTTCATGATGTTTTTCGGGTCCAGTGCGCGTTTGATGGTGCGCATCATCTCGACCGCGCCGTCACCGGTTTCCGTCACCAGAAAATCCATCTTGTGCAGGCCCACGCCGTGCTCGCCGGTGCAAGTGCCTTCGAGCCGCAGCGCGCGCGACACCAGGGTGTGGTTCAGGGCTTCGGCCACTTCGCGCTCTTCGGGAAGGTTGGGGTCAATCAGGTAGCCGAAGTGAAAATTGCCGTCGCCCACATGGCCGACCAGAAAGTAGGGAATGCCGCTGGCATCGACTTCAGCGACGGATTCCAGCAGGCAATCAGCCAGGCGCGAAATCGGCACGCAGGTGTCGGTGGAGATAGCGCGGCAGCCGGGGCG
>JANNXF010000146.1:0-33158 GCA_031409395.1 Polaromonas sp.
CGTGACACGCCTGCGCCCAGACCTGCCGTGGGCAAAATGCCGGCCTTGGCCTGTGCGGCCCGGGCGAGGTTGGCGTCGAACTGCAGCCGGGCCGACTGGTAGCTGGCGTCAAATGCGCGAGCAGACTCGTACAGTTCGATCAGGCTTTGCGCCCGAACCACAGGCGCTGCAGCCATCAGGGCAAGGCCAATGGCCACTGACAGCACGCCTGGTGACACGGGTCGCAACGTCAGTTTTTTGGGCAATGTCATAAACGTCCTCAAGATTTTTTATGGAATCAGTCGGCTAAAACGCAGCGCTCAGGCTGGTTCATATGAAAGGTTAACAGCCAAGCGCGTCTTCGTAAAGTAAACCTGGCCCAGGCGCGCCTCAATACACGGGCACTGCGGCGTCGAGTTGTTTTGACCACGCATCAATGCCGCCCTGCAGATTGACCACCTGGGTAAATCCGTTCTGGGCCAGGTAATTGGCCACCTGCTGGCTGCGCATGCCGTGGTGGCACAGGCAGGCCACCGGGTGATCTGCCCCGTGGGCCGCCTGCAGTTCGGCGAGCCGGGCCGGTAGCTCGCGCATGGGAATGTGCACCAGCACAAAACCGTCTTCGGCCACCGATGCGGTCTGCAGTTCCCAGGGTTCACGCACATCGAGCACCACCGGCAAAGCGGTGGGCCTGGCGGCCTGGGCTGCGTCGCGCCAGGCAGAAAAATTCTGGGGGCTCAATTGGGGCGTCATGGCGGGCCGCTTCAGAAGCTGAAGGTTGACGGTTCGGGAAAGTTGCGCAGCCGGGGCGCCACGGTGTCCCAGGCCTGTGTGGTGCGCCAGGCGTCTTGCGCCACCCGGGTGATCAGGGTGGCGCGCATCATGGGTTCAAACCCCACGATGGCGCTCAGCCGACCGCCGACCTTGAGCAGTGACAGCAGCGAGGCCGGCACCTCGGCCACCGAGCCGCTCAGCACGATCACATCAAACGGTCCGCGCAGCGGGTCGCTGCCAGAGACGGCCTGGGCCAGGTTGGCCGCGCCGTCACCGGTGCGCACTTCGCAGTTGCTGATGCCGGCCCGCTGCAGATTGTCGCGGGCGGTCTGGGCCAGGGCGGGGTCAATCTCCAGCGTGATGACCTGTTGCCCACGGTGGCCGAGCAGCGCGGCCATGTAGCCCGAGCCGGTGCCGATTTCCAGCACTTTTTCATGTTTTTGCACCGCCAGGTCTTGCAGGATACGGGCCTCTACCTTGGGGGCCAGCATGTACTGGTCGGGCTTGTCCTGTGGCGCAGAGCCAACATTCAGGGGGATTTCCATGTCCACAAAGGCCAGTGCGCGGTAAGCCAGCGGCACAAAGTCTTCGCGCTTGATGAGCGCCAGCAGGGACAGCACCTGGTTGTCCAGGACTTCCCAGGGGCGGATTTGCTGCTCAATCATGTTGAAGCGGGCTTGTTCGTAGTTCATGGCGGACCTGTGGGTTGGCGGGGCAGGAAAGGGGGTAGAGAGCACGCGGGAAAGCAGTTGATTTTAGCCGCGACGTGTGGCGCTGGCGGGCCCGGCAGGCGGCGTTTGCGCGGGCTGCGCGTGGGTTTTGGGGCCAAACTTGCGCTTGAACCACTGGGCCAGGTCGTCCATGTAGCAGTAGGTGACCGGCACCACCACCAGCGTGAGCAGCGAGGAGGTGATCACCCCGCCAATCACCGCCTGGCCCATGGGCGCACGTTGCTCAGAGCCTTCACTCAGGGCAAAGGCCAGCGGAATCATGCCAAAAATCATGGCCAGCGTGGTCATCAGGATCGGGCGAAGCCGCACCCTGGCCGCTTCCAGCAGCGCGTCGCTGCGGGCCATGCCCGGCACGCGGTGGCCGTCCACATCTGTCTGGTCTTCACGCATGCGAATGGCAAAGTCCACCAGCAAGATTGCGTTTTTGGTGACCAGGCCCATCAGCATGACCACCCCAATGACGGAAAACATCGACAGCGTGGAACGAAACATCAGCAGGGCCAGCACCACGCCAATCAGCGTCAGCGGCAGCGAGGTCATCAGCGCCAGGGGCTGCAAAAAGCTCTTGAACTGGCTGGCCAGAATCATGTAGATAAACAAAATCGCCATCACCAGCGCCGAGATGGCATAGCCAAACGACTCGGCCATGTTTTTGGTGGAGCCGCCAAACTGGTAGCGGTAGCCCGGCGGAAAGGCAAAGCTGTCGAGCGTGGCCTTGATGTCGCCCGACACCTCGCCGGCCGAGCGGTTGAACACATTGGCGTTGATGGCGACTTCACGCGTCAGGTCGCGCCGGTTGATCTGGTTCGGCCCGGTGGATTCGGTCACGCTGGCCACCTGGCCGAGCCGCACAATGCGGGCCGAACCGTCGGCGTTGCTGCCCAGCGTGCTGTTGGCAAAGGGCAGGCGCTCCAGGTCTTTCGGGTCGTTGCGGGCGTCGGGCGCCAGGCGCACATTGACGTCATAGGTCTGGTCGTCGGGGGCGCGCCAGTTGCCCACGGTTTGCCCCGCCACCAGCGTGCGCAGCGACGCCGCGATCTGCGACACCGACAAGCCCAGGTCCGAGGCCGCTTCGCGCCGCACCTTCACCTCGATCACCGGCTTGTCGGCCTTGACGCTGGAGTCCAGATCGACCAGGCCCGGAATGTCGCGGATCTTGGCGGTGATCTGGCGGCTCAGGCGCTCCAGCTCTTTCAGGTCCGGGCCCTGCAGTGAGAACTCGACCTGCTTGTTGCCACCCACCGAGTCGAGCAGGCCCACATGGGTGACGGTGATGCCGGCCACCTGCGCCAGCCGCTCGCGCAGCACGCTGGACAGCTGGTCAACGCTGCGCGCACGCGCCTTGCGGTCAACCAGGCGCACATACACGCTGGCGTAAATTTTGCCCTGTGCGTTGCCGGTATTGAGGGTGGCCAGGGTGTATTTCACCTCGGGAAACTCGCGCACAATTGCCTCGACCTGACGCGCCTTGGCTTCGGTGGCTTCCAGCGACGAGCCGACCGGCGTGTAAAAGTTGAGCGTGGTTTCCGAGAAGTCGGCTTTGGGCACAAATTCGGTGCCCAGCAGGGGCACCATGAAAATGCTGGTGACAAAAATCACCAGGGCCAGCAACAGTGTTTTGATTTTGTGCACCAGCGCCCAGCGCAAGATGCTCTGGTAGCTGTTGCTCAGCGAGTCGGTGCTGCGGTCAAACCAGCCGGTGACGCGGCCAATCGTCTTGTCGTAAAAACTGCGAGCCGGGTGACGCTGGCCCTGGGCTTCAATCGATGGGAAATCGCCTGAAGCCCCGCCCTTGATGGCCGGGTCGTGCCAGATGCTCGACAGCATCGGGTCCAGCGTGAAGCTGACAAACATCGAGATCAGCACCGCCGCCACAATGGTGATGCCAAACTCGTGAAAAAACTTGCCGATGATGCCGCCCATGAAACCAATTGGCAGAAAAACCGCGACGATGGAAAAGGTGGTGGCCAGCACTGCCAGGCCAATTTCCCGCGTGCCGTCCATCGACGCCTGGTAGGGTGTCTTGCCCATCTGCACATGCCGCACAATGTTTTCACGCACCACAATCGCATCGTCTATCAGCAGGCCCACGCACAGGCTGAGCGCCATCAGCGTGATCATGTTGATGGTGAAACCAAACAGGTTCATGAACAAGAAGGTGCCGATGATGGAGATCGGCAGCGTCAGCCCAGTGATCACCGTCGAGCGCCAGGAGTTGAGAAACAAAAACACGATCAGCACCGTCAGCAGTGCGCCTTCAATCAGCGTGCGGCGCACGTTCTCAACCGCCACCCGAATCGGCCGCGAGCCATCGGTGATGAGTTCCAGCCGCGCGCCGGGTGGCAGCAGGGGCTGCATGTCGGCAATCGCCTTGTTCAGGCCATCGACCACGCCAATGGTGTTTTCATCTTGCGCTTTCTGCACGCTGAGCAGCAGCGTGCGCTGGCCGTTGTAGAGCGCCAGGCTGTCGATTTCCTGGGCGCCGTCGGCAATGCGGGCCACCTGGCTCACGGTCACCGGCGTGCTGCTGCCGCTAGCCGACGCCTTGCGCGCCACGATGATGTTGCCAAAGTCTTCGGGGCGTTTCATGCGGGCGTCAATTTTTACCACGCGCTCCTGCGCCAGTGAGCGAATGGCGCCTATCGGCAGGTCCTGGTTTTCACCGCGCACCGCGTTCACCACCTGCTCGGCGCTGACGCCCAGCGACTCCATGGCCTGGGGGTTGAGGTAGATATTGATCTCGCGTTTGGTGCCGCCCACCAGCGTGACCGAGCCGGCGCCGCGCACATTTTCAAGCCGCTTTTTCAGCACCTGATCGGCCCAGTTGGTCAGCTCCACCGCAGACATGCCCGGGGCCGCACCACCTGCAGTGTCAGGTAATACAGCAACAGACCAGATGGCGCGGCTCGACGGGTCAAAGCGCAGCACCCGCGGCTCCTTGACTTCATCGCGGAACAGCGGCCGGATGGCGGCGATTTTTTCGCGCACATCCTCGGCTGCCTTGCGGCCATCGACATAGAGCTGGAACTCCATGACAACAACCGACTGGCCTTCGTAGCTGCGCGAGGTCAGGGTGTTGATGCCGGCAATCGAGTTGACGCCTTCCTCGATTTTCTTGGTGACCTCGCTCTCAACGATTTCAGGCGAGGCACCAGGGTAGTCGGCGGTAATGACCACCACCGGAAAATCAATGTTCGGGAACTGGTCGACCTGCATGCGCTGGTAGGAAAAAAGCCCCAGCACCACGATGGCCAGCATGACCATGGTGGCAAAGACAGGGTTTTTAAGGCTGACTTGCGTGAACCACATGCGCCGTGTGCCTCAGGGGGCCGTTTTGGCCAGTGCCGGGGCACTCGCCGCCGGGCTGGCCCGGTCTGGCGCCATGGCCGTGAAGCGCACTTTGGTGCCTTCGCGCAGACTGCCAATTTCACCGCGAATCACCACGGCGCCGTCGGCCAGGCCCGTGACGGCCACCACCGCTTCGCTGCCCGCCGCCGTGGGGCTGCTGCCGCGCACGCCCGGCTCCACCGGGCGATGCACCACCTGGCCGTTTTCAATGGTTTGCACATAGGGCGCGGGTTTGTCGGTGCGCACGCTGCTGACCGGCACCGCCAGCAGGGAGGTGCGCGACGTGCCCAGCGTGCCCTGCGCAAACAGGCCCTGGCGCAGCGTCAGGGGGCTGCCATCTCCAGAGTTTTTGTTGTCGATGCCCAGGTAAGCCAGCACGCTGCGGCTGCCGGCCTGCGCGCTGGGGTTGATGCGCACCACCGCGGCCTTGACGGGCTGGCCGCTGCCTTCAATGAATAGCACGGCTTGCTGGCCGACGCGAATGTCCATGGACTCCTGGGCGCTCAAGCTGGCTTCGAGTTCCAGCCGGCTCAGGTCCACCACCTCAATGATTCTGGCGTCTATGCCCACGCGCTCGCCGGGCTGCGCCATGCGCTGCGACACCTGGCCGGCAATTGGCGACTTCAGCACCGTGTCGCTGACCGACTTGCCGGCCACGTCGGTGGCGGCCTGGGCTGACTTGTAGCTGGCCAGCGCGCCATTGAGGTTGGCCAGCGAGTTCTCGAGCGCCGTTTTGGAAATAAAGCCCTGCTCCACCAGGGCCTTGTTGTTGTCGTACTGGCGTTGCGCCACATCGGCTTGCGCCCTGGCCGATTCGGCCTGTTCCTGCGCCTGCCGCACGCGCGACTGGTATTCGCCCGAATCAATGCGGGCAATCACCTGGCCGGCCTTGACAAAATCGCCTTCGCGCAGCGTCAGGCCCTGCAGCTCACCGGCGACCCTGGCCTTGATGACGGCCGAGTTGGCCGCTCTCAAGGCGCCCGACACGGCCAGTCCCTGGGCGATGTCGCGGGTCTGGGCGGTGACCACATCGGTGGCGGCCAGCTCGACCGTGCTCTGCGCCCGGGTCTGGGCTGCAGCCGCCAGCGCCACTTGCTGCGCCTTGCGCGCCGAGAGGGTGCGCACCACGCCCCAGGCCAGCAGCGCCACCACGACAAGGGCGATTACCCATGGGAGCCAGCGCTTCGTGCTCATGGGGTTTGCGGGCCTTGCCCCACTTGGCCAGACGGCAGGCTCAAGCCATGGAGGATGGTGCTCAATTGCACGGCGATGTATTTTTTCGGGTCCATTTCGATGTCTTTCGGCACACAGATTCCCATGGAGTGTTTGGCCAGAATCAGGAAAATCATGGGCGCGATCACGCTGTACACGGCGTAGTCCAGGTCCAGCGCGCGAAACTCACCGCGGTCCATGCCGCGCTGCAGAATCCGTTGAATCAGGGCCTGGCCGGGGCGTATCACTTCCTGCTGGTAAAAAGCGGCAATGTCGGGGAAGTTCTTGGCCTCGCTCATCATCAGCTTGGTCAGGCCCGACGCCCGGGTGGCGCCGACGCGGTCCCACCAGACATTCATGCAGTAGCCCAGCATCTCGGCGCTGCTGCCTTCAAAGCTGGCAAACTCCTCGTTCCATTCCTGGAAGCGGCCGGAGATGTTTTCGCGCACCACGGCCTTGAAGAGTTCTTCCTTGCTCGGGAAATACAGAAACAGCGTGCCCTTGGACACCCCGGCGCGCGCGGCGACTTCTTCAACCCGGGTGGCGGCAAAGCCTTTTTCCACAAACAGGTCCAGCGCGGCATCGAGCAGTTCGCCCGGACGCGCCTCTTTGCGGCGCTCGCGTTTGGCGGCGATCGCGGTGGTTTTGTCGCAAAATAGTTGGGTAAATGACATGATTACTGACTGACTGGTTAGTAATATATCGGCTTACCGAGCCAGCGTCAAGCCAGCGGCAGGGCTGCCGGGCGCTCAGACCCTGACAAAACGGGCCAGCGCCAGCGCCAGCCATTCACGCAGCACGTGCTGCGACGCCAGCAGCCCTTGCGCCGATGGCAGCCATTCCAGCGCATCGCGGTGGGCGGGCAGCACAAAGCCCATGGGCGCGGGCAGCACGCACAGGCCGGCTTGCTCAAAGGCGGCCAGCGCGCGCGGCATGTGCCAGGCATCGGTCACCAGGGCAATGCGTTGCACGCCGTCGCGCTTCAGCAGGGGCGCCAACAGGCGGGCATTGCCCGAGGTGTCGCGTGACTCGGCCTCGACCCAGCGCAACACGACGCCGTAGTCTTGCAGCGCCACCCGCGCGGCCACAGCGGCTTCAGACGCCGACGTGTCACCGCTGGCCGCCCAGCCCACACCGCCGGTAAAGGCGATGGGCAAACCCGACTGCCGTGCCAGCGCCACGCCATAACGCAGCCTGGCGGCGCTGCGGTCACCGGGTTGCGGCTGGCCGTACTCTGGCGCCTGCGGCAGCAGCCCGCTGCCCAGCACCACAATCGCCTGCGCCCGGCCGGTTTTGAGCGCCTGCGCAGACAGCGGCGCCAACTGCGGCAGGGCATTTTGTGCCAGCCACACCGCCGTGCCGTGGCAACTGAGCAGCCAGAGCAGCAGCAGTGACAGCGTGGCCAGGGCCAGTCCACCGCGCTTTTTTTTGAACACCAGCAGCAGGCCCAGCAAGGCCAGCAGCAGGGGCCCGGCGGGCGGTAGCAGCAGGCTGCTTAAAAGGGGTTTGAGTGCGCCAAGGTCCATGACCCGCTATTGTATTGATAGCTGGTTGCGCCCGGTTTGATTGGGCAAGAGGGCTTAATGGCTTGAGATTTTCAGTAAAACGCCTGCAAACCTGTCTGCGCCCGTCCCAGGATCAGCGCATGCACGTCGTGCGTTCCCTCGTAGGTGTTGACGGTTTCCAGGTTGATCATGTGGCGGATGACGTGGTATTCGTCGTGAATGCCATTGCCGCCGTGCATGTCGCGCGCCATACGGGCAATGTCGAGCGACTTGCCGCAGCTGTTGCGCTTGATCAGGCTGATCATCTCGGGCACGGCCTTGCCCTCGTCCATCAGGCGGCCCACGCGCAGGCAGCCCTGCAGGCCCAGGGTGATTTCGGTTTGCATGTCGGCCAGCTTCTTTTGAATCAACTGGGTTTGCGCCAGCGGGCGGCCAAACTGCTGGCGGTCCAGGGTGTACTGGCGGGCGCGGAACCAGCAGTCTTCGGCCGCCCCCAGCGCACCCCAGGCAATGCCGTAGCGGGCCTTGTTCAGGCAGCCAAACGGGCCTTTCAGGCCGCTGACGTTGGGCAGCAGGTTTTCGGCAGGCACAAACACGTCGTCCATGACGATTTCGCCGGTGATGCTGGCGCGCAGGCTCATTTTTCCTTCAATTTTCGGGGCCGAGAGCCCCTTCATGCCTTTTTCCAGCACAAAGCCGCGGATGCTTTCCTGCCCGCCGACCTTGCCGTCAGGGTCTTCCAGCTTGGCCCAGACCACAAACACGTCGGCAATCGGGCTGTTGGTGATCCACATCTTGGCGCCCTTCATGATGAAGCCGCCATCGACCGGTTTGGCGCGTGTCAGCATGCTGGCCGGGTCGGAGCCATGGTTGGGTTCGGTCAGGCCAAAGCAGCCCACCCATTCGCCGGTCGCCAGCTTGGGCAGGTACTTCAGGCGCTGCGCTTCGCTGCCATAGGCGTGGATGGGGTGCATGACCAGCGACGACTGCACGCTGATGGCGCTGCGGTAGCCGCTGTCAACCCGTTCGACTTCGCGGGCGACCAGGCCGTAGCTCACGTAGTTCATGCCGGCGCAGCCATAGCCTTCAATCGTGCAGCCCAGAAACCCCATGGCACCGGCTTCGTTCATGATGTCGCGGTCAAACTTTTCATGGCGCGCCGCCATCAGCACACGGGTCTGCAGCTTTTCCTGGCAAAAATTGTGCGCGGCCTCCACCACGGCGCGCTCATCGTCGCTCAGTTGTTCGGTCAGGAAAAACGGGTCTTCCCAGTTGAATTTGACTTTCATGGCGTGTGTCCTTGGGGTGTTTGGCAAAGTGTCGGGAAGATCGGGTCTCAGGCCTTGATTGTTTGGCAAGCATTCATACTTGTCTAATAGCAAATATTGATTCAACGATATATTATTTGTATACATGGAATTCCGTCACCTTCGCTATTTTCTGGTTCTGGCTGAAGAGCTGCACTTTGGCCGGGCCGCGCGGCGCTTGTCGATTTCACAGCCGCCCTTGTCGCTGAACATCCAGCAGCTGGAAGCCTCGGTGGGCGCGCGCCTGTTCACGCGCAACAGCAAGGCGGTGCAGCTGACGGCGGCTGGCCTGGCCTTTGTGCCTGCCGCGCGGGCCCTGATGGAGCAGGCCGCGCAGGCCGCCAGCCACGCCCGCGATGTTGGCCAGGGCATGGCGGGCAGCCTGCGCATTGGCTTTGCGGGCACCATGCTGTACAGCGGCCTGCCTGAAATACTGGCGCGCTTTCAGGCCCGGCACCCCTTGCTGCGCGTCCTGCTCAAAGAGATCAGTTCCAGCGAACAACTGATCGAGCTGGCCCATGACCGGCTGGACCTGGGCTTTGTGCACACCACCCGCGTGCCGCCCGAGTTGAGCCAGATTCTGGTGGCCAGCCAGGCCTTTGTGTGCTGCCTGCCCGCAGGGCATGCGCTGGCAGGTGAGGGGTCACTCTCGCTCAAGCGCCTGCAGGGCGAGCCCTTTGCCGTGGTGTCGCGCACCGTCTCGCCCGACTACCACGACCGGATTCTGGCCACCTGCTCGGACGCCGGTTTCTACCCCGAAATTCGCTACGAGCTCCAGCACTGGCTGAGCGTGGTGTCGCTGGTGTCCCAGGGCATGGGCGTGGCGCTGGTGCCCGAGGCGCTGCGCCAGTCTGCCCTGGCCGGCACCGTGTTTGTGCCGCTTGATGTGGCCACCACCCCCTATGAAACCCACTGCCTCTGGAAAACCGGCCGCGACAATCTGGCACTGGCCGCCTTTGTCAGTGCGGTGCGGGCGGCCTCTAGCCCGGTGGGCTGAAAGAAACAGCGGCCTGGCGCGACCAATGTCTTTGGCGCCAAGACCGGTCAGGATTCAACGTGTCAGACTCAACAAGCAAGGAAACCATGCCATGAATGAACTCGAAACCATCACCCTGGGCGGCGGCTGCTTCTGGTGCACCGAGGCGGTGTACGTCAAGGTGCGCGGCGTGACCGATGTCGAATCAGGCTACAGCAACGGCCAGGCGGCGCGGCCGAGCTACGAAGACGTCTGCAGCGGCCGCACCGGCTGCAACGAGGTGGTAAAGCTGACCTATGACCCGGCCGCCATCACGCTGACCGAGATCCTTGAAATCTTCTTTGTCATTCACGATCCGACCAGTCTGAACCGGCAGGGCAACGACGCCGGTACGCAGTACCGCAGCGGTATTTACTACTCGACGCTGGCACAAAAGGAAGAGATTGACGACTTCATTCGCCAGGCCAGCCAGGACAAGACCTTTGGCCGGCCTATCGTGACCGAGGTGGCGGTTCTGGCCGACTACTGGCCGGCCGAGGCCTACCACCAGGACTATTTTGAGAACAACCCCCAGCAGGGTTATTGCGCCTTTGTGGTCGGCCCCAAGGTGGACAAATTTCGCAAGACCTTTGCCTCGCGGGTGAAAAGCTGATTGCTATGAAATAAATAGCTGCTTGCGCCCGAGTTGATTGGGAAAAAGGCTGTTTTCGCTAAAGTATTTGTGCGCTGGGCGGCCCACTGGCCGGCGGCCGTGAGGACGCGCTTTGTTACGAAGCTGCCGTGTCAAACACCGCCTCAGGCCGTTCGCCGGCCAGCGCCTGCAACAGGTTGCTGGTGGCCAGTACGGCCATCGCATGGCGCGTCTCGAAGGTGGCCGAGCCGATGTGCGGCAGGGCCGTGACGCGGGGGTGACGGCGCAGCGGGGAGTCCATGGGCAGGGGCTCGGTGGCAAACACGTCGAGCCCGGCGGCGCGCAGGCTGCCGTGGTTCAGGGCGTGCAGCAGCGCGGCTTCCTGCACAATCGCGCCGCGTGCGCCGTTGATGAAGATGGCGCCGGGTTTCATCAGCGCAAACTCGCGCGAGCCCATCAGACCCCGGGTTTCGTTGCTCAGCGGCAGCACGGCGGCAACGATGTCGGCGCGTTGCAGCAGGTCATCCAGAGGGGTGTGGCTGGCTTTGCCCATCAGTTCAGGCAGCTCTCTGGCCATGTCGATGGGGCGGCGGTTGTGGTACAGCACCGGCATGCCAAAACCCAGCGCCGCACGGCGCGCCACGGCCTGGCCGATGCGGCCAAAACCGAGGATGCCCAGGGTTTTGCCGTGCACGTCCCAGCCAAACAGCTCTTCACCGATATTGCGCGTCCAGTGGCCTTCGCGCACATGGTTGGCGAGTTCGACCAGGCGGCGGCTGCTGGCCATGATGAGGGAAAAAATCGTGTCGGCGGTGGTTTCGGTCAGTACGCCGGGCGTGTGGCACAGCATGATGCCGCGTGCCGCCAGCGCGCCCAGGGCGTAGTTGTCAACGCCCACCGACACGCTGGAGATCACCTTGAGCCGGGGCGCGCCGGCCAGCAGGGCCGCATCCACCGGGTAGCTGGCGCCTATCAGGCCTTCGGCGCTGGCCAGGGCGGCGTGAAAGGCGGCGGCCTGTCCGGGCAGGCGCGGGTTGGCCACCGTCACGTCGTGCGCGGCCTGCAGCCGGGCCAGCTGGTCGGGCGGCAGTTCGCGGAAGACCAGGATTTTTTTGCGGGTTGAAGCCACCATGGTTCAGAGCTTGGCTGCGTTGAGTTCGGCGCGGGTCGGCAGGCCTTCGCTGTCGCCCAGCACCTGCACCGCGCGGGCGCCAATCCAGGCACCGCGTTTTACCGCCTCGGCCACGCTCAGGCCATCGAGCAAGGCGCTGATCACACCGACGGCAAAACCGTCACCGGCGCCCACGGTGTCTATGACCTGGGCCACCGGAAAACCGGCCACATGGCCGCTGCCGGAGGCGTCTTCAAAATACGCCCCCTGGTTGCCAAGCTTGACGACCACCAGTTTGGCGCCGCGCTGGCGGTAAAAGCCGGCAATGCCTTCGGGCGTGGCTTCGCCGGTCAGCAAGCGGCCTTCCTCCAGGCCGGGCAGCACCCAGTCGGCGCGGCTGGCCAGGTCATTGATGGCGTCACGCATCAGTTCGGGCGTGGCCCACAGCGTGGGGCGTAGATTCGGGTCAAACGAGACGCTGCGGCCGGCGCCGCGCATCAGGTCCATGGTTTTGCGGGCGGCCGGCAGGGTGCTGGCCGAGATGGCGGCAAACACGCCGGTGGCGTGCAGGTGCCGGGCGCTGAGCAGCCAGGCCTCGTCAATGTCGGCCACACCCATGTGGCTGGCGGCCGAGCCCTTGCGGTGGTATTCCACCGGCGGGTCGCTGCCATCAAGCACCTTGCCCTTGAACTGGAAGCCGGTTTTTTGCGCGGCGTCACACACCACATGCGAGCAGTCGATGCCTTCCCTGGCCATGGCGGCCAGCAAATAGCGGCCCATCGAATCGGTGCCCAGGCGGCTGACCCAGCCGACCTGCAGGCCGAGCCGCGCCAGGCCGATGGCCACGTTGGTTTCGGCACCGGCGGTGCGTTTGTAAAAGGCTTCGGCCTGCTCCAGCGGGCCCGGCCGGTCGGCCACCAGCAGCAGCATGGCTTCGCCAAAAGTGATCACGTCCAGGGGGCGGGTCATGCGAAGTCTCTTTGGCGGGTGGATGAAAGCGTGCGCAGTAAATTGATTTGCTGGCGT
This sequence comes from Polaromonas sp., assembly GCA_031409395.1. GTDB lineage: Bacteria > Pseudomonadota > Gammaproteobacteria > Burkholderiales > Burkholderiaceae_C > Polaromonas. The sequence continues at coordinate 12,601 of JANNXF010000146.1, forward strand.
GTCACGGCCAGCAGGTCATCGCCCATGAGCGGGTATTCAATCGCCCAGGGTACATCAGCCGGCAGCGCGCGCAGCACGGCGCGCCACGGCGCACTCGACTCGGCCAGCGGCACGGCGACCCAGCGCTGCGGCTGGCGCTGCACGCCTTTGCAGTGCACATAGCGCACCTGCGGCGCGAGGGCGGTGGCGGCCTGCAGCGGGCATTCGCCGGTCCAGTGCCAGTTGCCCATGTCAAAGGTCATGCCCAGGGGCAGACCCCGGGCCCTGGCAGCGTGAAAAAAAGCCTGCAGCGCGGCCAGCGTGCCGGCGGCAGGGGTCTGGTCGTTTTCAATCACCAGCTCGGTGCCGCTGGCGGCCAGACGGTTTTGCAGGGTGGTGAAGGTGGCGGCTGAGCTGGCGTCGAACCCGCCTATGGCCATCTTGATGCGGCGCGCGCCCAGGGTGTGGGCCGCCGCCAGCGCGCACTCCAGCGCCGCCAGCGCCAGCGTGCCGTCTTTGGCCCAGAGGTCATCGGCGCTGGAATACACCACGCTTTTACCGGCTGCACGCACCGCCTGCGCGATAAGCGGCAGCTCGCGGGTGGCATCGACCAGCAGTTCGCTGCGCACTTCAATGCCGTCGGCGCCCGCGGCGAAAGCCAGCGCGCCGGCCCACAGCTGGCCGTGGCGCCGTACTTCGGCGGCGCCAAACGACGACAGCGAGATCAGGATGGGCGGCGGGCTGCCGCAAGGCTCAGTGCGCATGTTGCGAATTCAGGATCTGCCCCAGGAAGTTGCGGGTTTTTTCGTTTTGCGGGTGGCTGAAGAACTGCTGCGGCGGCGCCTGCTCGATGATTTTGCCATCGGCCATGAAGATCACCCGGTCGGCCACGCTGCGGGCAAAGCCCATTTCGTGCGTCACACACAGCATGGTCATGCCATCGTCGGCCAGGCTGATCATGGTGTCCAGCACTTCCTTGACCATCTCCGGGTCCAGCGCCGAGGTGGGCTCGTCAAACAGCATGATCTTGGGCGTCATGCACAGCGCCCGGGCAATCGCCACGCGCTGCTGCTGCCCGCCCGAGAGCTGGCTTGGGTACTTGCGCGCCTGCTCGGGAATGCGCACGCGCGTCAGGTATTTCATGGCGATGGTTTCGGCCTCTTCGGTGCTCAGGCCGCGCGAGCGCATGGGCGCGAGCATGCAGTTTTGCAAAATCGTCAGGTGCGGAAACAGGTTGAACTGCTGGAACACCATGCCGACTTCCTGGCGCACCGAATCGACGTTTTTGCCGCCGGCAGTCAGGTCGATGCCGTCAACGACGATGCGGCCTTTCTGCACGGTTTCCAGCCGGTTGATGCAGCGGATCAGCGTGGACTTGCCCGAGCCCGAAGGCCCGCAGACCACAATGCGCTCCCCGGCGGCCACGCTCAGGTGAATGTCGGTCAGCACCTGGAACTTGCCATACCATTTGTCCACCGCTTCGATGCGGATGATGGGTTCGGCCCCATCGTTGCGGGACGCGCCCGGGGATTGCATTGTGTCTGTCATGGGGAGGCACCGTTATCAGCAGGGAGCAACAAGGTCGGGGCTTACTGCATTTTTGGCAGGTCGGTTTCCAGCCACTTGCGGTAGAGCTTGTTGAGCTCGCCGTTGGCCGTGTTTTTGGCGACAAAGTCGTCCACCGTTTTCAGCAGCTCGGCCTGGCCGGGCCGCATGGCCACGCCCATGACCTGCTGGCGCAGCAAGAACTTGTTTTCAAAGGTGTTGGCCGGTGCGCGCTTGTCAATTTGCGCCGCCACGGTGGTGGAGCAGCCAATCGCATCGACCTGGCCCGACAGCAGTGCCTGCATGGCCGAGGCGTCGTCGTCGAAACGGCGGATTTCAGTGCCTTCCGGGGCCACTGCCGTCAGCGCCACGTCTTGCGTGCTGGCACGGGCCACGCCCACGCGCTTGCCCTTGAGGTCGGCCGGGGCCTTGAGGCTGGCTTTCTTGTCGCCATACAACACGATGCTGGCGGCCGCGTAGGGTGCAGAAAACTGCACCTGCTTGGAACGCTCGGGCGTCACGGCCAAAGACGCGACCAGCAAATCAACCTTGTTGGTCAGCAAAAACGGAATGCGGTTGGGGCCGGTGACGGGCACCAGGTTGACCTTGACGCCCAGGTCCTTGGCCAGCAGGCGCGCCACATCGGCGTCGTAGCCGTCGGGCTGGTTGCTGCTGTTCATGGTGCCGTAGGGCGGAAAGTCCACCAGCATGCCCACGGTCAGTTCGCCTTTTTTCTTGATGTCGGCAACCGACTGGGCCTTGGCCGAAGGGGCCCATGCGCACAAGGTGGCGGCCAGGCTCAGCGTTAACAGGGAAGCCAGGGCGGTGCGGGTGAAGGCGCGGCGTTGCAGATGCTGGGTCATGGTCATGGTGAAGTCTCCGGTTTTGGGGGGAAATGACGAGGGGAAGTGACAGGGGGAAAGTGAAACGGCTCAGCGCGCCAGTGCTGCCGCATGGCGGCGTTCCATGCGGGCGGCCAGCAAAGACAGCGGCCAGCACAGCACAAAATAAATCGCCGCCACCACGCTAAAGACAATCAGCGGCTGAAACGTGGCGTTGTTGATGATTTGCCCGGCGCGCGTGATTTCGGCAAAACCGATGATGGCCGCCAGCGAGGTGCCCTTGATGATTTGCACCATGTAGCCGACGGTGGGTGGCAGGGCGATCCGATAAGCTTGCGGCAAAATCACGTCGCGCATGCGGGACGCATAGGGCAGGCTGAGCGCCTGCGCCGCCTCCAGCTGGCCAGCCGGGATGGCCTGAATGCAGCCACGCCAGATTTCACCGAGAAAGGCGCCGCTGTTCAGCACCAGCGCTACACCGGCCGCCAGCCAGGGGTTGATGTCAATGCCCAGCACGGGCGCGCCAAAAAACACCAGAAAAAGCTGCAGCAGCAGCGGCGTGCCCTGAAAGATCTGGATGAAGCCGCCGGTCAGCACTTCAAGTACCCGGTTGCCCGAGGTGCGCCCCAGCGCAATCGCCAGGCCGACGATGGCACCGCCGACAAAGGCGATCAGCGACAGCGCCACCGTCCACTTGGCGGCCTCAAGGATGAACAGGAATTCTGGAAAACCGAAGGTACGCATTAGCGGCGGTCCGGGTAGTTGAGGCTGAGCCGGAAGATCAGGCGGAACAGCGCTGAAAAAGCCAGCGCCAGCGCCAGGTAAATCACCGCCACGACGATGTAGATCTCGAAGCTGCGAAAGGTTTGCGACTGCAGGTTGGCGGCCACCGAGGTCAGGTCATCGGCCGAAATGGCCGACACCACGCTGGAGCTGAGCATGAGCAAGATGAACTGGCTGGTGAGCGCCGGGTAGACGGTGCGCAGCGCAGGTTTCAGAATCACGAAGCGGAAGATTTCATGGCGCTTCAGGTTCAGCGCCAGGCCGGCTTCAATCTGGCCCTTGGGAATCGACTCGATGCCGGCGCGGATGATTTCGGTGGCGTAAGCCCCCAGGTTCACCACCATGGCGGTCAGTGCGGCGGTGTGCGCTGACCAGCGCAGGCCCAGCGCGGGCAGGGCAAAAAAGAAAAAGAACAGTTGCACCAGAAATGGCGTGTTGCGGATCAATTCAATATAGGCATTGATGGCAAAGCGCAGCGGTTTGGGGCCGGCGGTTTTGCCCCAGGCGCAGGCAATGGCCACCACCAGGCCAAACAGCATGGCCAGCATCGACAGCTGGAGGGTGCTGAGCGTGCCTTTGACCAGCAGCGGCCAGGCGGCAAAGACATCAGCGAATTGAAAGGTGTAGTTCATGCGAAGGGAGTGGCTTCAGCGCTTTGGGGATTTTTGAAAACAGTCTGAAACCGGTTTCAGTGAATTATAAAAGTAGCCTTCGCGGGCTGGGAACTATGGAAAACCCTAGGGTTCCGGCGATCAGGCGATCAGGCGATCAGGCGATCAGGCCAGATCAGCGGGGCGCTGACGAGCCACGCGGCACCAGCCGGCCGGCCAGCAAAATCTGGCGTGGCGGCAAGTCCAGGCCTGCCAGGCGTTCTATCAGGCAACCGGCGGCGAGCCGGCCCAGTTCGTCGGTGGGCTGGGCAATGGTGCTGAGCCCCGGGCCGACGTAGGGCGACCAGTCGGTTTCGTCAAACCCGACCAGGCCCAGGTCTGCGCCCAGCTGCCAGCCCAGGCGTGCCATGGCGGCCACCACGCGCAGGGTGACCACGGCATTGCTGGACACCACCCCGGGCAGCTGCGCCCCGGCGCGCTGGCGCAGGCTGCGCAGGGCATTGTCAAGCCCTTCGGTGTCGTCGGCCGCACTCTCAAAACTGCTGCCGCGCAGGCTGGCGGCCGGGCCCGCCGTGCCGCCGGATTCGCTGACAAAGCTGCGAAACGCCGCCTCGCGCTCCATGCGCGAGCTCACGTCCCGGATCGGCTCCGAGACAAACAGCAATTCGCGGTAGCCGGCGTCCACCAGGTGGCGCGCACCCAGCCGCACCGCACCGGCGTTGTCAAGCGACACAAAATCGGCCTGCATCTCGTGGTGGCGCCGGTCGACCAGCACCACCGGCTTGCCGTGGCGAGCCGCGTCTGCGGCCGCACCGGCATCGCGGCCCAGGGTGTTGAGGATGAAGCCTTCGACCTGGTAGGCCGTCAGTGCGGCAATCGCCTCGCTTTCACGCCGGCTGTCATTGCCCAGGTTGAACAGCATCAGCAGGTAGCCAGCGTCCTGGCAGGCTTTTTCGGCACCGCGCAGCACCGCCACTGAAAAAGGGTTGGTCACGTCGGCCACCACCAGGCCGATCAGCCGCGACCGGCCGCGCTTGAGGGCCTGCGCCATCGGGCTGGGGCTGTAGGCCAGCGCCGCAATCGCGACTTCTACCCGTGCGGCGATGTCCCGGCTGAGCAGGGTGTCGCGGTGGTTTAAAAAGCGCGACACCGTGGCCTTGGAAACCCCGGCTTGCCGGGCCACATCGGCAATGGTGGCGCGCCCGGCGTGCCCCGCAAGTGACGTGGAAGAAGGGGAGAGCAGCTTGGATTTTGGGAGGGGCATTTGAAAGGGTGCAGGGCGTCGGGGTCTTGTTGAAACCAGTTTCAGCGAATGGTAGCAGCAGTTCAGCGCCGCAGCCAGGTGCCGGGCCGGTCAGGCGACATTCTGGCAATTGCTATGATTTTTATAGCTGCCTGCGCAATGGATACGTGGGCAGGAAGCGGATTTTGCTGATGACTGGCGGGCTGGCCGCTTGAGCGCTTAGCCCTGGGCCATGGGCCGGGTGTCGTCGCTGCACCAGTCGCTCCAGCTGCCGGCATACAGTGCGGCGCGCCCCAGACCGGCGATTTCCATGGCGAGGATGTTGGGCACGGCGCTGACGCCGCTGCCGCAGTGGTGCACCACCGTGGCGGGGTCGCGGCCCGCCAGCAGGGCCTCGAATTCAGCTTTGAGCTGGGCGGCGGGTTTGAACTTGCCGTCGGCACCGATGTTCTGGCTGAAAGGTCGGTTGAGTGCGCCGGGAATATGGCCGGCCACCGGGTCCAGTGGCTCGACCTCGCCCCGAAAGCGCGGTGCGCCGCGTGCATCAATCAGGGTTTGCGCGGGGCGCCCGAGCGCGCTGGCCACCGCGCTGGCATCGACCAGCACGGCCTGCGCCGGGGCCAGCATGAAACTGGCCTGAAAGTGCGCGGGTTCTTCGCCGCTGCTCACGGCGCCGCCTGCGGCCTGCCAGGCCTGCAGCCCGCCATCGAGCACGGCCACGTTGGCGTGGCCGGCCCATTTGAGCATCCACCACAGGCGACCACAGTAGTTGGCGCCGTTGCGGTCGTAGACCACGGCCTGCATGTTGTTGGCAAACCCGACGCTGGACAGCCAGATCGCAAATTTTTCGCGGTTGGGCAGCGGGTGGCGCCCGCCAGACGCGGGGGTGTCGGCCCCGAGCGCGGGAATCACGCCCTGCGCGCCGGGTTTTGCGGGGTTCACGCCGTGTTTGGCGCTCAGCGCGGTGTCCAGGTTGGCATACACCGCCCCCGGGATGTGCGAGGCGAGGTATTGCTTTTCGCCGGCGTGCGTGTCCATCAGGTCAAAACTGCAGTCAAACACGCGCGTCGGTTGGCCGCTGGTGATCAGGGCTTGCAGCTGTTCGGCAGAAATAAGGGTGGTGTAGTTCATCTCGGGTTCCATTCAAAGGGGAGCATACAGCGGCCTTGGGCGTGGCCAGGCTGTCTGGCTCAGCGCGGCAAGCCTGAAAACGGGTCTGTCCACTGCCATTCAGCTTGCAGCCGGAGATCCACCTTGTCCGCCTTGCTGCGGAAAAGCAGGCCGGCCATGGCGCGGTCAAAACCCGGGGATGGCATCAGCGCTTCGTCAAGAGAGCGGTAGAAGTTGTCCCAGTGCACAGGAACCACCCGGCGCGCCCCCACGGTCAGGACGATTTCGCGCCAGTAGGCGTCCAGATAGGCCTCGTCACGCGAGGCCAGGCCGCCGATGCCGAGGTAAACCACCTCTGCCTTGCGCCCGTTCAGGGCACCCGGGCTGAAACCGGCGCTGCCCTGAACCAGCAGCGTGCGGCCTTCGTGCTCTACCAGCAGCGAATAGACCTCGCCCACCTTGAAGTCACTGGCTCTGGCCGGGACTGTCAGCGGGGCCGTGATGTCGCCCAGCGCAAAGGTGGCCGGAAAGTGCGACGACACCACAAAGGTGAGCTTGAACCGGCCGAAGGCCAGGGTTTCGCCGTTGCCCGGCACGCGGATGCGGGCTTGCGGAAAGCCGTAGCCCAGGCCGATGTTGGCGGTGGATGGGGAACCCACCAGCAAGGCGCCGGTTTGCTGCGCCACCACCGGGGAGTCGAGGGCGTGGTCAAAGTGGGAGTGCAGCGCCACAACCGCAGCCAGCGATTTGACACCGGCGCGTTGCAGCGAGCGGGTGATTCGCGCCGGGTCGGGTTCGATTTTTGCGGTGCTGACGTTGCCGGGGCGGGAGAAATACCCGTCGGTCATGAAGGCGGTGTCCCCGTCATCAAACAGCAGGGTCGAGACACCGATGAACATTACCGAAAGGCGCTTGTCGCCGGCCGCTGCGCGTGGGCTCTCCGGCAGCAGGGTGTCCTTGAAGTCGGCCAGGCCAGCCGCACTGCACCAGCCTGAAACGACCAGGCCGAGTATCAGGGACGCGAGCTGTTTCATACATTTCCCCAGGCGCGGTGGAAAACCGTTTGTCATCCTAGCACTGGCCTGCAGCGCTGCATAGACGGCGCTGACCTGAAAAGCGGGCCACTTTGCCGGCGGCGGGTTCAGCGCGAGGTTAGTGTTCTTCCGCCGGCGCATCGGGCGCGGCCCGCGCGCGCAGCACGGTGGCGGCAATGGCGCTGGTGATGATCAGCGCCATGCCGGCCCAGCCCAGCAGGGGAATGTGGTCGCCAAACAAAATCAGGCTGTAGAGCGCGGCAAACACAATGCCCGAATACTGCAGGTTGGCGACCCTCAGCGTGCCGCCGTGGTGTCCGGTCGAGGACATCGACATGGACATCGAGTAGGCCTTGGTCATGCACAGCTGGCCGAGCGACGCCAGAATGCCCAGCGGCGGCAGCCACAGCGCGTGCTGCCAGTTCCATGGCGACATGCCCACCATCCCCATGCCCAGTGCGCCCGCCACCGCGGTGCCCACCGCAAAATAAAACACCGTACGCGTTTCGGGCTCGCCCATGCGCGAAATCGCCATGACCTGCATGTAGGCAAAGGCCGCGCCCAGGCCCGACAGCAGGCCAATCAGCCCGGCAAAGGTCTGGTTCTGGTCGATGGCGGGGCGCAGCAGCATGACCACGCCGGCAAAGCTGGCCAGAATCGCCAGCACCAGCGGGCCTTGACTTGGCCCGGCCTGGCCGGTTTTGCCCAGCATCAATGTCCCGCCCACCAAAAACGCGGCAATCCAGACGCTGCTCATGTAGTTCAGCGTCATGGCGGTGGCCAGCGGCAGATGGGCAATGGCGTAAAACCAGGCCGACAGCGAGACCACGCCAATCACGCTGCGCCAGGCATGCATGGCCGGTACGCGGGTGACCAGCGAGGTGCCTTCAATGCGCGCAAAGGCCGCCATGAAGGCAATGCCCAGAATGCCCCGGTAGAACACCAGCTCGGCGCTGTTGAAGTGCACCGAGGCGTACTTGACGCACACGCCCATGGTGGCAAACAGAAACGAGGAAAGAATCATCCAGACGGCTGGCATGGCTTATTGGGTATTTATTGAGGGTGAAAAATGACTTTTGCCCAATAAGAACGGGCGCGAGCAGCTATTAAATACATAGCGATTCGCACCGCAGCAATCGGGTGGCCAGGCAGCGTCAGATCATCTGGGTGGTTTTGCTGGCGCCCATTTCACGGCGGTACCACTCGTGAAAATGCTGCATGCCGTCTTCCATCGGGCTTTGGTAGGGGCCGAACTCGTTGTCGCCGCGCTGCATCAGCGCCTTGCGGCCGGCGTCCATGCGCAGGGCGATTTCGTCGTCCTCAACGCAGGTTTCCATGTAGGCGGCCTGCTGCGCTTCTATGAACTCGCGCTCGAAGGCGCAGATTTCTTCGGGGTAGAAAAACTCCACCACATTGAGGGTTTTGTCCGGCCCCTGCGGGTGCAGCGTGCTGACAATCAGCACATGCGGGTACCACTCGACCATGACATGCGGGTACAGGGTGAGCCAGATCGCGCCGTATTTGGGCGGCACGCCCTTGCGGTACTGCAGCACCACGTCGTGCCACTTCTTGTAAGTGTCGGTGCCGGGCTTGCCCAGCTTGTCGGACACGCCCACGGTTTGCACCGAGTAGTGCGGCGACAGGTCCCAGAGCAGGTCGTGGGTGGTGACAAACGCGCCCAGGCCGGGGTGGAAAGGGCCGACGTGGTAGTCCTCCAGGTAGACCTCAATAAAGGTTTTCCAGTTGTAGTTGCATTCGTGCAGGTGCACCTTGTCAAGCTGGTAGCCCGAAAAATCAAGGTCTGGCCGGGTGGCCAGCGTCGCCATCTCGGCCGCAATGTCGCGGCCATTGTCTTCAAACAGCAGGCCGTTCCAGGTGGTGGTTTTGTAGCGGTTCAGGTTCAGGCAGGGGTCAATTTCAAAGTGCGGTGCGCCAATCAGTTCGCCCGAGGTGCTGTAGGTCCAGCGGTGCAGCGGGCAGACAATGTTGCTGCCGGTGTTGCCGCGGCCTTGCAGCATGGTCGACTGGCGGTGGCGGCAGACGTTCGATATCAGCTCGATGCCCGAGCTGTTGCGCACCAGCGCGCGGCCTTCCCCTTCGTGGGGCAGGGCGTAAAAATCACCCAGAGCGGGCACCGCCAGTTCGTGGCCCAGGTAGCGCGGCCCGCGCGCAAACAGCTTTTGCTGCTCCCGCTGGTACAGCCCCGCGTCAAAGTAGCTGGAGATGGGGAGCTGGCTGGTGGCCTGCAACAGACGAAGGCTTAAATCAGGCATGCTGTGAAGGTGAACAGGCCGCTCGGCGGTGGCGCGCCCGGCCTGGTTGTCGGTGGTTATCGAGAATTATTATCAAGTGTACCCGGGCAGGTGTCTGACAGAAGGAGATGCCTTGTCCCGCGATAATGAACAAGTCAGCGCATTGACGCCATGCCAAAGGCCTTAAAACCCGCTGCATCGGCCTAAAATCAGATTTTTATCCTTGTTACCATGGCCAAAAGCTCGCCCTCGACCCTTGCCCCCGTGACCCCGGCCCTCCCCGCCACTTACGAAGCGGCCTTGCAGGAGCTGGAAGCGCTCGTCTCCAGCCTGGAGTCCGGGCAATTGCCGCTGGACCAGCTGCTGACGGGCTACCAGCGGGGTGCGCAGCTTCTGGCCTTTTGCAAGGGCAGGCTCGAAGCGGTGGAAACCCAGATCAAGGTGCTTGAAGGCGGCGAACTCAAACCCTGGACGCAAGACTAACCTTCAGCCACCTTCATCCACAGACGCCGCAACCCGCCCCCGTGTGAAAGAGCATCGATTGAACGCCCCTGAAAAATTACCCCTGTTCTCGCTGGCCGACTGGAGCGCCCGGCAACTTGCCACTGTGGAGCAGGCGCTGTCCCGCTGGGTCGCCTGTCCGGTTGACGCGCCCGCGCCCGCCGGCCTGGGCGATGCCATGCGCTACGCCGTGCTCGATGGCGGCAAGCGCCTGCGGCCACTGCTGGCCCTAGCCGCCTGCGAGGCGGTGAATGGCAACGCCCTGGCGGCGCTGCGCTCGGCGTGTGCGGTGGAACTGATCCACGCCTATTCACTGGTGCACGACGACATGCCCTGCATGGACAACGATGTGCTGCGCCGTGGCAAGCCTACGGTACACATCCAATTCGGCCAGGCGCAGGCGCTGCTGGCCGGTGACGCGCTGCAGGCGCTGGCGTTTGAAATCCTCACGCCCGAGGACGGGTCGGTAGACGTTGCGACCCAGGCACGGCTGTGCCGTCTGCTGGCGCAGGCGGCGGGTTTTCAGGGCATGGCCGGTGGTCAGGCCATCGACCTGGCTAGCGTTGGCCTGCCACTGACATCGGCGCAGCTGCATGAAATGCACCGCCTTAAAACCGGTGCGCTGCTGCAGGCCAGTGTGATGATGGGTGCCAGCTGCGGTGCCGCAGCGTTGCCGGCTCAGGCGGCGCTGCGCGATTACGGCGCGGCCGTGGGCCTGGCGTTTCAGGTGGTGGACGATATTCTCGACGTCACTGCCGACTCGGCCACGCTGGGCAAAACCGCCGGCAAGGATGCGGCCCAGGACAAACCCACCTTTGTCTCGCTGATGGGGCTGCAGGCCTCCCGAGACTATGCCCAGCAGTTGCTGGCCCAGGCGCTGGCCAGCCTGCAGGCCGGCAGGCTTCACAACACCGACGCGCTGGAGGCCCTGGCCGACATGCTGGTCAATCGCGCCCATTGACGCCGTCCGCCCCAGCGCGCTGCGCGACCCACAGTACAACCCCCTTGCGATGATCCGATGACCCAATTGCTAGCCACCATCAACAGCCCCGCCGACCTGCGCCGCCTGTCCCGCGCCCAGCTGAAACCGCTGGCCGACGAACTGCGTGCCTATGTGCTCGACAGCGTGTCCAAAACCGGCGGCCACCTGAGCTCCAACCTGGGCACGGTGGAACTGACCGTGGCCTTGCACTACGTCTTCAATACCCCTGACGACCGGCTGGTCTGGGACGTGGGCCACCAGACCTATCCGCACAAAATCCTGACGGGACGGCGCGAGCGCATGGGCAGCCTGCGGCAGTTTGGCGGTCTCTCGGGCTTTCCGCGCCGCGACGAAAGCGCCTACGACACCTTTGGCACGGCCCACTCGTCCACCTCGATTTCTGCCGCGCTGGGCATGGCGCTGGCGGCCCAGCAAAAGGGCGAAGACCGCAATGCGGTGGCCATTATTGGTGACGGCTCCATGAGCGCCGGCATGGCCTTTGAGGCCCTGAACAACGCGGGCGTGCACGACCACTGCAAGCTGCTGGTGGTGCTGAACGACAACGACATGAGCATCAGCCCGCCGGTAGGCGCGCTGAACCGCTACCTGGCCCAGCTGATGAGCGGCCGGTTTTATGCATCGGCCAAAAACGTCGGCAAACAGGTGCTCAAGGTCGCGCCGCCGCTGCTCGAACTGGCCAAGCGGCTGGAGGCGCACGCCAAGGGCATGGTTGTGCCGGCCACGCTGTTCGAGAATTTTGGTTTCAACTACATCGGCCCGATCGACGGACACGACCTGGAGTCGCTGGTGCCCACACTGGAAAACATCCGGCACCTGATGGCCACCGGTGGCGGCCCGCAGTTTCTGCATGTGGTCACCAAAAAAGGCCAGGGTTACAAGCTGGCCGAAGCCGACCCGATTGCTTACCACGGCCCCGGCAAGTTTGACCCGGCCATGGGCTTGCAGAAATCCACCGCCCCGGGCCGGCAGACCTTTACCCAGGTCTTTGGCCGCTGGCTGTGCGACATGGCCGAGCACGACAAGCGCCTGGTCGGCATCACGCCCGCCATGCGGGAGGGCTCGGGCATGGTGGAGTTTCACCAGCGCTTTCCCGACCGTTATCACGACGTGGGCATTGCCGAACAGCATGCGGTCACTTTTGCCGCCGGCATGGCCTGCGAAGGACTCAAACCGGTGGTGGCCATTTACTCGACCTTTTTGCAGCGCGGCTATGACCAGCTGATTCACGATGTGGCGCTGCAAAACCTGCCGGTGGTGTTTGCCCTTGACCGCGCCGGGCTGGTCGGTGCCGACGGCGCCACCCATGCGGGGGCCTACGACATTCCCTACCTGCGCTGTATTCCCAACATGAGCATCGCCTGTCCGGCCGATGAAAACGAATGCCGCAAGCTGCTGAGTTCAGCCTTTGAGCAAAGCCACCCGGTGGCGGTGCGTTACCCGCGCGGCGCCGGTGCGGGGGTCGAGACCGAGGCCGGTTTGCAGTCGCTGCCCTTCGGCAAGGGTGAAATTCGCCGCGAGGGTTCAGGCATTGTCATCCTCGCTTTCGGCACGCTGCTTTACCCCGCGCTGCAGGCGGCAGAAAAGCTCGGGGCCACGGTGGTCAACATGCGCTGGGCCAAACCGCTGGACACAGCGCTGTTGCTGCGGGTGGCCGCGACCCATGACTTGCTGGTGTCCGTGGAAGAGGGCGCCGTGATGGGCGGCGCCGGCAGTGCGGTGGGCGAAGCCCTGCATGCGGCTGCTATCGTCAAGCCGTTACTCCAGCTGGGGCTTGACGACAGCTTCACCGAACACGGTGACCCGGCCCATCTGCTGGCCCTGCAAGGGCTGGATGCGGCCGGCATCGAAGCCTCGATTCGTGCGCGCCTGGCAGACCACACGCGACCCGCGCTCAAGATTGTCGGCTGAGCGGGCGGTGGGTCCGCCGGGCAGGACAGCTTGCGCACGGCACGAAGCCTGAAGGTAGCCTGACGGCAGGGCTTTTCATGCGCTGCCGGAGGGCTTGTCAAGGGAAAACCCCTGACATTTTCAAGGTGTGCGTTACTAGAATCAGCACTGACCTGAAACCACATGATTTGTCTCATACCGGGACTTTTCAGGCTATTTTTCTGATCCATTCAAGGAGTAAATTACATGGACCGTCGTTCAGTCATCAAGCATGCCGGCATTGCCGGTGTGCTGGCCGCAGGTGTCGCACCCGCTGTGCATGCGCAAACCGCCATTCGCTGGCGTCTGGCCTCGAGCTTTCCCAAGTCGCTGGACACTATTTTTGGCGCGGCAGACGTTTTTTCCAAATCGGTCAAGGCGATGTCTGGTGGCAAGTTTGAAATATCGGTCCATGCCGCTGGTGAGTTGATGCCCGCTTTTGGCGTGGTGGACGGCGTACAACAGGGCTCGATCGAATGCGCTCATACCGCGCCCTATTACTTCTTCGGCAAGGACGAAACCTTTGCCCTCGGATGTGCCATTCCCTTTGGCCTGAACAGCCGCCAGATGACCGCCTGGATGTATGAAGGCAACGGCCTCAAGCTGATGCGCGAGTTCTATGCCAAGTACAACATCGTCAACTTCGCGGGTGGCAACACCGGCGCCCAGATGGGTGGCTGGTACCGCAAGGAAATCAAATCGATCAAGGACATCAAGGGTCTGAAGATGCGTATTGGCGGCTTTGGCGGCAAGGTGCTGGAGCGCATTGGCGGTGTGCCGCAGAACATTCCGGGCGGCGAGATTTACCAGGCGCTGGAAAAAGGCACGATCGATGCAGCCGAGTGGGTGGGTCCTTACGACGACCAGAAGCTGGGCTTCAACAAGGTGGCGCCTTTCTACTACTACCCAGGCTGGTGGGAAGGCGGCCCACAGCTCGACTTCTTCATCAACAACAAGGCTTTTGAAGCCCTGTCGCCCGAGAACAAGGCCATTGTGGAAGCAGCTGCAGCCCAGGCCCACAGCGACATGCAGGCCAAATACGATGCACGCAACCCCGGCGCACTCAAGCAGCTGGTTGGCGCTGGCACCAAGCTTCGTCCCTTCCCCAAGGACGTGATGAACGCAGCCTTCAAGGAAGCCATGACGTTGTACCAAGAACTGAGTGACAAGAACGAAAACTGGCGCAAGGTCTATGCTGACTACGCCAAGTTCCGTGGCGACCAGAACCTGTGGTTCCGCTTTACCGAAGCCACGTTCGACCGCTTCATGCAAGAGCAGAAACTGTAATCAGGGTTTCTGTCCTTTCAGCAAAAAACCGCACCCTGGTGCGGTTTTTTTTCGTCTGTCAAAACGACTTGACGTGGCGGTCAGATGCCCGGGATTCTTGCAAAATACCAGTGGACCGAACCCGTTCAGCGTTGGCTGCGAAAGGCTTTTAATTCGCTGACAAGGCGTTCAAACTCCGCCACCATCTCGGGCGACGAGGCGTAAAAAACCGAAAATTTCCCCATCAGGGTGCGTACATACAGGCGTGGCGCGATCAACCACTCAAGACCCCGTACGCGGATCAGTTTTCCGTAGGCCAGTTCCCGCAGTTCCATGTGTTTGTCCCACACCCAGCTCTGGTGCAGGCCTTGTTCGTCGATATAGGTCTGGCTGCGCAAAATACTCCACCAGGTGTAGAGCATCAGCGCCAGCCCGGCGATGAACCAGCCGCCGCCAGCCGCAGCGCCAGTAGCCCGTTCGGCCAGCCAGTTCTGAACGAAGGCAGCGCTGCATGCCAGCACGATCAACGTGGCCAGCACCTTGAAGGGCAAGGAGAACGCCGGTCCCTTGACGCCTGGCGCACGGGGCAGAAATTTAAAGGGCGGTGGGCCCATGTAGGGCAACGGTGTGTGATCCATGGGGTCTCTTCAGGGGAGTGGAGGTGGGAGCGGGAGCGGGAGTGGGAGTGGGTTTGCACCGCAATGAAAACGCCCCTCGAGGGAGGGGCGCAAGCAGGGAGCGGGTGGTGAGCCGGGCCTGTGAACCTATTTTGTCTTGAACAGGTCGTCCATTTTTTTCTGTTGATCCTCTGACGACGGTTCTGCCGTCAGTGGCGCCAGAGGATCGGTTCCGGCTGCGCCGCCGATCGCTGACTCTGGCGGGGTGGCGCTTTCGTCAACTGGCGCTTCAATTTTGACTTTGTCCAGGTCAATCACTTCGGGCTTGTCGAGAAACATCGTGACCGTTTGCGGCACAAAAATCACAATCGTCACCAAAATCAGCTGCATGAACACCCAGGGAATGGCACCCAGGTAAATGTCGTTGGATTTGACGGGAGCGGGAATGCGGCCTTCCTTGAACAGGGTGTCCGCGATTCCGCGCAGGTAAAACAGGGCAAAGCCGAATGGCGGGTGCATAAAGCTGGTTTGCATGTTCACGCAAAGCAGCACACCAAACCAGATCAGGTCGATGCCCAGTTTGTCGGCCACCGGGCCCAGCATAGGCAAGATGATGAAGGCGATCTCGAAAAAATCGAGGAAGAAAGCCAGAAAGAAAATGAAGATGTTGACCACAATCAGGAAGCCGGTCTGGCCACCTGGCAGGCCACTGAGCAGATGCTCCACCCACTTGGCACCGTCAACCCCCTGGAACACCATTGAAAATACGCGGGCGCCGATCAGGATGAACACCACCATGGCGGTCAGCCGCATGGTCCCCTGCATGGCTTCCCAGATCAGCGGACGTGTCAGGCGCTTGTGTATGGCTGCCAAAACGAGCGCACCGATAACGCCCATGGCGCCAGCTTCTGTGGGCGTGGCAATGGCGACATTGATGCCCGGCAGGCCCCCCATGGAACCCAGCACGGCAAAAATGAGAATGGCTGAAGGAATGATGCCGCGTAGGCATTTGGCCCACAGCGCCCAGCCGTTCAATGTGCGCGCTTCCTTGGGGACACCCGGCACATGGTGGGGCTTGAAAACACCCAGCATGAAGGTGTAGCCCGCAAAAATCAGCACCTGCAGAATCGAGGGCCCCCAGGCGCCCTTGTACATGTCGCCCACCGAGCGGCCGAGCTGGTCGGCCATGACGATCAGCACCAGCGAAGGCGGCACCAGCTGCGTGATGGTGCCCGAGGCCGCCAGCACGCCGGTTGCGTAGCGCATGTTGTAGCCGTAGCGAATCATCACCGGCAGTGAAATCATGGCCATGGCAATCACCTGCCCGGCCACGGTTCCGGTGATGGCGCCCAGAATGAAGCCCACGATGATGACCGAGTAGCCCAGGCCGCCCTTGGCGGGGCCAAAGAGTTGCCCCATCGAGTCCAGCATGTCTTCGGCCAGGCCGCACTTTTCTAAAATGGCGCCCATGAAGGTGAAAAACGGAATGGCCAGCAGCAGCTCGTTGGACAAGATGCCAAACATGTTGAGCGGCAGGTTGGACATGAAGCTGGCGGGAAACCAGCCCATCTCGATGGCCAGAAAGCCCGAACCGAGTCCGAGCGCTGCCAGGGAAAAGGCGACCGGAAAACCGATCAGCATGATCAGTACGAGTCCCGCGAACATCAGCGGGGCGAAATTTTCCATCTGCATTGGGAAGTCCTGAGAGTATTTTTAAGGGGATGAACGAGGACGGCCGGTCACTGGACGGGCTTTTCGTAGTGGGTGTCCATCTCGAACTTGCCCTGGAGATAGCAGATGCGCTTCACGATTTCCGAGAGTCCCTGCACAAACATCAGGCCAAAACCCAGCGGCAGAAGCATCATGGCGGGCCAGCGGATCAGTCCACCGGCATTGGGCGACATTTCGCCGGACCGCAGCATGCCGACGAACAGTGGCCAGCTCAGGTAGGCCAGCAGGCCCATCACGGGGAGCAAAAAGAAGATCAGGCCGAACAAATCGACATAGACCGGGCCATGTCCCTTGAGCTTGCCGTAAATAATGTCCACGCGCACATGTTCGTTGAGCTTGAGCACCACCGGTGCGCCGAGCATGACCATGGCCGCAAACAGATACCACTGAATTTCGAGCCAGCCGTTGGAGCTGATGTCCAGCCCATAGCGTATGAAAGCGTTGCCTGCTGAAATCAGCGCGGCCAGCAAAACAGCCCAGGCTGCAAGCTTGCCAAGCCTCGAGGACAGCCAGTCAAAGGCCAGTGCGAGTTTGAGGAGTGCGGACACGGTGTGTCTCCGAAAAGTTTTAAAAATGAAACGCGCGCAGCGGGGTCTGTGCGACGGTGAATGGTACGCCCGATGCACCGTCGGTCACTGAATGAATCCTGACTGGAAATGACCGGGTTTACCCTAGAAACAGGGCTGTCGCGCTGTGGCCTGCCGTGAGGCGAGCGGGTTCAGTAGACGCTGAGGCCCTGGCCTGCCGTCACTTCGCCGATCACGGCGGCGTCGGCAAATCCCTGGGCCTGAAAAATCGCCAGAACCTCGGCGGCACTGCCAGGTTCGCAGGCTACCAGCAGGCCCCCCGAGGTTTGCGGGTCGCTGAGCAAGGCCTGGTCCACTTCGGTAAAACCGGCGGGCAGACTGATCTCATGCCCGTAGCTGGCCCAGTTGCGACCCGACGCGCCGGTGATGCAGCCCTGACTGGCGAGTTCGCGGACGCCGGCGACCAGCGGGGTTCGCGACCAGTCCAGGCGAATCTGAAGCCCGGCGCCCCGTGCCAGTTCCAGGCTGTGGCCTGCGAGGCCGAAGCCGGTGATGTCGGTCAGGGCGTGGACACCTTCGAGCTGCGCCAGCGCAATGCCGGGTTTGTTGAGTTGCGTTGTCAGGGCAATCATGCGTGCGTAGCCTTCGGCGCTCAGGGTTTCCTTTTTCAGCGCGGCTGACAGAATGCCCACGCCCAGGGGCTTGCCCAGCACCAGCACGTCACCAGCCCTGGCCCCCGAGTTTTTCTTGACGCGCGACGGGTGCACCAGCCCCAGCACCACCAGGCCGTAAATCGGTTCCACCGAATCAATGGTGTGGCCGCCCGCAATCGGAATGCCGGCATCGCGGCAGACATCCTGGCCACCGCGCAAAATCGCGCCGATGGTCTCCAGCGGCAGCACATTGATGGGCATGCCCACCAGGCCCAGCGCCATGATGGGCGTGCCGCCCATGGCGTAGACGTCGCTGATGGCATTGGTGGCGGCGATGCGGCCAAAGTCATACGGGTCGTCCACGATGGGCATGAAAAAGTCCGTGGTGGCAATCAGCGCCTGCTCGTCATTGAGCTGGTAGACGGCGGCGTCGTCGGCGGTCTCAATGCCCACCAGCAGCTGCGGCGGAATCGGCAGGTTGCTCGAGTTTTTCAATATTTCAGCCAGTACGCCGGGGGCAATCTTGCAGCCACAGCCGCCGCCGTGGGACAAACTGGTCAGGCGTGGTGCGGCGGGAGTGTTCGGAGTGTCGGAGGCAGTCATCATGAATCTTTCAAGGGCGGGCCGTGCGGTTCAGGGCAGAAGCCACCAAGTTTATGACAAGGCGCTTTTCTTCTCGTGGATCAAACAGGTGGGCGCGTTGCCGGCATTGCCTTTGCAGCAAGTCTAAAAAATCCGGTTCCGCTGCACAGCGCCGTACCAGTCCAGCAAGCTGTGCGTCATTGCCCAGCGCAAAGTAGCCTGCATAGTCTGCGCCCAGCATGCCCACATTGCCGCTGACGCGCGAGGCCAGCACCGGCGTGCCCGACTGGACCGCTTCCAGAATGACCTGGGCACCGCCTTCCATCTCCGAGCAGTTCACCAGCACATGGGCCTGCTTGATGCGCTGGCGTGTCAGCGCGCGGGGCAGGCCGCCCAGCCAGCGGTAGCGGGGCGCTTGCCGCTGTGTCAGATGCGCCGCAGCGGCAAACTCGGGTGCCAGGGCGTCGCCTATCTGGTCAAAAAAAACACCAGGCTCAAAACCATGGCGGGCCGCCCGCATGTATGTCAGGGGGTCTTTTTCATCCCGCAGGTGGCCTACCATCAGCGCCCTGAAATGACGGCTGGATTTGACAGCCGGCTTCAGGGCTGGCGCTGATTGGTAAATGACATACGCCTTGCTGCGCCACTGTTCGGGCAGTTCAGCCAGCCCGGCGTCTTGCAACACCACCAGGCAAGTTGCCAGTGCCAATGACTGCCGGGCAGCGGCATCGGTGTGAATATCGCGGTAAAGGTCGGTGCCAGTCAGCACCACCACCAGGGCTTTGTCGGGGTGCGCGGTGGCCCAGGCCTGAATGGACAGCGCCGAACGGAGGGCATGCAGGGCTATCATGGCGTGTGGCGTGCGCTGGCCTGAAAGTTCGGGCTTTGCCGGCCATCGGGGCCATAGCGCAAGGTCATGATCATTCGACAAAAATCGGGCCCAGCGGCGCGCGGTATGCCAGTTACCGTTGTTGGATTCGGCCATGGCCGGGCTTACCAGGACCACTGTTTTGGCTTCAGATTTCATCTTTAATGCATCGCCTGATTCATCACCCGGATCATCCGGTTTGCCGGGCTCGTCCGCCGGCCTGGCCAGCCCCGGGCTGATTGATTCGCCCCTGATGCGACAAGCCGGTGTGGGGCCACTGTCGCTGGCATTGATTGACGCGCGCAATCATACGCTGCACCTGTTTGGCCAGTACCAGCAGGCGCTCGAAGCCGTCCATTTTGAAATCCCGCAGCTCGCCACCGTGAATCCGCCACTGTGGGAACTCGGCCATGTGGGCTGGTTTCAGGAGTGGTGGGCAGGGCGCAATATGCAGCGCGCCCTGGGCACGCGGTGTGAGCCAGCGCATACCCGGCTCCCGTCGATAGAGACCCACGCTGATCGCTGGTGGGATTCAGACCATGTGCCGCATGCCAGCCGCTGGTCACTCGACCTGCCCGATGTGGCCGCTTGCCGGGCTTATTTGCTGGACACGCTGGAAAGCACGCTGGAGCTGCTTGAAAAATCGGCAGGTGCTGGCAACGCAGGAAGCAGCGACGATGCGCTTTATTTTTACCGCCTGTGCCTGTTTCATGAGGACATGCATGGCGAGGCTTTTGCCATCACAGCCCAGACCCTGGGCCTGACGCTCGACAAACCGCTGCTGATGGCGTTCACGCCGCCGCCTGTCGCTGTGCGCGAGCCGCTGCTTGTTCCCGCCACGCTGTGGCACTTGGGCAGCGCGCAGGGTGAGGGGACAGGCTTCGCTTTTGACAACGAAAAAGCGCAGCACGCCATTCAGGTGCCCGAGTTTGAAATTGACGCCCAGCCCGTGACCTGGGCGCAGTATGTGGAGTTTGTGGGCGACGGCGGGTATGACCGCGAAGCGCTCTGGCACCCCGCAGGCTGGCAGTGGCTGCAAGCCCTGGCCGCCGGTGAAGGCCGCCGCGGACCGCGCTATGTGGAGCAGATTGGCGTGGCCAGCGGGGCCGTGATGCAAACCCGTTTTGGCCAGCCCATGCGCATGCAGGCCACCCAGCCTGCCATGCACATGACTTGGTGGGAGGCCGACGCCTGGTGCCGCTGGGCCGGTCGCCGCCTGCCGGCCGAGGTCGAGTGGGAGGTGGCGGCGCACACGGCTGCGCGGCGGGGCTTTCGCTGGGGCGATGTGTGGGAGTGGACGGGCACGACGTTTCGGCCTTACCCGGGCTTTGCGCCCGACCCCTACCTGACCTACTCGGAGCCCTGGTTTGGCACCCACAAGGTCTTGCGGGGCGGCTCGTTTGCCACCCGCGCCCGCATGAAGAGCCCGCGTTACCGCAACTTCTACCTGCCGGAACGGGACGACATTTTCTGTGGTTTCCGGTC
>JANNXF010000147.1:0-2784 GCA_031409395.1 Polaromonas sp.
CCAGAACGCCGCCTCTTGCGTGGTCGCGAAATTGATGCGCATCAGGGTGCTGGGCGTGCGCACCGCATGAAACAGCGCGCCGGGCGCCAGCAGATAGCCCTCGTCCAGCATGCGCTGGGCCAGGGCGTCGGTATCGACCCCGGTTTCTACCCAGCCAAACAGGCCGGCCGGTTCTGCCGCAAAGCTGCAGCCATGCGCCAGCGCCAGCTTGACGCTGCGGGCGCGTGCCTGGTCAAGCCGGGAGCGGACGCGTTCGGCGTGGCGGCGCAGCTGGCCCTGGTCTATGCACCAGGCCAGCGCTTTTTCAAGCAGCGCCGGGGTGGTCAGGGTGGCCAGCAGCTTGGTGTCGAGCAGGCGCTCCACCAGGTCGGGCGGTGCCGCCAGAAACCCGACACGCCAGCCAGGCGCCAGGATTTTGGCAAACCCACTGACGTAAATCGTGCGCTGCAGGCCGTCGAGCGCGCACAGCCGGGTGGCGTGCTCGGGGGCCAGGTGGCTGTAGGTGTCGTCTTCAACAATGTGAAAGTTGTGCTGATTGGCCAGCTGCAACACGCGGTGGGCACTGCCCGGCGTCAGGCAATAGCCGGTGGGGTTGTGAAACACGCTGACGCTGACAAACAGCTTGGGCTGGTGCGCTTCGCAGTACTGCGCCATCACCGCCAGGTCAGGCCCGTCGGCACGGCGCGGCACCGGCAAAATGCGTATGCCCAGCGCGCTGAGCCGGGCAAACTCCACCGCCCAGCCGGGTTCCTCGACCATCACGCAGTCACCGGCGCGCAGCAGGGTGCGGCTGACGATGTCCAGCGCATGGGTGGCGCCCACGGTGGTGATGAGCTGGCCGGGCTGGGCGTGCACGTTGAGCGAGGCCAGTTTTTTTGACAGCGAACGGCGCAGGCCGCTGTCGCCGGCGGGTTCGCCGTATTGCAAAGAAAACTCATTTAAGGCCCGCGTGCTGGTGACGCGGCGCACAGCGGCGGGCATGAACGTGGTCTCCAGCCAGTCCGGTGGAAACACGCCCATGCCGGGCTGGGGCTTGTCAGAGCTGCCGTGAAACATGCCGCGAATAAGCGCCGTGGCGTTGATGGGGGCATGCCCGGCCTGAAACCCGCTGCGCCCCCCGGCCGCCCCGGCGGCAGCCGGGCTTGCTACTGAATCAATAGCTGCCTGCGCCCGTTTTGATTGGGCTTGAGGCCGATTCTGGCTTGAACTTTCGGCTCCGGGCTGGCGGTCACGCACGAAGAAGCCGCGGTTTTTGCGCGCCTCTACCAGCCCCTGGGCCAGCAACTGGTCGTAGGCGGCCACCACGGTCGAGGCGCTGACGCCCTGTTGCTGGGCGCACTGCCGCACCGAGGGCAGGCGCGCACCGGGCGCCAGCAGCCGGTTTCGAATGCGCTCGGCAAAGCGGGCGCTGAGCTGTTCGGTCAGCGATTGCGAGGCGGTTTTCATCAACATGGTGGGGCGCCAATCGGTGTGGGGGTGTGCTGACAAAGCAGGCAATACAGTTTGCCTTTTTGTCATTCAAACTGTACTGCCAGTGTGCTGGTTTTAACTATAAAGTGAGCCGTATGAATTGGCAAGAATTTACCGCTTTGCTGGTGCTGGCCACGGCGATGAGCTTTTCGCCCGGACCCAACACCACGCTGTCTACCGCGCTGGCGGCCAACCACGGCCTGAAGCGCGCCATGCCCTTTGTCTGCGCGGTACCGGTGGGTTGGGGCGTGCTGCTCACCCTGTGCACCTTTGGGCTGGGCGCGCTGCTGCTGGCGCTGCCGCTGCTGGGCTGGGCCGTCAAGCTGATCGGCGTGGCGTACCTGCTGTGGCTGGCCAGCAAAATCGCCCGCTCACGGTCTTTTGCCGAGGCCGACGACAGCCGCCTGAACGTGACCTTCTGGCAGGGCGCTGCGCTGCAGTTTGTCAACATCAAGGCCTGGATGCTGGCGCTCGCCATTGTCAGCGGCTGGATTGCCGGCCGTGCCGACCCGGCCGCGCGCTTTGCCGTGGTGCTGCCGGTCATGCTGGCCTACGCCTTTGTCAGCAACCTGGCCTACGCGGCCATCGGTTCGCTGCTGCGCCACTGGCTAGCCGGGCCCGGGGGCTCGGGCCGGCGTTTGCAGTGGTTTAACCGCGCCATGGCCGCCGTGCTGGTGGTCACCGCCGTCTGGATGCTCTTTCTATGACCGCCGCCACCCCCGCCCGCCAGGTCAGAAAAGGCCTGTGGCTGGGCCTGCTGGGCATCGTGATATTTTCGGTCACGCTGCCCATGACCCGGCTGGCCGTGGGCACGCCCGAGGCGCCGCAAATGTCGGGCCTGTTCATCGCGCTGGGCCGGGCCGTGGTGGCGGCCGCTTTGTCGGCCGTGTTTTTGCTGGCCACCCGCGCGCCGCTGCCGCGCCGGCAAGACTGGGCGCCGCTGGCCATCACGGCGGGCGGTGTGGTGTTCGGGTTTCCGCTGTTCACCTCGGTGGCCATGCGCTATGTCGAGGCGATGCATGCCAGTGTGATTGTGGGTGTGCTGCCGCTGGCCACAGCAGCCGTGGGCGCCCTGCTGCACCGCCAGCGGCCGTCAAACGGTTTTTGGCTGTGCGCGGCGCTGGGCAGCGCCCTGGTGGTGGCGTTTGCCGTGCTGCGCTCGGGCGCGGGTGGCACGCTGTCCATTCACTTCGCCGACCTGCTGCTGCTGGCCGCCATGCTGTGTGCCGCCGTGGGTTACGGCTACGGCGCGCGGCTGTCGCAGCACATGCGGGCCGAGCATGTGATTTGCTGGGCGCTGGTGCTGTCGCTGCC
>JANNXF010000148.1:0-4198 GCA_031409395.1 Polaromonas sp.
AACGAGGCGCAAAAACTAGAGGCTTTTCGCCTGACGTTGCACGCGATTCGCCGCCGCCTGGAGCTGCTGGTCAACCTGCCTGACGCCGGCGTTGACAAGCTGATGCTGCAAACCAGCGTGCGCGCCCTGTCCGGCTCATGAACCAGGTACCTTCTTTAAAGCGGCAACTGCTGGCCGAGTTTGCGGGCACCGCCGCCCTGCTCTGCGCCGTGATTGGCTCGGGCATCATGGCGCAAACCCTGAGCGCGGGCAATATGGGCGTCGCCCTGCTGGCCAATACCCTGGCCACGGTGTTTGCGTTGTATGTGCTGATTGAGGTGCTGGGCCCGGTCAGCGGCGCACACTTCAACCCGCTGGTCACTCTGGTTGTTTGGTCAAAAAGCACTTTCGCCCAGGGAATACGGGCGCAAGCAGCTATTCTTTTTATAGCAAGTCAATTGCTGGGCGCCGTCGCTGGCGCGTGGCTGGCGCACGCCATGTTTGAGCTGCCGGTGCTGCAGTTCAGCCAGCATCTGCGCGGGGGCTGGGACACTGCGGGCCACTTCACCGGCTGGGGCCAGTGGCTGGCCGAGGCGGTGGCCACCGCCGGGCTGATCGTGGTGGTGCTGCGCGCGCCGCCTGCAAAGGCGTCGGCGCTGGTGGCCTGCTACATCGGTGCGGCCTACTGGTTCACGGCCAGCACCTCGTTTGCCAACCCGGCCGCCGTGCTGGGCCGCATGCTGAGCGACAGCTTTGCAGGCATTGCACCGGCCAGTGCGCCCGGGTTTGTGCTGGCCCAGGCGGTGGGTGCGGTGATGGGGGTTCTGATCAACCGGGGCCTGGGCGCGCAGCGTGAGCCTGCCAGCGCGTAAAGCAAATAAAGCGCGTTGCCGCAGGCCCTGTTAACTCAGCCATTTAATCCAGCCATTTCTGAAAAAACTGCGCCTGGCCCATGGCCGGGTCCAGCTGGTAGCCGGCAAAGCCCACACGTTCGTAGAGTTTGATGGCGCTGCGATTGCCTTGCAGCACCTCCAGCGTGAGTTTGCAGGCGTCGCGCTCGCGTGAGATCACGTCCACCAGCGCCAGCATCTGCTCGCCCACGCGCTGGCCGCGGTGGCCGGGCAGCACGGCCACGTCGTGAATGTTCACCAGCGGACGGCAGGCAAAGGTTGAAAAACCCTCAATGCAATTGACCAGGCCCACCGGCTCGTCGCCGGCAAAGGCCAGCACGCTGAAAGCCTGTGGGCGGGCCGCCAGTTCGCTGACCAGGTGGGTTTTGGCAAATTCGCTCAAGGCCTCGCCGCCACCGGCCGGGTCCTGGGCATAGGCATCGAGCAGCAGCACCAGGGCACGGGCATGCACCGGGTTGGCGTAATCGGCACGCACCACCTGTAAAACGGCCAGCGGCGAAGGGACGGATTCGGTCAGGGTCACGCGGGTTCTTTCAAAACAACAATCACTGTCATTTTAAAGAGGCTGAGAGCCCTGCATGCCGCCGGTTCAAGGCGGCACCTGAAGGCTGTAAAACGCTCTGGCGTTGCCGCCCATCACGGCGGCGCGCTCCGCCGCGCCCAGATGCGCCAGCAAGCGCTGCGTTTCGGTCCACCAGTCGGCGTAGCGGGCAGACAGTTCCAGCACCGGCCAGTCACTGCCCCAGACCACACGCGACGGGCCAAAGCAGGCCAGTACATGGTCTGCCCAGCGCTGCACCACGCCCGGCGCGGGTGAGCGGCCCGCCTCGGTCAGCAGGCCTGACAGTTTGCACCGGGCCGACGTTTCCCGCGCCAGGTGGGCCAGACTGTCGGCCCACGGCTGCCACTCCCCGGCGGCAATACCGGGTTTGCCGGCGTGGTCAATCACCAGGCGTAAATCGGGGTGGCGCGCGGCCAGCGTGGCGATGTGCGGCAAATGCACGGATTTGACCAGCGCGTCAAACACCAGTCCGCAGGCCGTCATGGCCTGCAGTGCGGGCGTCAGGGCGCGCTGGGTGATCCACGCGGCATCGTCCATGTCTTGCAGCATGGGGCGCAAGCCCTTGAGTTTGGGGTGCCGCGCCAGTTTTTCGATGCGGGCGGGCGCGTCTGGCGCCAGCAAATCGACCCAGCCCACCACGCCCAGCACGGCAGGATGCAGGTCGGCCTGCGCCAGCAAAAACTGCGTTTCGGCGTCGCTGGGGGCCGCCTGCACCAGCACGCCGCCCGTCACGCCATGCGGCGCAGATTCGGCCTGCCAGTCGCTGACGCTCACGTCCCGGCAAATCGGGGCGAGCGCCGGGTCCAGGGCGGGGTTCAGCCAGCCATAGTCACCGCGCGCCAGCTGCCAGCCATGAAAATGCGCGTCTATCACCGGCCAAGGGCTTGAAGAGGTCATGCTGTGGGCGCCCCGGCGGGCAGCAGCCCCTGTGCGCGCAGCGCGGTCCAGAATCCGGGGGCAATCGGGTGCTGCAGCATGGCCTGGGCATCGGTCCACTCGGCCACACTGCGGGCGCCCAGCATCACGGTGTCAACCGCCGGGTGCGCCAGCGGAAATTGCAGCGCCGCCGCCCGCAACGGAACGCCATGGGCTTGGCACACCGCTTCAATCTGCGCCGTGCGTTCCAGCCATTCCCGCGCAGCCGGTGCGTAGTTGAAAGTAGCCTGTCCGGCGCGGGTTCCGGTGGCCAGAATGCCCGAATTGAACACCCCGCCCAGCGCCACACGCACACCGCGCGCCTGGCACTGCGGCAGCAGCTCAGGCAGCGCGCTGTGGTCCAGCAGGCTGTAGCGGCCCGCCAGCATCAGCACGTCCAGATCAGAAGCCTGCAAGACCTGCAGCACCACCGCTACATCGTTGGTGCCCAGCCCGATGGCGCGAACCAGACCCTCCTGCTTGAGTTGGCGCAGGGCGGGCAGGGTTTCGTCAATGACCTGCCGCAGCACCGCTGGCGCACGCGCACCGTGGGTCGCCGCATCGGGGTCGTGCACATAGGCCACGTCCAGCCTCGAAAGGCCGAGCCGCTGCAGGCTGTCTTCCACGCTGCGCCGGGTGCCCGCCGCGCTGAAGTCCCACGCCTGCCGGAAAGGAAGCATGTCGACATAGCCATGCTGGGCGCGCGGCGCACTGGCGTCGGGCAGCAGCACGCGCCCCACCTTGCTGGACAGCACAAACGCATCCCGCAAATGGCGGCGCAGTGCGTCGCCCAGCCGGCGTTCAGACAGGCCATGGCCGTAATGCGGCGCGGTGTCAAAGCTGCGGCAACCGGTCGCCCAGGCGGCGTCCACCAGCGCCCGAGCATCGTCATCGCTGACGGCGCTGTACAGGTTGCCCAGGGGCGCACCACCGAGGCCCAGGCGCAAGCCGTTGCCGGCACAGGGAGGAAAAAAAGATGCCATGACAGGGTTAATCCTGATAAAAGTTCAGTCATTTTATAACTAACATGTTAGTCATTGACACCGGGAAATCCCGTGTTTTGTGCCTCCATTGCCAGCCCGACTCCTTTCGCAAGGTACATGCTTAAAAATATCCCGCCACTGCTGACCCCCGACGCCCTGCATGCGCTGGCCAGCATGGGCCATGGCGATGAGGTGGCGATTGTGGATGCCAATTTTCCGGCCGCCCGCATGGCACAGGCCGGCGGTGCCCGGCTGGTGCAGCTGGCGGGCGCCAATGCCACCGGGGTGTTGCAGGCGGTGCTGCAGGTGTTGCCGCTGGATCATTTTGACCCTGTGGCCGCCTGGACCATGCAGGTGGTGGGCGATGCCAGCGCAGTGCCCGAGCCGGTTGCTGAATTTGCCGTGGCCCTGCACAGTGCCGGTGAGGCGCCTGCCGTTTCGCTGGAGCGCTTTGATTTTTACCAGCGCGCGCAATCGGCCTTTGTGATTTTGCGCAGCGGCGAACAGCGCAAATACGGCAATATTTTGCTGCGCAAGGGCGTTATCGCCAGCGACGGGGCGTGAGCGCGGAACATGAACAGCACCACCCACCCCAGCCTGCGCGCCCAGGCCTACCAAAGCTTTCAACAGCAAATCGTCGATGCCAACATCCGCCCCGGACAGTTCGTTTCACAGCGCGAACTGATGCAGCTGCTGGGCATGCCGCTGGGCGCCGTGCGCGAGCTGATTCCCCGGCTGGAGGCCGAGGGCCTGCTCAAAACCGTGCCGCAGCGCGGCCTGCAGGTGGCGCATGTCGACCTGAAACTGATCAACAACGCCTTTCAGCTGCGCCGCCTGCTGGAGCGCGA
>JANNXF010000149.1:0-6940 GCA_031409395.1 Polaromonas sp.
CTACCTGGACGCCGGCTTTCCGGGGCAAGACCCGAAAAGCCGCCAGCCCAACCCCGACTTCGTGCTGAACCAGCCGCGCTACGCCGGCGCCTCGGTGCTGCTGGCGCGCAAAAACTTTGGCTGTGGGTCTTCGCGCGAGCATGCACCGTGGGCACTGGACCAGTTTGGCTTTCGCGTGATCATCGCGCCCAGCTACGCCGACATCTTTTTTAACAACAGCTTCAAAAACGGCCTGCTGCCCATCGTGCTGCCCGAAGCCCAGGTTTCGCAGCTGTTTGCGGACGTGCTGGCCTTCCCCGGCTACAGCCTGACGGTTGACCTGGAGCGCCAGGCCATCGTCAAGCCGCAGGGCGAAGAGATTCCTTTCCAGGTGGAAGCCTTCCGCAAATACTGCCTGCTCAATGGCTTTGACGACATTGGCCTGACCCTGCTGCAGAGCGACAAGATCAAGGCCTTTGAAGCCGAGCGCCTGGCAGCCAAGCCCTGGCTGGCCCATACCCTGGCGTGACGCCACCATCCGCCTGAAACCACCATGAAAAAACTCTTTCACCGCTGGGTGCTGTCACGGCTGTGGCTGACCTTCATCGTGCTGGGCTTGAGTTTTTTCATCTTCATCGCGGGCACCCTGAATCTGGGTTTTCTGTTCCTGGCCAACGCCGCCTTTATTGCTGACAACGGCTGGGTTGCCGTGATGGACGGCGGGCTGGCCCAGCTGGCGGAACTGGTGGCCAAGAGCTACCTCAGCATGGTGGCTTACGTGGTGTTCAAAACCTGCGAGCACCGCTTGTCCCACTGGCTCGCAGAGCCCTCCTGATTTGCTACTTTTTTGATAGCTGCTTGCGCCCGTGTTAATTGGGCAAAAGCCATTTTTCTCTTATAACTTTTGTATCAACACCATGAAAATCGCAATTCTGCCGGGTGACGGCATTGGCACCGAAATCGTCGCCGAGGCCGTCAAGGTTCTCAAGGCGCTTGACCTGAGCTTTGAAACCGAAAGCGCGCTGGTCGGCGGCGCCGCTTTTGACGCCCACGGCCACCCGCTGCCCGAAGCCACGCTCAAACTCGCCAAAGACTCGGACGCCATCCTGTTTGGCGCGGTCGGCGACTGGAAATACGACAAGCTCGATCGCCCCCTGCGCCCCGAGCAAGCCATTCTGGGCCTGCGTAAAAACCTCGGCCTGTTTGCCAACTTTCGCCCGGCCATCTGCTACGCGCAGCTGGTGGACGCCTCCAGCCTGAAGCGCGAACTGGTGTCCGGCCTGGACATCCTGATCATCCGCGAGCTGACCGGCGACATCTACTTCGGCCAGCCGCGCGGCCGCCGTGTTTCGCCAGACGGCCACTTTCCGGGTGCCGAAGAAGCCTTTGACACCATGCGCTACTCGCGCCCGGAAATCGAACGTATCGCCCATGTCGCCTTCCAGGCCGCCCGAAAAAGAGACAAACGCGTCACCAGCGTCGACAAGGCCAATGTGCTGGAGACCTTTCAGCTCTGGAAAGACGTGGTTTCCGAGGTCGGCCTGCAGTACCCCGACGTGGCGCTGGACCACATGTATGTGGATAACGCCGCCATGCAGCTGGTCAAGGCCCCCAAAAAATTTGACGTGGTGGTCACCGGCAACATGTTTGGCGACATCCTGTCCGACGCCGCCGCCATGCTGACCGGCTCCATCGGCATGCTGCCCTCGGCCAGCCTGAACGACAAAAACCAGGGCCTGTACGAACCCAGCCACGGCAGCGCGCCCGACATCGCCGGCAAGGGCGTGGCGAATCCGCTGGCCACCATCTTGAGCGCCGCCATGATGTTGCGCTTCAGCCTGAACCAGCCAGACGCCGCCGCCCGCATTGAAAAAGCTGTGGACGCCGTGCTGAGCCAGGGCCTGCGCACGCCCGACATTTACAGCGAAGGCACAACCAGGGTTGGCACCGTTCAGATGGGCGATGCGGTGGTCAGTGCGCTTGTCAGTCAGGGCTAAGGCCAGCCTGGCTACAATTAGGACATGCGCAAAAACCCCACCCTCCCACGCTGTACCGCCGCTTCGCGTGCGGGAAGTAGAGCGCCGGTTTTTGCCCAGATCACCAAAACGACCACCATTAAAGGCTAGCAAGCCTGGTTCGTCGTGCCCGCCGGCTCGATGAGCCGGACCAAAAGCCTGCTTTTTAGTACTTTTGAAGGGCAATGCAATGAAACTCACAGGCAATCTCACGGGACTCGTCGGCTGGCGCGGTATGGTCGGCTCGGTCCTGATCGACCGCATGCAGGCGGAAGGCGACTTTGATCTGATCGAGCCGGTTTTCTTTTCGACCTCCAACGCCGGCGGCAAGGCCCCGGCCCACGCGAAGAACGAAACCACGCTCAAGGACGCCTTCGACATTGACGCCCTCAAAAGGTGCGACATCATCATCACCGCCCAGGGCGGCGACTACACCAGCGAGGTGTTTCCCAAGCTGCGCGCAGCCGGCTGGAAAGGCCACTGGATTGACGCCGCCTCCACGCTGCGCATGAACGACGATGCGGTCATCATCCTCGACCCCGTCAACCTGCCCGTCATTCAAAACGCCATGGCCAAAGGCGGCAACAACTGGGTCGGTGGCAACTGCACCGTCAGCTGCATGCTGATGGGCGTGGGCGCGCTGTACAAGGCGGGTCTGGTCGAATGGATGACCAGCATGACCTACCAGGCCGCTTCCGGCGGTGGCGCGCAGCACATGCGCGAGCTGCTGACCCAGTTCGGCACGCTCAACAGCGAAGTGAAGTCGCTGCTGGACGATCCGAAATCCGCGATTCTGGAAATCGACCGCCGCATTCTGGCCAAACAGCAATCCCTCTCGTCCAGCGAGACCGCCAACTTCGGCGTGCCGCTCGGTGGCTCGCTGATCCCCTGGATCGACAAGGACCTGGGCGATGGTTCGAGCAAGGAAGAATGGAAGGCCGGCGCGGAAACCAACAAGATCCTGGGCCAGGGCGCAGGCTACGGCACGGCTGCCGTTCCGGTCGACGGCTTTTGCGTACGGGTGGGCGCGATGCGCTGCCACAGCCAGGCGCTGACCTTCAAGCTCAAGAAAGACGTGCCGCTGGCCGACATCGAAGCCCTGATCGCGGCCGACAACGCCTGGGTCAAGGTGGTCCCCAATACGCGCGAAGCCAGTATTCGCGACCTGACACCGGTTGCCGTCACCGGCACCATGCAGATTCCGGTGGGCCGGCTGCGCAAGCTGGCCATGGGACCGGAGTATCTGGGCGCGTTTACCGTGGGCGACCAGTTGCTGTGGGGGGCCGCCGAGCCACTGCGCCGCATGCTGCGCATCCTGCTTCAGGCCTGAATGTTTTAAAGTTAGCAGTCGCCAACTTACCCCCGGCGACACGTAAGCAACTGTCACACGACGTTGCCGCCAGACAACAACCAAAAGTTGTAAGTAGCGGCTAACTCGCTGTGTCAAAACTTAAGTGGTGTCTTAGCTTGTCAGCCTAACGCCTTGATGTTAACGTTGTTTTTCAAAAATTCGCATCGAGGTTTTTGTGCGCTTAAGCAAAATAAAGTTACTGGCAGACCGAGCACTGGAGGCTCCAAACCCCATGAATAATCGCGGTCGTTGGCGTATTGGCGCATTGGCAAGTGCCATTGCATTGTTGGGCAGTCTGGCCAGTCTTGAAGCCCATGCCCTGGCATTGGGCCGAATTACGGTCCAGTCGGCGCTGGGAGAACCCCTTCGCGCTGAGATCGATATCGCAGATATCAATGCCGAGGAAGCAGCCAGCCTGAAAGCCGGCATTGCGTCTATGGACACCTTCAAGGCCGCCGGCCTTGAATACACGGCCGCACTGACTGGCCTGGAGATCAACCTGCAGCGGCGCGCCGATGGCCGGTCTTACCTGCGCCTGACCAGCAGCCGCCCCGTGACAGAGCCGTTTGTTGACCTGATTCTTGAGGCCAACTGGTCGGCTGGGCGCATCACCCGCGACTACACCATGCTGTTCGACCCGCCCAACCTGCGGCAGGGCGGCAGCCCGGTTACCCCCACAGCCCCGGTACTGTCGTCCAGGCCCACCGCGCCGGCTGTCACACCAGTGGCCCGGGAACCCGCTGTGCGGCCGTCCGTTGCGGCCAGCCCGGTGGCACCCCAGCAGCCACCGGCTGCCAGAGCACCCGTGGCCAAAGCGCCACCCGCTGAAAAAGCGCCTTCAGGCGACAAAAAAGTCACTGTGAAAACCGGCGACACCGCCGGAAAAATTGCAGCCCAGACCAAGCAGTCCAGCGTTTCGCTCGACCAGATGCTGGTGGCCCTGCTCAGAAGCAACCCGGACGCATTCATCGGCGGCAACATCAACCGGATCAAATCTGGTGCGGTACTGGATATCCCGAGCACCGAAGCGGCCAACGCCGTGTCTGCCAGCGAAGCCAGTCAGACCATCGTGGCCCAGAGCAATGATTTCAATGCCTTCCGCCGCAAGCTCGCTGAAGGCGCACCGACCACGCAAGTGGCCAGCGCAGACCGCCAGGCCGGCGGCAAAGTGCAGGCCAAGGTGGAAGACCGCGCACCAGCCAATGCCACGCCCGACAAGCTGACCCTGTCCAAAGGGGCCGTCCAGGGCAAGGCCGGCAGCGCCGCCGAAGACAAGATTGCCAAAGACCGGCAGGCCAAAGACGCCTCGACCCGGGTGGCCGAGTTGTCCAAAAACATTGGCGACCTCAATAAACTGAACAGCGCGCCTGCCGCAGCGGCTGTACCGGCGGCCGCCGCGCCCATCGCCAACGCGGCCAGCGCCGCCAAGGTTCCTGGCTTGGCCGTGCCTGCGCCGTCCAGCCTGCCCGTTCCTGT
This sequence comes from Polaromonas sp., assembly GCA_031409395.1. Taxonomy (GTDB): domain Bacteria; phylum Pseudomonadota; class Gammaproteobacteria; order Burkholderiales; family Burkholderiaceae_C; genus Polaromonas. Next base: position 4,822 of record JANNXF010000149.1, read on the forward strand.
TTCTGTTCCTGCCGTCGCGGCCAGCGCGCCCAAGGCACCACCTGCGCCCGCTGTGGTCCCGGCCACGCCGTCAGCGCCCGTGGTAACCACGCCTGCGCCCATGCCGGCAGCCAGCATGGCAGTCGCCAGCATGGCGCCTGCGTCGGCAGCCGTGTCTACCGCTTCAGCCCCTGCCGCCCCGGCTTCGCAGCCGGTTGCAGTGGCCAGCGCGGCCGTGACACCGGCTGTCGTGGCGGTAAAACCGCCCGTGGTGCAAGCCCCGCCACCGCCGCCCCCTGAAACCAGCCTGATTGACGACTTGCTGGCCAATCCGCTGGTGCTGCCATTGGGTGGCTTGCTTTTGGCACTGCTGGCCGGCTTTGGTTTTTACCGTTATCGCCAGCGCAATGGCTCGCCACAGGTCGACAGCTCCTTTCTGGAAAGCCGCTTGCAACCTGACTCGTTCTTTGGCGCCAGTGGCGGACAACGCATTGACACCAAAGAGAGCAACGTCACCGGTTCCTCCCTGGTGTACTCCCCGAGCCAGCTTGACGCCGCGGGCGACGTGGACCCGGTGGCAGAAGCCGACGTCTACCTGGCCTACGGGCGGGATTTGCAGGCCGAGGAAATCCTCAAGGAAGCCGTGCGCACCAACCCCACGCGCGTTGCCATTCACGCCAAACTGCTCGAAATTTATGCCAAACGCCGCGACAGCAAGGCCTATGAAATTGTGGCGCTGGATGCCTTCAACCTGACCAACGGCTTTGGTCCCGAGTGGGCCTACATCACCGAAATGGGCCGTGAACTGGATGCGACCAACCCGCTTTACCAGCCCGGCGGCCAGCCCGGTGGCGGTCACATGGCCCCCGGCGACGCCGCATTGAGCGAATCCGCCATTGCCGCCCAGGTGGCGCAATGGTCACAGCCGGCATCGGCCACGGGGGCAGCCCCCGCGATGGACCTTGATCTGGACCTCGATTTTTCACTGGACGACGCCCCTGCCAGTGCCGCAAACGGAGCTGCCCGGACAGCAGAACCTGCCGCACTGATGTCAACCGCGCCAGAGCGTAACGATGCCGCCACCGATTTCGACCAGGTCATGCTCAGTCTGCCCACGTCGCCATCGTCTTCCTTCACACAGGCCACCAGGGCCGTTGAGACAGCGCCGCTGGAAATGTCCTTTCCGGACGACGGACTGACCTTCACCCCCGAACCTTTCAGCCCGGTCAGGCCGGTTGCAGCGGCACCCTCCGTGGCGCCGTCAGACAGCGGCATGATGGAGTTCGACATGGGTTCGCTGTCGCTGGATCTGCCGGCGTCAGTCCCTGAAATCCCGGCGCCTGCGGCCGTGGTCGGGTCTGACAATCCGCTGGAAACCAAGTTCTCGCTGGCCGAGGAGTTCCGTACCCTCGGTGACACCCAGGGTGCCCGTTTGCTGTCTGAAGAGGTGGTGGCAAAAGCCAGCGGCGCCCTGAAAGTCAAGGCCCAGGCCTTTCTCAACACGCTCACTTGAGCCAGGTCTGAACGCCTTGCCTGGCGCGTGGGGTTCCCCGTGAGGATTGCGCTCGGCATCAGCTACAGCGGCGGCGCCTACGAGGGCTGGCAAAGCCAGCTCTCGGGCAACGCGGTGCAAGACCGGCTGGAGCGCGCTCTCGGCAAATTTTGTGTCCAGCCAGTGCGCGTGATGTGTGCCGGCCGTACCGACGCCGGCGTGCACGGGCTCATGCAGGTGGTGCACTTCGACACCGCCTTGCAGCGTGAAACCGCGTCGTGGGTGCGCGGCACCAATGCATTTTTGCCGTCCGACATTGCGGTGCAATGGGCGCGCCAGATGCCCGATGAGTTTCACGCCCGGGCCAGCGCCGTTTCACGCCGTTATGCCTACGTGCTGCTCGAATCCCAGGTACGTCCCAGCGTAGAGGCTGGGCGCGTTGGCTGGGTCTACCGGCCACTGGACGAAGCGGCCATGCAGCAGGCAGTGGGGTATCTGCTGGGGAAACACGATTTCAGCTCGTTTCGCGCCGCACAATGCCAGGCCAAATCACCGGTCAAAACCCTCCACCACATCACTATTGCCCACCGCGGCGAGCCCGGCGCGCGCTACTGGCGCTTTGAGTTTGAGGCCAACGCCTTCTTGCAC
>JANNXF010000150.1:0-2806 GCA_031409395.1 Polaromonas sp.
TTTCTGGTGCCATATTGGCCTTGACCAGGTGCGCGATCACTTTTCCGTGCGTGGCATCGGCAATGCCCAGGTCGCGGTACAGAAAAAAATCACGCAGGCCGCCGGGTACAAACTGCGTGTCTCCCGGTTTGACATGTGAGAACTGGGTGGTGGTGCGGTCCAGCATGGGAAATTCCTTTTCAGTCAGGGTGGCAACACGAAAATGGTGCGCCGCAACAATAAGCAGGAACTGTTCCTGTCAGGCCGGATCGGGCCTTGACGCGAATCCGTCTGGGATAATCCGGCGCATGAGCGGCAATACCTTCGGAACCCTTTTCGCAGTCACCAACTTTGGTGAATCCCACGGCCCGGCCATTGGCTGCGTGATTGACGGTTGCCCGCCCGGCATGGCGCTGTCAGAGGCCGATATCCAGGGTGACCTGGACCGCAGGCGACCCGGCACCAGCCGTCATGTCACCCAGCGCAACGAGCCCGACGCGGTTGAAATCCTCTCGGGCGTGTACCAGGGCAAGACCACCGGTACGCCGATTTGCCTGCTGATTAAAAACACCGACCAGCGCAGCAAGGACTACGGCAACATCCTGGAGACCTTTCGCCCTGGCCATGCTGACTACACCTACCTGCACAAATACGGCCTGCGCGACCCGCGCGGCGGTGGCCGGGCATCGGCCCGCCTGACGGCACCCATGGTGGCGGCCGGCGCGGTGGCCAAAAAGTGGTTGTTTGAAAAATACGGCACCACCTTTCGCGGCTGCATGACGCAGATTGGCGAGTCCGTGATCCCGTTTGAGTCCTGGGAGCATGTGCCCAACAACCCGTTTTTTGCGCCCGTCGCGGATGTGCAGGCCCTGGAAGACTACATGGACGCGCTGCGCAAGGCGGGCGACTCGTGTGGTGCGCGCATCCGCGTCACGGCCTCTGGCGTGCCGGTGGGCCTGGGCGATCCGCTGTATGACAAGCTCGATGCAACAATAGCCTTTGCCATGATGGGTATCAACGCCGTCAAGGGGGTGGAGATCGGAGCCGGTTTTGCCAGCGTCACGCAGCGCGGCACCACCCATGGTGATTCGCTGTCGCCTGACGGCTTCAAGAGCAACAACGCCGGCGGCGTGCTGGGCGGCATCAGCACCGGGCAAGACCTCGACGTGTCAATTGCCATCAAACCGACCAGTTCCATCATCACGCCACGCCAGTCCATCGACACGGCGGGTAACCCGGCATAGGTGATGACCAAGGGCCGGCATGACCCCTGCGTGGGCATTCGCGCCACGCCGATTGCCGAGGCCATGCTGGCTTTGGTGGTGATGGAGCATGCCCTGCGCCAGCGCGCGCAAAACGCCGACGTGGTGGTCAGCACGCCTGACATCATGCGAACGCGCGCCTGATATCGGGCCTGGTCAGGGCTCGGGCGGCGCGCCCCTGAAGGGGTTGAATCCGGTGATCAGCGCTGTCGCGACCAGCACCAGCACGCAGCCGGGGAGCATGCTGGCGGTCACCGTCTCACCCAGAAACAGCCCACCCCAGGTCACGCCAAACAGGGGAATCATGAAGGCCGCAGAGGTTGCGGCGCTGGCCGGTATTTCACGCATCAGCCGCATGCTGATCCAGTACATGAAGCCCGAGGTGATGATGCCCAGCACGGCAACCGCCATCAACGCGCCGGGTGTGGGCTGCGCTGAGGGGGCGGCAAGACCGGCGGGCAGCACCAGTATCAGCGCGGCGGCCACATGCACGGCCGCGGATGCTGGCAACGGCGCGTAGGCCAGCGTGGCCCGTTTCATGAGAATGGCGCCAAACCCGTAGCTGGCCGCCGCTGCGGTGCAGGCCAGCGCCGCCAGCACCACCCGGGGTGTGACCACCACCGGGCCCAGTTGCACCAGCAGCGCCACGCCGGCAAAGCCGACGACACAGCCCAGCAGGCGCCGCCTGGTGAGTCGCTCCTCACCGGCGACGGCCGCCCCCAGCACGCCAAACAGCGGGGCGGTGGCATTGAGCACGGCGGAATACCCCGCCGGAATCACCAGTGCCGCCCAGTTGAACAGTACAAAGGGAACCACCACCGTCAGTGTGCTCAGCAGCGCCAGTTGCGGCCACGCGGCCCGTGGTGGCCAGCGATCGCGCAGCGCATGCATGAGAATGGCCAGCACGCCGGCGGCCAGGGTACAGCGCAGGCTGGCCACCACCCACGGACCCAGGGCGGGGCTGGCAATGCGCAGCAGGGGAAATGAGCCGCCCCATAGCGCGGACAGCGCCATAAGCTGCATGAAATGTCGGGTCTGCATAGGGAGTGCTTCGATTGTGCTTGATTCGCCTGAAGGCTACCGGCCTTGCGGGCGTGGATTTTTCCTGCACGCCAGCGTAACCCAGGGGGCGCTGGACGGAGGCCGGATGTCAGGCGTCTTCAGGCCCACAAGGCGGCAGCGTGGAGGCCTGATCGATGGAGATGCAGGCATGAATTGATCTGCAGCCTTCGTACAAAGGGTGCAGATAGCTATGAAAATAATAGCAACACAGATGCCGGTACCGATGCAATATGGCCGTTCTCTGTCAAGCCCGCCACCGCCTGCCGCTTCAGGCGGCCGAAAGCAGGGTGGTTTTTTCCAGAGCGAACTGAACTGCGACCGCCACGAGGCTGAACGCCGTCCAGAGGGTGAAGTAGCCGCCGAAAAAAAGCTGGCCCCCGCTGTCTGTTCGCCTTTTGCGCAGCGGCTGTGGGCGATGGTATTCAGATCAGGTTGCGCATGGCCTGGGCGGTTTCGCTCAACACCGACAACACACGCGCCACCGCGTCTTCGCTCGACTCGTG
>JANNXF010000151.1:0-3319 GCA_031409395.1 Polaromonas sp.
GCCGACTGTCCGGTGGAAATGGGCCCCTTCTGGAGCGGCACCTTCAGCGCACGCGGTGTGCCTCACCGCTTTGTGCTGGCGGGCGCAGCACCGGGTTTTGACGGTGAACGGCTGCTGGCCGACACGCAGAAGATCTGTGAGGCCGAGATCCGCTTTTGGCATGGCCACAAAAAACCGTCGTTTAAAAATTACCTGTTCATGCTCAATGCGGTGGACGACGGCTACGGCGGGCTGGAGCACCGCAATTCGACCGCCCTGATCTGCAACCGCAAAGACCTTCCGCGCATCGGTGAACCCAAGGCACCCGAGGGCTACACCACGCTGCGCGGCCTGATCAGCCACGAATACTTTCACACCTGGAACGTCAAACGGCTGCGCCCGGCCGAGTTTGAACGCTACCAGTACGACCGCGAAAACTACACCGAGCTGCTGTGGTTTTTTGAGGGTTTCACCAGTTACTACGACGACCTGCTGCTGCGGCGCGCCGGCCTGCTCGACAACGCTGCCTACCTCAAGCTGGTCAACAAGACCATCAACCAGGTCATGCAGACGCCGGGGCGGCTGGTGCAGTCGGTTGCCGAAGCGAGCTTTGACGCCTGGGTGAAGTACTACCGCCAGGACGAAAACACCCCGAACGCCACGGTGAGCTACTACACCAAAGGCGCGCTGGTGGCCCTGTGTTTTGACCTCACGCTGCGCAGCGAAGGCCGTGCCCTGGGCAATGTCGGTGTCAAGACGCTCGACGACGTGATGCGCGCACTGTGGCAGCGCTGCAAGGCCGGCCCCATGCGCGAGGCTGATTTTGCGGCCGAGCTCAAGGCCGCAGGCGGACGCTCTTTTGCGCCCGAACTGGCGCGCTGGGTGCATGGGCGGGGCGAGCTGCCGCTCAAGGCCCTGCTCGAGCAGCACGGCGTGGCCGTACTTGAAGAGCCCGGCCAGCTGGCGCACCGCCTGGGCTTGCGCGTCAGTGAAAACGGCGGCGTGCAGATCAAGACCGTGCTGCGCGGCGGCGTGGCCGAGCAGGCCGGTTTTGCGGCGGGCGACGAATGGCTGGGGGTTGAAGTCGGGGCGACCGGCAGAACAGGGGCCACACCACCAGGCGGCGGCTGGCGCATGAACCGCCTGGACGACCTCACGCTGTACGCGGGCAACGCAAAAAAAGTCACCGCCCTGGTGGCGCGCGACAAACGCCTGCTACGGCTGGCCCTTAGCCTGCCGCCCGAGGTGAGCACCTGGCGCCTGGCGGTCAAAGACGCCAGCTTGCTGGAACAATGGCTGGCCCCCCAGCCCTGATGCGCTGATTTCAAGGCGTATTGAACAAGAAAACCAAGGAAAACCATGACCTGCGAAATGATTGTCACTTCTACCCAGGGCCCTGATTCGCGCAAGGTGGGCATCGTTACCCTGAACCGGCCCAAGCAGCTCAATGCCCTCAACGACCAGCTGATGGACGAGCTGGGCGGCGCGCTCAAGGCCTTTGATGCCGACGACAGCGTGGGCTGCATGATCATTACCGGCAGCGAAAAAGCCTTTGCCGCCGGGGCCGACATCGGCGCCATGGCGCAGTACAGCTTTGCCGATGTCTACAACAAGGACTACATCACCCGCAACTGGGAGCAGATTCGCAGCGTGCGCAAGCCGGTGATTGCGGCGGTCAGCGGCTTTGCCCTGGGCGGCGGTTGCGAGCTGGCGATGATGTGCGACTTCATCATTGCGGCTGACAACGCCCGTTTTGGCCAGCCCGAGATCAAGCTGGGCATCATTCCGGGTGCCGGTGGCACGCAGCGACTGCCCCGCGCCGTCGGCAAGGCCAAGGCCATGGACATGGCGCTGACCGGCCGCATGATGGACGCGCTGGAGGCCGAACGCGCCGGCCTGGTCAGCCGCGTGGTGCCGCTCGACAAGCTGATGGACGAAGCCCTGGCCGCCGCCCTGATGATCTGCAGCTACGGCCAGCCCAGCGTGATGGCCGCCAAGGAAGCGGTCAACCGGGCTTTTGAAGGCGGTTTGAGTGACGGTGTGATGTTTGAGCGACGGCTGTTTCATGGCCTGTTTGCCACCGAAGACCAGAAAGAAGGCATGGACGCGTTTGTCAACAAACGGAAACCTGAATTCAAGCACCGCTGAGGCTATAATGCTGTTCGCGGTGATATAGCTCAGTTGGTTAGAGCGCAGCATTCATAATGCTGATGTCGGTGGTTCAAATCCACCTATCACCACCACGAATTTCGCTGATTTGACCCTTTACCTGAAGCCCCAGATGTCTTTGCCTCTGGGGCTTTATTGCTTCACAGCCTCTGGACAAACACCATGAACCGCTGCGCACCGCATCTGACCCGCCTGAACGGCTTTCACCGCATGAGCCGCTTTTCTGCCGCCCTGTTGCTGGCCGCGTCTGCCGTGTTCGCCAGCCCCGTCGCGCTGGCGCAGACCGACGACGCTCCCACAGCCCGAAAATTCCCTGCCGCTGTCCTGCGCGGCGAAATGGTGGTGCTTGTGCCGCCTGAAATCGCCATGGACGGCAAACCGGCGCGGCTTTCGCCGGGCGCCCGCATCCGCGACGCCAACGACCAGCTGGTGCTCTCCGGCCCCCTGGTGAACCAGCCGGTGCTGGTGAACTACCTGCGCGACAACACCGGCCAGGTGCACCAGGTCTGGATACTCACCCAGGCCGAAGCCCGTGTCGGCCAGCGCGGCTTTTTCGACATGCTTTTCAACTGGAACAGCGGCACGCCCGCAGCGCAGCCGGACGACGGCAAGACGCCCTACGAGCAGTTGCCCGCCTACAAGCCCTGAGGGCTGTTGCTTCAAGCAAATAAGGCCTCTCGCCCAAATACCACGGGCGCGACCAGCTATCAATTACATAGCAAATCATGAGCAAAAAAGTCTTTATCAAAACCTTCGGGTGCCAGATGAACGAGTACGACTCGGGCAAGATGTCCGATGTGCTGCATGCCGCCGAAGGCTATGAGCCGACGCAGGACATGGACGAGGCCGACCTGATTTTGTTCAACACCTGCTCGGTGCGCGAAAAAGCCCAGGAAAAAGTCTTTAGCGACCTGGGCCGCGTCAAGCACCTGAAAGAAAAAGGTGTGCTGATTGGTGTGGGCGGCTGCGTCGCCAGCCAGGAAGGCGCGGCCATCATTCAGCGCGCGCCCTATGTTGACATCGTGTTTGGCCCGCAAACCCTGCACCGCCTGCCCGACCTGCTGGCCAAACGCGCCCGGCTGGGCAAACCGCAGGTCGACATCAGCTTTCCGGAAATCGAAAAGTTTGACCACCTGCCACCGGCCCGGGTCGAAGGCGCCAGCGCTTTCGT
>JANNXF010000152.1:0-12615 GCA_031409395.1 Polaromonas sp.
AATGCAGTTCTAGCAACATTGACTAAGCAGTCTTTGTGCCAGTCATGGGCAGGTCGCTGCCGTCAGACACCCGGATTCAAGCGCCGGATCGTGTTGATGGCTCAGCCCCCCAAAATCCGAACGTGACGAACTGTAGTTTTACCGATTTAAAAACACCAATGCCGTTTCAGTGGATGGTCATGCATTTTTTTTATAACAACATAGGGTTGCTACCTAGATCGGCGCCATCGCCCTGCCTTATTTGATCACCCGGCCCGCCGCCTTGTCTTTGGCGCTGGTCTGGGACTGCAAATAGGCCCACAGCGCCTGGGCATGGCTTTTCGCCGCCTCTTTGGAGGCCGGCCGTTCCCGGTAGACACGCACGTCCATGGTCATTTCCAGGCCGCTGCCAGCGCTCACCAGTTTCTTGGCGCGCAGGTCTTTTTTCACAGCGCTGAGCGGTAAAAACGCAATGCCATGCCCTTCCAGGGCCATCGCCTTCAGGCCCTCGGCCATGTCGGTTTCATACACCCGGTCGAGGTGAATGGCCGTGCTGGACTGTTTGAGAATCATGTCCACCATGCGCCCCAGATAAGCCCCCGGTGCGTACCCCAGGTAAGGCAGCGGCTGGCCAGCACGCCCCGGCAAACAAAACTCAGGCTCACCAGCCGCATCGGGTTTGACAAAAGGCGCCAGCACTTCGTGACCCAGCGAGACCATTTCGTAGCGGTCGGCATCGAGCTGAAAAGGCTGGGAATCGTGGTGGTAGGCAATCAGCAGATCACAGCTGCCTTCGACCAGCCGCAGCACCGCGTCGTGCACATTGAGCGCAATCAGCCGGCTTTTCATGGGGCCAAACTTTTCACGCAGGCTGCTGACCCAGGCCGGGAAAAAAGTAAACGCCAGCGTGTGCGGCACCGCGAACTCAATCACGTCCTGGCCTGCCGAGGCATGGCCGCGCAGCATGGCCCGGGTGGACTGCAGGCCCTGCAGCATTTCCAGCGACTGGCTGTAAAGCGTTTCACCGGCGGGCGTCAGCCGGGTGGGGTAAGAACTTCTATCGACCAGGTCAGCACCAGCCCAGGCTTCCAGCGCCTGGATTCGCCTTGAAAACGCGGGCTGCGTCACATGGCGCAGCTGGGCGGAGCGGCTAAAACTGCGGGTTTCAGCCAAACTTACGAAATCTTCTAGCCATTTTGTTTCCATGGGGCAATTATGCGAGAGCGGCCGACGCAGGGAACTACGGGGAATCCCATGGCTGCAGCGGCTGCGGCCTGCCTGAAAAGAGTGGCTTGGGCTGGAAAACCCGCGTTGATTGCCATGAATAAAATCGCTGCTTTTCAGCGCCAACCATCTTCGGCCAAGCGGCACGGCGTTCAGTCCTGCGCCGACACGTCTTCCCACGGTTGGCCCCGGTACCAGGCATGTTGGGCCAGCCGCAGCATGGGTTTGTCACCCGGCGTGTCACCATAAGCGTACAGCGTGGTTCCGGCAAAAGAAGCCAGGCCAAAACGCCCGGCCAGCCAGGCCTTGAGGCGCAACACCTTTTGTTCACCGTGGCAGTTGGGTGTGCGCAGGAGGCCCGTTAAACGGTTGCCTGCTTTTTCCATCTCCGTGCAAATCAGCGCGTCAAAACCCAATTGCCGGGCCACCCGTTCAAGGTAGACGTCGGGCGAAGCGCTAACCATCACGCAGCAGTGCCCGGCCTGCTGGTGCCAGGCCAGCCGGGACATGGCCCAGGGCTGCAACTGGCCTGCAAAATCACGCGCCAGCCAGCGTGTGGTCCAGTCGTCCATTTCTGCGGTGCTTCGACCGGCCAGTGTCAGCCGCAGCAAGCGTGCTTTGGCCACATGATTGGGCAGCAGGCGAAGGACATACGCGGCCAGCCAGGGCGAGCACTGAAGCAATGCCCACAAAAACCGGGGCCAACCGAGGCCGCGCGCCAAAAAAGGCATCAGCGTGTCGCGCCAGGTCAGTGTGCCGTCAAAGTCAAAGGCGGCAATGGCCGTGGGTACCCCGGTAACCGGGGTCGCAGGCGCGGCTAGGGCGGGCATCGCACCTGCCCGCAGTAGCGCACGCAAAACGGGCAATCGGTCATGGGCAGCCAAGCCGGTATGTTGTAGAAGCGCTTGAACACCGTGCCCAGCACCCCCTGGCGATAGGCCTGGTAATTGAAGTTGGTGCCTTCGACGGCGTAAAACGGCACGCCATCCTGCACAAAGCTGAGTGCGCGCACCGACTCAAAATAGGGCTGGAACTCTTCCAGCCTGGGCGAGCTTGCGACGATGATGCGAATGGTTTGGCCCTGGTACACCGAAAAATCTACCAGTACGTCGTCCTGCCGGGCATGAAACCGCCCCACGCCGAACACCGGCATGTACTCTCGCCGCTCGAAGCCATAAATCGACGCAGAGGTATAGGCCTCGGCCATCAGCACCACGCCCGGGCTGCTGACCTGCGCCAGAATGTCGGCGGTTTTGTAGCTGCGGATGATTTGCGGATACAGCCTGGTGGTTTTCCAGGTGTCGAGCGTGGTCATGAACAGGCCCGCCACGATCAGTACATGCAAGCCGGCAAACACCGCCAGGCCTTTGGCGCAGGTCTTGAGCGTGTCTTGCGGCAGCGCAAACGCCAGAAAGGCAAAGCCAAAGGGGTAAAACGACAGCACCCAGTGCAGGCCAATGACTTTTTTGACCGACAGCAGCGCAAAAAACAGCAGCGGCACCACCACCAGACACGCCAGCAGCCGCGGAGTGGGTGCCTTGGTTTTGGCGTAGCCCACCAGGGCGCGGCGATGCCTGAAAGCCAGCCACAGTGCCGCCGGCGTGATCAGGTAAGCCAGCATGGCGATGTACAACAGGGGCTTGCGCCACTCAAACAACTCGGCCTCGTTGCGGTTGTAGAGGTTGAACATGATGTTCGACCAGCCGTGCGACATGTTGTAGGCAATGTTGATGGCCGGGCCGGGCAAGGCACACAAGACCAGCAAGGCCAGGCCCGCCAGTCGCTGGCGGCGGAACAGCACAAAGTAGACAAGGTAGGTAAAGCCCATCACCACTGAGAAATACTTGGACAAAAACGCGAAGCCCAAAAATAGCCCCGACAAGGCATAAAGACCCAGGGCGGCGCGGTCCAGGGCCTCACGGCGTTCGGCACGCAGCAGGGCCGCCACCGACAGGGCTGACCAGAAAATCAGCGGCGTGTCGGTGGTGATCAGTATGTTGAGCCAGTTCAGCGGCGCCAGCCAGAAGAACAGCACCGCCCAGGCTGCACGCACCTTGTCGACCGGGCTGAGCGCCCACCAGAGTGCTGCACCCAGACCCAGTGGCAGCAACACCACCGGCAGGCGAATCGCCCACAGGCTATCGCCCAGGGTGGCCCGCATCAGGGCAATCAGCCAGCCCACCATGGGGGGATGGTCCGAGTAGCCCCAGGCGGGGTAGACGCCCCACCAATAGAAAAACGCCTCGTCACCACTGATGGGAAAGTTGACCGACAGCCACAGCCGCAACAACAGCGACGCCAGTCCAACGCCGAGCAGCCAGCGCACGGGCGCAGTGGCCAGGGTGGGAAATGCGGCGGAGGGGTGGTGGTTGTGGGACATGAGCGACAGGCTGGAAAGCGGACAGGGTCAGGGACTGGCAGTGGCAGACAGGCAAACCCGGCGAGGTCTACCGAAAACTGATTTCCTTGCGAATGGCCGCACTATAAAGCAAGGCCACCAGCCCGATGCCGACCGCCAGCCACAGGGTGAGCAGCCGTGCCAGCACCGTGATGGTCAGCGCCTGGCCAGGGGTCGCGCTTTGCGCGACCAGCAGGCCGGTCAGCACTGCTTCAGTGCCGCCCAGGCCGGCTGGCAGCGCCGACAAAGCACCGGCCACCATGGCCACCGCGTAAAAACCGGTGGCAGTCAACCATTGCAGGTGAACCTCCAGCTCGCGGCAAAGCAGCCAGACTGCGACGCCCTGCGCCGCCCACGCGGTCAGCGTCAGCGCAAACCAGACCAGCGGACGCACCGCCAGGCAACGCCAGGCCTCTTGCAGCCAGCTTTTCTGGAGCCACCGAAAGCGCTGGCGCAAGGCCCGCCGGAAAACAATGGCCAGCATCAGCGCCAATACCGCCAGCGCGGAAACAGCCAGCAAAACAGTCAGCCACACCGGATGGGCCTGCACCGCGCCATGCCCAAGCAGCCAGCCAACGGCCGGCAGGCACAGCAGCAGCAGACACAGCAGGTCGGCCAGCCGTTCAGCGCCAAAAATGCCCAGGCTTTGCGCTGTGCTCAGGGGATTTCTGGCCAGCATCAGCCCGCGCACGGCTTCCCCGACGTTGCCGGGCGTGGGCGTGAATGCGTAGCCCGCCAGATACAGACGCAGCCCCTGCAGCCAGCCAAAATGGCGCCCGTAGTGGGCCATCCAGGCGCGCCAGCGCAGGCCGCGCAGCCCGTAACTGAGCAGGCACAAGGCCGCCGCCTGCAGCCCCGCCCATGAGCCCAGGCGGGACAGCGACGCCTTGGGGGTATCGCCCCACATCAAAAGGACGAGCGCATAGACAGTCGCCACCGCCCCCAGCACCAGCAGCAGTTGTTTGACGGGCAGCACGACCGGCAAGCGCTCAGACGGGGGAGTTGAAGAATCCGCCGCGTGCTGCGGCCGGTCAGGAGGTGTCACAGCCGGCGGCTCAGGAAGATGGCCAGCCACAACACGCCAGCCGCCAGGATCCAGGGGTCGCGCAGCAGGTCACGCGCAACGTCTTCACCCCGGCCACGGTGCACCTGGTAGGTGTAGCGCAGCATGCCAAACACCACCACCGGCACGGTGTAGAGAAGGCGCTCGCCATGCTGCAGCTGTGCCTCGGCGCTGGTGGCAAACAGGCTGTAAGTCGTCAGCGTGGCCGTCATGGTCACGGCCATATAGGTGTCAAGCAAGGCCGCTGGGTAATGCGCCAGCACAGCGCGCTGGCGGGCTTCATCCTGAAAGCTTTCGGCCTTGCGTTTGCAAAACCCGAGGAACAGGGTGACAAAGATGCCGGTGAGCAGCAGCCAGCGCGAGGGCGGAATCCCGACGGCCACCGTCCCCGCCAGAAGCCGCAGCATGAAGCCTGAAGCAATGATGGACACATCGACCACCGGCACCTGCTTGAGCCGCCACGAGTAGGCCAGGTTGAGCAGCACATACACCCCCAGCAGCACCAGCAGCACAGGGTTGCCGGCCACCAGCAGCAGGCTGAACGCCAGCAGCAGCGCTGCCAGGCCAAAAGCCCAGGGCGCCGACACCGCCCCGCTGGCCAAAGGCCGGTGGCGTTTGCTGGGATGCAGGGCGTCGCTGGCGCGGTCGTGCCAGTCATTGAGGATATAGACCATGCTGGAAACGCAGCAAAACGCCGCAAAGGCATGCAGCACACGCAGCAGCAACGGCCCGTCGTGCCAGGCCTGGCTGAACACCAGACCGGCAAACACAAATGCATTTTTAAGCCACTGGTGCGGCCGCATCAACTTGATCAGGGCAAAGAAATAGGAAGGCAAGGATGGCTCAGGAGGTAAAAGAACAGCCCGTTTCAGAGCGGTGTTCAAGCATACCTGACACCCCCACCTTCGCATGCACAGGGCAACCGAACCCAAGTCTGACCTTGCAGACCGTTCAATCGCTTCGGGAAAGCGACAGCAAGGCCTGCCAGATCAGGTGCGAATCCGGCCGTCACCCGTCAGCATCGACAGTTCCACAAAGCTGGACGCCACATGATCCGCGGCAGAAAACGACACCGAAAAGCCGCCCATGGACTGATTGCCACCGCTTTCCAGACCGGCGATCAGCGATTCGCGGCTCAATTTTCCAGGGCCACGCTTGAGGCCATCGAGCAGCACCTTCGCGGCCACATAGCCCTCCATGCTGGAAAAATTGACCTGGGCGTCTTTGCCAGCCGCCTTGACCGCATCGACAAATTCCCGGGCAATCGGCCGCGCCGCGTTGTAGGGGGAGGGCATCACCTGCGAAACCACCACGCCCGCGCCCTCTTTGCCGAGCTCGTCCGCCAGCGCCTGCGTGCCCACAAAGGACACGTTGTAGTAGGTGCCGCCATAGCCCGCTTTGCGCGCTTCGCGAATAAATGCAGCGCACGATTTGTAGGCACTGATCTGCACCACCGCATCAGGGCCGGCCGCCGTCAGGGTGCTGACGGCCTTGGCCACGTCCACCGAGTTGCGCTCCACCGTGGCGACGGCCACCGGCTTGAGTCCCTGGCTGGCCAGGGCCAGCGTCACGCCGTCGAGCCCGGCCTTGCCGTAGGCGTCATTTTGGTAGAACACCGCGATTTTCTTCAGCCCCAGGTTGGTCAGCTGTTTGACGATCAGGCCGGTTTCGTCGTTGTACGAGGCGCGGATATGAAAGGCGTATTTGCTGAACGGGTCGCGCAAGGCCATGGCACCGGTAAATGGCGCAATGAAAGGTACCTTCTCCTTGATGGCCTGCGGCAAAGCCACGATGCTGGTGGGCGTGCCGATGTAGCCAAACAGCGCAAACACATCGTCGGCAATCAGTTTTCGGGTGTTCTCGGCGCAGCGATCGGGTTCGTAGCCGTCATCGAGTTTGCGGATTTCCACCAGCCGCTTGCCGCTTCCGGTGGCCACGCCGCCCTGCGCGTTGACCTGGTCAAAACAGACCTTGGCACCCTGGTAGAACTGAATCCCCAACTGGGCGGCGGGGCCGGTGAACGCCGCCGACTGCCCCAGGATAATCTTGCCCTCAGACTGCGCCCGGGCGGTATGGAAACCGGCCAGCAACGCTGCCCCGGAGGTGATTGAAAATTGTCGACGATTGAGAATCATGGGGGGATACTTTGGGAGCGCTGTTGATAGAACCACGCCAGAACGCAACGAAGCGGAACAGCCATGGTTGGCGATATAGGGTTTACCCTATTTTATTTCTACAAACTGTCTGCTGGCTGTCACGCTGGCGATAACGAAAGGTCAGCGCAGCAAACAAGCCCTTTTGGGCTGCGGCACTTTTCCCGCAGCCATCTCATATAGAGTCAATGCATGAGTCACCCTATCCGTATTGTTTCCGTTACGCCGCCCGAAAAAGGCGTTTCGCCCGCCATGCAGGTGCTTGGTGCCTGTCCTCACGACTGCCCAGACACCTGTTCGCTGCTGACCACCGTGGAAAACGGCGTGGCCACCAGGGTCCAGGGCAACCCGGATCATCCTCAAACCGGTGGCGTACTGTGTAACAAAGTGTCTCGCTACCCTGAACGCACCTACCACCCCGAGCGCCTCCTGGCGCCACTCAAGCGGGTTGGGCTCAAGGGCAGCGGCCAGTTTGAGCCGGTCAGCTGGGCCAGTGCGCTCAGCGACATTGCCGCCCGCCTGCAGGGCATTGCCGCGCGCAACCCCGAAGCCATCGTGCCCTACAGCTATG
Source organism: Polaromonas sp. (assembly GCA_031409395.1). GTDB lineage: Bacteria > Pseudomonadota > Gammaproteobacteria > Burkholderiales > Burkholderiaceae_C > Polaromonas. The sequence goes on from JANNXF010000152.1 coordinate 7,389, forward strand.
CCGGCACCATGGGCCAGGTGCAGAGCGAAAGCATGGCGGGGCGATTTTTCAACCGTCTGGGCGCTTCCTTGCTGGACCGCACGATCTGCGCGACAGCGGGCGGCGAAGGTTTGACGCAAACGCTGGGCGGCAAGGTCGGCATGCGGGTGGAGTTTTTTGCCGAATCCAGACTCATCATCATCTGGGGCAGCAATTCGATAGGCAGCAACCTGCACTTCTGGCGCTATGTGCAACAGGCCAAACGAGACGGTGCCAGGCTGGTCTGCATAGACCCACGCAAAAGCGAGACCGCCGAGAAATGCCATGAACACATCGCCCTGCTGCCCGGCACCGACGCCGCGCTGGCACTGGCACTGATGCACGAGCTGATCACCCACGACTGGCTGGACCACGACTACCTGGCCCGCCACACGGTAGGCTGGCCCGCGCTGAAAGAGCGCGCCCTGCAATGGCCGCCCGAACGCGCCGCCGCAGTGTGCCGCGTGCCCGTTGAGCAAATCAGGGCACTGGCCCACGACTATGGCCAGTGTTTGGTCAACCGGCAACCAGCGGCCATTCGCATGAACTACGGCATGCAGCGCGTACGCGGCGGCGGCAATGCGGCCCGTGCCATTGCCTGCCTGCCCGCGCTGATTGGCGCCTGGCGGCACCGCGCCGGTGGCGTGCTGCTCAGCAGCTCCGGGCAGTTTCCGGTTGACAAGGCCGCGCTGCAGCGGCCCGAACTGCTGGCAGGACGCCTGCCGCGCACGATCAACATGAGCACCATTGGCAACGCGCTGCTGGCAGAAAGCTCGCCCGCGTTCGGCCCGAAAATCGAAGCGCTGATTGTTTACAACAGCAACCCGGTGGCGGTGGCGCCCGAATCGGGCAAGGTGGTACGCGGTTTTGCGCGTGAAGACCTGTTCACCGTGGTGCTGGAGCATTTCCAGACCGATACGGCGGACTATGCCGACTACCTGCTGCCGGCCACCACGCAGCTCGAGCACTGGGATGTGCACAGCGCCTATGGCCATACCGATGCCCTGCTCAATCGCCCGGCCATTGCGCCGCTGGGCCAAGCCAAGCCCAACACCCAGATTTTTCGCGAGCTGGCAGCGCAGATGGGGTTTACCGAGCCCTGTTTTTCGGACGACGACCAGACGCTGTGCCGCGCGGTCTATGGCGACAAGCTGGACTTCAATGAATTGCTGGACAAGGGCTTTGCCACCCTGGCCCTGCCCGATGCGCCGTTCGCCCAGGGCCACTTCCCCACGCCGTCGGGCAAGTGCGAGTTTTTCAGCGAGCGTCTGGTGGCGCTTGGCCTGGATGGTCTGCCCGACCATGTGCCCAATTACGAAACCCCGGGCTCATCGACCGAATTTCCGCTGGCCATGATCTCGCCGCCGGCGCGCAACTTCCTCAACTCCAGCTTTGTCAACGTCAAAAGCCTGCGAGATATTGAAGGCGAACCGCTGCTGGAAATACATGCCGACGATGCGGCGGCACGGGGCATTGCCAGCGGCGCCATCGTCAAGGTGTTTAACCAGCGTGGCGAGTACCGTGTGAAAGCCGAGGTCTCGGCGCGCGCGCGGCCGGGCGTGGTCAATGGCATGGGTATCTGGTGGCGCAAACTGGGCCTTGACGGTACCAACGTGAACCAGCTCACCAGCCAGCACCTGACCGATCTGGGCCGTGGCCCGGTGTTTTACGACTGCCTGGTGCAGGTGCAGGCTGATGCCGCGCCCGCCTGAACGCGCCCCACAACCGTGAAACCAGGGCACGCACCGTTCCTGTTGGCAACGCTGGCTGCCGCGCTGGCCGCCCTCTGCCTGCCGGGCTGCGCCAAACTGGGTTACTACCAGCAGTCGGTCAGCGGCCATCTGCACATGCTCAATGCCGCCCGCCCGGTCAGTGACTGGCTGGCCGATGACACCACGCCCGACCCCTTGAAGGCCAAGCTGGCACTCAGCCAGCGTATCCGCAGTTTTGCGGTGACCGAGCTCAAGCTGCCCGACAACGCCAGCTACCGCCGCTATGCCGACCTGCAGCGCAGCGCAGTGGTCTGGAACGTCGTGGCGGCACCCGAGTTTTCACTGACGCTGAAAACCTGGTGCTTCCCGGTCGCCGGCTGCGTCGGCTACCGCGGTTACTTCAATGAGGCCGAGGCCCGCCTGGAGGCCGGGCAACTCAAGGCACAGGGCCTGGAAGTCGGCGTGTACGGCGTTCCGGCCTATTCCACCCTGGGCTTCATGAACTGGGCCGGCGGTGACCCGCTGCTCAACACCTTCATTGCCTACCCCGAAGGCGAACTGGCACGGCTGATCTTTCACGAACTGGCGCACCAGGTGGTGTACGCGGCTGACGACACCGCGTTCAACGAATCTTTTGCCACGGCGGTTGAACGGCTGGGCAGCCAGCGCTGGCTGGCCGCCAAGGGACAGGAAACCGCGCGACAAGACTACACGGCGTTTGACCAGCGGCGCCAGCAGTTCCGTGCACTGACGCTTCGGACACGGCTTGAACTGGCCGAAATTTACAAGCAAAAAGAGGTTGAAGCCCAATCAATTCGGGCACAGGCAGCTATTAAAGATATAGCACTTAGACGCTTCCGGGAGGACTATTCCGCCCTCAAGACGTCCTGGGGCGGGTATGCCGGCTACGACCCCTGGGTGGCGCGCGCCAACAATGCCTTGTTCGGCGCGCAGGCCGCCTACGATGATCTGGTGCCGGGTTTCGAGGCGCTGTTTGCACGCGAAGGCGGCGACTGGCAACGGTTTTATGATGCGGTCAGGCAACTTGCAGCGATGAGCAAGGAAGACCGGCATGCGGCGCTCAAAGCCAACGGGGCCAAAACAGCGGAAAATCCGACCCCCTCAAAAACAACGGAGACAACGAATGGCTGATATCCAGATTGAGCGTACACACGAGATGGGCCTGGCGCAGGCGCGCAAGGCGGCTTTCAAATGGGCCGAACAGGCCGAAGAAAAGTTTGACATGGCCTGCACCTACGAAGAAGGCACGACCGAAGACCTGGTCAGCTTCCGGCGCTCGGGTGTCAACGGCACGCTGACCGTCACCAAAGACCGCTTTGAACTCCAGGCCAAACTTGGCTTTTTGCTGGGTGCCTTCAAGGACCGGATTGAGAGCGAAATCGTCAAGAATCTCGACGCCTTGATCGTGAAAAAGCCGCTGCCAAAGCCAGCCGCAGCCAAGGCAGCCGCTGGCAAACCCCCTGCAGCCAAAAAGAAAAGTGCCTGATTTTTCAGCGCGCAGGGTTTGTCCCCCTGCATCTTTGCCTCGCTTGCCGTGAGCTACAACCTCGCCCGGTTTGACCTGGTGTCCATCCGCCTGGCCGTGGCCTGCGCCCAGACCGGCAGCCTGACCGCTGCGGCGCGCGACTCGCACCTGGCGCTGGCCGCCGCCAGCCGGCGCCTGCGCGAGCTGGAAGTGGCGCTGGGCGACCCCCTGTTTGAGCGCCATGCACGCGGCCTGGCCCCCACCTCCGCCGGTCGCGTCTTTGTCAAACACGGGCTGACGCTGCTGCAGACCATGGAGCAGCTGGGCAACGAGCTGACCGACCTGCGGCGCGGCATTGCGCGGCATATTCGCCTGTGCGCCAGCAGCGCCGCCATCAGCCAGTTCCTGCCGCCGCTGCTGGCCCGCTACGGCGAGCTGCACCCCCAGGTGCATGTGGACCTGGAAGAACAGGTCTCGGAAGCCGTGGTGTCCACGCTGCGCGAAGGCCGGGCCGATGTGGCGGTGTTTGTCGAAGGGCCGGACACCAGCGGCCTGGAGAGCCGGCTTTTTCGCCACGACGAGCTGGTGCTGGTGCTGCCGGCCAGCCACCGCCTGGCGGGCAGCAAAACGCCCATCGCCTTTGCCGACACGCTGGACGAGGAGTGGATCAGCCTGACCGCCGGCGCCGCCATGCTGCAAAAGCAGCAGCAGGCTGCGCTGGCTGCAAACCGGCCGCTCAAGCTGCGCATGCAGGTGCGCAGCTTTGACGCGGTCTGCCACATGGTGGCCTCGGGTCTGGGCATTGCGGTATTGCCCAAGGGCGCCAGTCTGCCCATTCTCAAAACCATGAAGCTCAGCTGGCGCCCACTGACCGACAGCTGGGCACAGCGTCGCCTGCTGGTGGCCACTGCTGCCGGGGAAGCCGATGCGGGCATCACTTCATTGGCCGCGTTTTTGGTAGAGGCTTCGCAAAACGCGAAGGCACAAGGCCGCAAACAGTAATGGACACCAGCTGCCTGCAGCCGCACACTGCGCAGCCATGGACACAGCTTCTTCTCCCTCTTCAACCGGCCCGCTGGCCGGACTCAAGGTTATTGAACTGGGCCAGCTGATCGCCGGGCCGTTTGCGGCCAAGACGCTGGCCGACTTTGGCGCCGAGGTCATCAAGATCGAACCCCCCGGCGCGGGTGACCCGCTGCGCAAATGGCGGCTGCTCAAAGACGGCACCTCGGTCTGGTGGCAGGTGCAGTCGCGCAACAAGCGCTCGCTGGCACTTGACCTGAAAGACCCCCAGGCCCAGAACATCGTCCGCCAGCTGGCGCTGGATGCCGATGTGCTGATCGAAAATTTCCGCCCCGGTGCCATGGAGGGCTGGGGCCTGGGGCCGGATGAACTGCTGGCACTGAATCCACGCCTCATCATGCTGCGCATCAGCGGCTACGGCCAGACCGGCCCCTACCGCGACCGCCCCGGTTTTGGCGTGGTGGCCGAAGCCATGAGTGGCCTGCGCCACCTGACGGCCGAGCCGGGCCGGGTGCCGGTGCGCGTCGGGGTGAGCATAGGCGACACGCTGGCCGCGCTGCATGGCGTGATCGGTATCCTGCTGGCGCTGCACCACCGCAGCGCCCACGGCGTCGGCCAGGTGATCGACGTGGCGCTGTATGAAGCGGTATTCAACTGCATGGAAAGCCTGCTGCCCGAGTACAGCGCGTTTGGCGCGGTACGCGGCCCGGCCGGCAGCGCCCTGCCCGGCATTGCGCCCAGTAATGCCTACCGTTGCAAGGATGACGCTTATGCATTGATCGCCGGCAATGGCGACAGCATTTTCACACGCCTGATGGCCGTGATTGGCCGCCCCGAGTTGGCAGCCGACCCGGGCCTGGCCGACAACGCCGGCCGGGTGGCGCGGGTAGACGAGATTGACGAAGCCATCGGCCAGTGGGCCGCGCAGCGCACGGTGGACGAGGTGCTGTCGGCGCTCGACAAGGCCGCCGTGCCGGCGGGTCGCATC
>JANNXF010000153.1:0-3988 GCA_031409395.1 Polaromonas sp.
GCAAGGCACGCCTGTCGCGCCGACCGCACCCGCCGCCAGCACAGGCGCACCCGCCGGCCCACAGGGTGAACGCATGGGCCGCCACGACCCCGCCAAAATGCAGGCCATGATGGCCAAGCGCCAGGCCGAGATGAAGGCCAAGCTCAAGATCACGCCGGCCCAGGAAGGCGCGTGGACCACCTTCACCGCCGCCATGCAGCCGCCCGCCCACGCCGGTCGGCCGACGCCAGCGCAGCGCACCGAGTTTGACAAATTGACCACCCCCGAGCGCATTGACAAAATGCGCACCCTGCGAACCCAGCGCATGGCAGAAATGAATGCCGCCATGAACCAGCGCGGCGACGCCACCAAAACGTTTTACGCTGTTCTCAGCCCGGAGCAGCAAAAAACCTTTGACACCGAGCACAAAAAACACGGCTCACGCGGTGGCCACCATGGCGGCGGTCAGCGCGATGGCGGTCGACCCGACAAGGGCTGAACGCTGAACGCGCCCGCGCGCGCAGGGGCAGGTCTTTTCCATCCCTTGTCCGTGACCGGAAAATCGGTACATTCGCTATATTTTTTATAGCTGTCTGCGCCGGTTTTGATTGGGCAAAAGGCCTATTTCACTCAGCATGACGCCCTTGTCGGGACGCAGCCACAACCGGTGTAGGACGACACCCTGAACGCGCTGCAGTGCACCCACACGGGCCTAGACTGGTCCGATGACTCACCCCCACGACGCTCCAGCCAGTCCCGACGTGCGCAAAGGCCAGGCACCGGCAGTGCTGACCCGCAGCGTGTTCCATGAACGCTTCATGGAATCCTTCATGGACCCGGCCTTTCGCGGCGAAGACGAGGCTATTTCGCGCGTTGAAGCCATTGCCTGGCAGGCCTACGAAGCGGGCCGAAAAGCGCCGGTCACCCGCAAGGCCGGCCCCGGCTATGCGGATCCAGACTACGACTTGTCGGTCGAATGGCTGGCCACCCGCGCCCGCCTGGAGGCGGCCACCACCGTGTGGAAAAACCCGGCCAGCCCTTCACGCGTCTTGCTGGTGTGCGGTTCTGCCCGCAACGACGGCACCTGTCCCGGCGAGATCTCCAAAAGCTTTCGCATGGTGCAATGGGCGCAAGACGTGCTTGAACAAGCCGGTATGCAGACCGATGTGCTCGACCTCAGCCTGCTGACGTCAAGCTACCACCTCAACATTCACCCCTGCAAGGGCTGCGTGTCAACTGCCATGCCCTTGTGCCACTGGCCCTGCAGCTGCTACCCCAACCATTCGCTGGGACAGACCAGTGACTGGATGGCCGAAATTTACGAGCGCTGGACAGCCGCGCACGCCGTTATTCTGGTCAGCCCGGTGTACTGGTACCAGTCACCCAGTCCGCTCAAGCTCATGATTGACCGGCTGGTGTGCGCCGACGGCGGCAACCCCGACCCGACCACCACACACGGCAAGAAACCGGCCGAGGCCAAGGCGCTAGAGCTCAAGGGCTGGGACTACCCCAAGCACCTGGCAGGCCGGGTCTATGGCCTGGTGGTGCATGGTGATGTGGCTGGCATTGAGGGTTCGCGGCGCGGCTTGTCAGACTGGCTGGACTGGATGGGTCTGATCGACGCTGGAGCCCAGGCGCGGCTGGACCGCTTTGTCGGTTACTACGAACCCTATGCCACCAGCCACCAGGCGCTTGACGCTGACACCGCCCTGCAAACCGAAGTGCGCCATGTGGCCAGCGCCGTTGCCAACGCCGTCATGCAGCTGCGCGCCGGAACGCTGTCACAGCCCGACCGGCAACTGTCCAGGCCACGGCCCAAGTAAGAACTGCCAGGCCTGCAGCCGGCAAAAAGCCGGGTGCCAGACTCGCGTCCAGGAACCCGGCTTTTTTAAAGCGGCAGCTTACTTCGTGCCGCCGGTGTCGCTCTTGGCTTCCCCGCTCATGGGCGAGGTCTTGCGCACGGCCATGCGCTGCGCGCGTTTGGCATCCTTGGCGGCCTTTTTGTCGGCTTTCATGGCGGTGCGCTCTTCGGCGGTTTTGCCGCTGCCCGCTGTGGGCGCAGGGCTGACGTTGTTCTTGCTCTTGGTGGTGCCTGCGGTGTCGGTTTTGTTCGGGTCAATCGGCATCGACTCTGCGTTGCCTGCTGCCGCGCTGCGGGCGGGCATTCCTTTGCCGGCACGGGGATCCGGGTCGATCGCGTCTTTACCGCTGGTCGTACCGGCAATGCCGGTGGGCGCATTGTTGCTGGCGGCCGTGCCAGTCTGTGCGTGCGCGCTCGCACCAAACATCATGGCGGCGGCCAGGGCCGCAGCCAGGGGGATGGACTTCAGGGCAGATTTGTTAAACATGGGGTTCCTTTGTGGGCCTCGCGAGACCGGTTAAAAAGCAGATTAAAAAAAGCCCGCCACCAACAGGTTTGAGTCAAAAGACCTGGAGGGCCAAGCTGTTTTAAATTTACGCCTGGGGTCAGGCCTGTCATATCAGCCAGCCGCACGGCTCGCTGTAGGACGCACCCCTGCAAGACAGCGCCCCCGAAATACGTTAACGTCCTACAACTCCATGGCATGCGCCACGCAACAATGGGGTCAGGCCTTGCAGGCCACCAGGCCATACCCTGTTCAGCTGTCTGTCTTTTCCCATGCCATCACCCACCCCAAAGCCCCCAACACCTGCCGCCTCTGCCCCACCCACCAGCCTGTCGGTCGCCGTGCCTGTGCCCCTGCCGGGCGCTGCCCGGCCGGTGGACATGGCGGCGGTAGACGCCGACACCCAGGTGGCCATGGCCGCCGTCAGCCTGGACTCGTCGTTTTCGTTCAAGGTGCTGACCGTCAACATTCACAAGGGCTTCACGTTTTTCAACCGCAAATTCATCCTGCCCGAGCTGCGCGAAGCCGTGCGCAGCGTCGGCGCCGACGTGGTGTTCTTGCAAGAGGTCACCGGCAACCACGTCAAGCACGCCGACAAGTTTCACAACTACCCCGACACGCCGCACTACGAGTTTCTGGCCGACACCATCTGGCCGCAGTTTGCCTATGGCCGCAATGCCGTCTACACCAACGGCCACCACGGCAACGCGGTGCTGTCCAAGTTCCCCATCGTGCGTTTTGAAAACCACGACATCTCGATTTCCGGCCCCGAACGGCGCGGCCTGCTGCACTGCGAGCTGCAGATTCCCGGCCGTAGCGTCAACGTGCACGCCATCTGCGTGCACCTGAGCCTGACCGAAGCCCACCGCACCCTGCAAATGCAGCGCCTGTGCGACCTGGTGCACCAGGGCATTCCGGCGCATGCACCGGTGGTGGTGGCGGGCGACTTCAATGACTGGCGGCTGCGCGCCCACGGCGTGCTGGAAGAAAAAGCCGGCCTGCACGAGGTGTTTGTGCAGGCGCAGGGCCAGGCGGCCCGGACTTTTCCGGCGCGCCTGCCACTGCTGCGACTGGACCGGATTTACGTGCGCAACGCGATTGGCCACGCACCCGTGGTCTTGCCCAACCGGCCATGGTCGCACTTGTCAGACCACGCGCCGCTGGCGGCAGAGATCGAGCTGTAACGCGGGGTCAGGAGCCGGTTCAGGCCTTTTCGGGGGCTGGCGGCCACCGTGAGCAGCGCCTGAATCCCCACAGTAGCGCAACACCGGAAATAGCTGTATATTTATACAGTGACCCTCCCCAAACTTGCCAACAAACTCGCCATCCTCGCCGACGCCGCCAAATACGACGCCTCGTGCGCGTCCAGCGGCACCACCAAGCGCAACTCGGTGGGCGGCAAAGGCATAGGCTCGACCGAAGGCTCCGGCATCTGCCACAGCTACGCCCCTGACGGCCGCTGCATCTCGCTGCTCAAGATCCTGTTCACTAACTTCTGCCTCTACGACTGCCTGTACTGCGTGAACCGCGTCACCAGCAACGTGCCGCGCGCCCGCTTCACCGTCGACGAAGTGGTGCAGCTGACGCTCGACTTTTACCGCCGCAACTGCATCGAAGGCCTGTTTTTGTCGTCGGGCATCATC
>JANNXF010000154.1:0-12478 GCA_031409395.1 Polaromonas sp.
CATGCTGGGGCTCGGGCTGGCGTTCATGGTCAGCAATCTGGCGCTGCAGTATGGCGCCGCCCGGCTGGCCGCCGGCACCACCGCGATCGTGATGCTGACCGAAATCCTGTTTGCCACGCTGTCTTCAGCCGCACTGGGCGCTGCCGAGTTCAGCCCGCGCAACGTGCTGGGCGGCAGCCTGATTGTGCTGGCGGCGCTGCTGGCGGCCCTGGCGCCGGAGCCCACCGCCGGGCCGGCATCACGGCCCGCCACCCCCTGAATATGACCGCCATGAACCCCCACCCCCACGACACCCTTCGGCCTGAAACATTGGCGCAGATCGAGCTGGCCATCTGGCAAGACCTGAGCCGTGCCGTGGCAGACCGCCACCACCCCTGGCGCACCCCGAGCCTGCTGACCACCGACCTTGGCCAGCCCGACGGCCGTGTGGTGGTGTTGCGCGGCGTGGATGTCCAGGCCAGAACCCTGGTGTTTTACACCGATGCGCGCACGCCCAAGGTGCGGCAGATCAAGGCCCAGCCAGGCGGCATGCTGCTGTTCTGGAACCCGCGGCGCAGCTGGCAGCTGCGCGCGCGTTGCAGCCTGGGCATGCAGACCAGCGGGCCGCAGGTGGATGCGGCCTGGGACAAGGTGAAGAACTCCCGCGCCGCAGGCGACTACCTCAGCGCCCTGGTGCCCGGGCAGACCCTGGCCGGAGAGCCCCCGGCCGCCACCGCCCAAGCACCCGCCACGCCCCACCACCTGGCCATCATCAGCGCGCAGCTGGACAGCCTGGACTGGCTGGAACTGGCGCCGGCCGGCCACCGCCGGGCGGGGTTTTCCAGCGCAGGCGCAGTCTGGCGGCAGTGCTGACCCCGGCCTTCCGGGCGGGCGCCTGCACATTGCCGTTGCTCGCGGTACAGTCCCCATTCACCCCAGGAGAATCTTCATGAGCACGCAGACCATTTATGACTTTGACGCCCGCCAGATAGATGGCAAGGATGTTTCCCTCTCGGACTTCCGGGGGAAAGTCCTGCTGATCGTCAACACCGCCAGCCAATGCGGTTTCACGCCGCAGTTTGGCGGCCTGGAAGAGCTGCACAAGAGCTATGCCGGCCAGGGCCTGGCGGTGCTGGGCTTTCCGTGCAACCAGTTTGGCTCGCAAGACCCGGGCGCGGATGGCGAGATCGCCGCGTTCTGCCAGCTCAACTACGGCGTGAGTTTTCCGATGATGGGCAAGATCGACGTCAACGGACCGGCGGCACACCCGCTGTACAAATGGCTGTCGTCCGAAGCGCCGGGCCTGCTGGGCAGCAAGGCCATCAAGTGGAACTTCACCAAGTTTCTGGTCGGCAAAGACGGCCAGGTGATTCGCCGCTATGCGCCTACGGACAAGCCAGCGGGCCTGGCCAAAGACATTGAAGCCGCGCTGGCGGCCTGAGCCTCAAGCCAAATCAGCCCCCAGCCCAATCAACACGGGCGCAAGCAGCTATTAATTCAATAGCGCTTCGTCGAGCAGCTCGACCCAGTGGCGTACCGGTGTTTGCGTGCCGCTTTGCAGGTGCGTGATGCAGCCGATGTTGGCCGAGGCAATCACCGCGGGCTTCATCTCGCCCAGGTTGCCCAGCTTGCGGTCGCGCAGCTGGTAGGCAATGCCAGGGTTGAGCACCGAGTAGGTGCCGGCCGAGCCGCAGCACAAATGCGCTTCGCAACTCGCCACCCTGATCTGAAAACCGAGTGCGCTTAAGTGCGCTTCAACCCCGCCGCGCAGTTGCTGGCCGTGCTGCAGCGTGCAGGGCGGGTGAAAGGCGATTTGCCCGGCTTTGGCAGAGACCTTGCCGCGCAGGGACTCGACCATGTCGGGCAGGAGTTCGCTCAGGTCGCGGGTCAGTGCGCTGATGCGGGCGGCTTTGGCGGCATAGGCCGGGTCGTCCTTCAAGATATGCCCGTACTCCTTGACGGTGACGCCGCAGCCCGAAGCGTTCATCACAATGGCCTCGACACCCGAGCCCTTGCCGGTGCCGACAAACGGCCACCACGCATCAATATTGCGCCGCATCTCCATCTTGCCGCCGTCCTGGTCGTTGAGGTGAAACTTTACCGCGCCGCAGCAACCGGCTTTGGGTGCGGTAACGGTTTCAATGCCGGCTGCGTCCAGCACCCGGGCGGTGGCGGCATTGATGTTGGGCATCATGGCGGGCTGCACGCAGCCTTCGAGCATGAGCACCTGCCGCGCATGGCTCTGCGTGGGCCAAACGCCGGCCGGCTGGCGCGCTGGCACCTTGTTTTTCAGCGCTGCGGGCAGCAGGCCGCGCACCGCCTGGCCAACGGCCATGGCGGGCGCAAACAGCGGCGAGGGCAGGCCTTCCTTCAGTGCCCAGCGCAGGGTTTTTTCACCCAGTGGGCGCTCGACACGCTCGTCCACCAGCTTGCGGCCTATGTCCACCAGATGGCCATACTGCACGCCGCTGGGGCAGGTGGTTTCGCAGTTGCGGCAGCTCAGGCAGCGGTCCAGGTGCATCTGCGTTTTGCGGGTGGGCGTTTGCCCTTCCAGCACCTGCTTGATCAGGTAGATGCGGCCGCGCGGGCCGTCGAGCTCGTCGCCCAGCAGCTGGTAGGTCGGGCAGGTGGCGGTGCAAAAGCCGCAGTGCACGCACTTGCGCAAAATGGCCTCGGCCTCCAGGCCGTCAGCGGTGTTTTTGAATTCAGGGGCGAGTTGGGTTTGCATGCTTTGCGCTCAGAAGTCCGGGTACAGGCGGCCGCGGTTAAAAATGCCGGCCGGGTCAAACTCGCGCTTCAAATCGCGGTGAATCCGGTCCAGAGGTGGTTTCAAGGCATCAAATCGACCCACAGCCAAGCCAGTACGGGCGCGGGCAGCTATAAAAAGCGTAGCGCTTCCACCGGCTGCGGCGGCGACAGACCGCACATGCAGGGCGTGTTCAGCACCGGCGCGCACCCAGCGCTGGCCGCCGTGCCACTCGATCAGGGGGGAATCCGGCAGGTCCAGCACCGGCGCGGTCTGCGGCACCGACAGGCGCCACAAATCCTGCGCCTCGCCGCGCTGCTGAAACCAGGGCAGCTGCTGGTCGCGACAGGCTTGCCAGTCTGCGGCGACCTCGGCGTCAGGGCTTTTTTTACCGCCAAACTTTTCGCCCAGGGTTTTACATGCCGCCTCGACCGCAGCCTGCGCGCCGCGCAAGCGCAGGTACAACTTGCCCACGCCCTGGTCTTCAACCCAGCAGCTGGCGTTGAGCGGCAAGGGCTGCGCGCCCCAGCGGTTGAGCCAGTCCAGCGCCTGCTGCTGGCTGCATTCGAAGTGCAGGGTGGCTTCAAGCGGTGCCACGGGCAAGACCTTCAGGCTGATTTCAGTCACCAGCCCCAGCGTGCCCATGGCCCCCGCCATCAGCCGCGAGACGTCATAGCCGGCGACGTTTTTCATGACCTGGCCGCCAAAAGTCAGGTGCTCGCCCTTGCCGTTCAGCAGCTTCAAACCCAGCACATAGTCGCGTACCGCGCCCACACTGGCACGCGCCGGGCCGCTCAGGCCGCTGGCCAGCATGCCGCCAACCGTGGCCTGGCCACCAAAATGCGGGGGCTCAAAGGGCAGGCATTGGCCCTGGGCCGCCAGCAGCGCCTCAAGCTCCGCCAGCGGGGTGCCGGCGCGCGCGGTCACCACCAGTTCGCTGGGCTCGTAGCTGATCACCCCGGTAAATTCACGCAGATCGAGCACCTCGCCCTGCAGGGACTGGCCGTAAAAGTCTTTGCTGCCACCGCCCCGGATGCGCAAGGGGGTCTGGGCCGCCACTGCGGCGTGGACCCGGGAAGTGAGAAAGGCGATGGCGTCAGTGTCTGAAAACATGAACCTATCGTAAGCCGCCCAGCCCTGGGGTGCTTTGATTTTTTTGAACAGCGGCTGTTCAGTTTTTTCGCAACCGCTGGCCGTGGTGCCGGCCAGCCCGTTCAAAAACCCGTCAATCCTGAAAGAAATTCACCGGCAGGCCGGGCACGTCTACCTGCATGGAAAAGACGCAGCCCGCGTCGGGCCAGGCCTGCAATTCTGCGGCCGGGCGGTTGTGCCGCGCCGTGGTGAGGTACAGCGTTTTCAGGTCATCGCCGCCAAAGCAGGGCATGGTCGGGCATGGCGCAGGCACGGCGATGTCAGCCAGCACCGCTCCGGCAGGCGACAGCTTGAGCAGCCGCGCGCCTTCAAACATGGCGACGTAGTAGTTGCCCTCAACATCGACCGCCGCGCCGTCGGGCCGACCGCAGTAGCCCGGCATGCCGGTTTGCCAGCCGGCAGGCTTGCCCGGCCATTGCCGGAAGACTCTGGCCTGGCTCATGGCGTTGCTGCCCGCGTCCCAGTCCCAGGCGCGAACAATGTGCCCGGCAGTATCGGCCCAGTACAGCGTGGTGGCGTCGGGCGACCAGGCCAGCCCGTTGGCAATGGTGGCGTCTGCGGCCTTGCGTTCCAGCGCGGGCAGGCGGCCCGCACGGCAGTCCAGTGAAAAAAGCTGCGCCGCCGCCCGGTCACGCGGCTCGTACATGGTGCCGGCCCAAAACCGGCCTGCCGGGTCGGCCTTGCCATCATTGAAACGGGTCGTGGCGGTGTCATGCCCGGCCAGCACCAGGCGCTCCAGCACACCGCCCCATTGCCGCGCCCGGTAGATGCCGTCACGCAGGGCAATCACCAGGCCACTGGCCTGGCCGTCGGTCCGCGCGGGTGCGATGCAGCCTGGCTCGGACGGCATGGCCCAGCTCTCGAAGGTGCCCATGAACACATTGGCACGGTGAATCTGCCGGGCGGGAATGTCGACCCAGTAGAGCTGCTGCTCGTCGGGGTGCCAAAACGGTGATTCGCCGAGTTCAAAAGGCTGGGTCAGAACGGTTTGCCAGGTCATGCAGGGTCTCCAGTAAGAGTGCCGGCCGGGAACGCGCCCGGCCTGGTGAAGCGCTGCTGTGCACTGTACAGACAAAAAAACAGCCCACCGGTTTGCACCGGCGGGCTGAACATCCTTGGAAGAATTTTTTTTCAATGGGGGCTGCCCTGAAAGCAGCCCCGCCAGCGTATCAACGGTTGTAAGCCGTCTCGCCGTGGGAGGTAATGTCCAGACCTTCGCGCTCGTCTTCTTCGCTGACACGCAGACCCACGGTCAGGTCGACAATCTTGTAGGCAATGAAGGACACCACAGCCGACCACACCACGGTGATCAGCACGGCCTTGGCCTGGATCCACACCTGTGAAACGATGGAGTAATCAGCCGCCGTGACCATGGTCACGGTGGTCCAGTCGGCGACATAGCCCGGGCCACCCAGGCTTGGCGAGTTGAAGACACCGGTCAGCAGCGCGCCGACGATACCGCCAACACCGTGGACACCAAAGACATCCAGCGAGTCGTCTGCACCCAGCATTTTCTTCAGCCCGTTCACACCCCAGAGGCAGGCAAAGCCAGCCACCAGGCCAATCACCAGGCCACCGCCAATACCGACATTGCCGGCTGCCGGCGTGATCGCCACCAGACCCGCCACAGCACCCGACGCAGCACCCAGCATGGAGGCTTTGCCCTTCATCAGCGCTTCACCGACACACCATGCCAGCACGGCAGCCGCCGTGGCACCCAGGGTGTTGATGAAGGCCAGTGCCGCAAAGCCGTTGGCTTCAAGGGCCGAACCGGCATTGAAACCGAACCAGCCAACCCACAGCAGGGCCGCGCCCACCATGGTCAGCGTCAGGCTGTGAGGCGCCATGGCTTCCTTGCCGTAGCCAACGCGCTTGCCAATCATGAAGGCGCCGACCAGGCCGGCCACAGCCGCATTGATGTGCACCACCGTGCCGCCGGCAAAATCAAGCGCACCCATCTGCCAGATGTAGCCCGCCTTGCCAGTCATGGCGTCAACCACTTCCTTGCCGGTGTAGGCGTCAGGGCCCATCCAGAACCAGACCATGTGGGCGATCGGTGCATAGCTGAACGTGAACCACAGCGCCGTGAACAACAGCACCGCAGAGAACTTGATGCGTTCAGCGAAAGCGCCGAGGATCAGCGTGCAGGTGATGCCTGCAAACGTGGCCTGGAAGGCGGCAAACACGATTTCAGGAATGACCACCCCTTTGCTGAACGTGGCGGCGTTGGCAAACGTGCCGGCCGCGTTGTCCCAGATGCCTTTCATGAACAATCGGTCAAACCCGCCGAAGAACGCGTTGCCTTCGGTGAATGCCAGGCTGTAACCGTAGATGAACCACAGCACGACGATCATGGAGAACGTCACCATGACCTGCATCAGGACAGACAGCATGTTCTTGCTGCGGACCAGGCCGCCGTAGAACAGGGCCAGACCGGGCACCACCATCCGAATCACCAAAATGGTGGACACCATCATCCAGGCGGTGTCGCCTTTGTTGGGGACGGGGGCGGGAGCAGCGGCAGCAGACGCAGCAGCTGCCGGGGCGGCGGCCATGGCAGCAGGCGCTGCGGCGGCAGGTGCCGCTGCCTCGGCGGGTTTGGCATCAGCCGCGGCAGATGCCGCAGGGGCGGCAGCCGGGGCCTGGGCCAGTACGGCTGCGCCAGTGGTCAGCAGGCTCAATCCCAAGACAAGGGAAGCAAGTAGTTTTTTCATGTCAATGTTCTCTTTATTGGGGTAATGCCTTACAGCGCTTCCTTGCCGGTTTCACCGGTACGGATTCGCACGACCTGCTCGAGGTTGTAGACGAAGACCTTGCCGTCGCCGATCTTGCCGGTGCGGGCTGCACCCTCAACCGCTTCAATCACGCGGTCCACCAGCTCGTCGGACACTGCCGCTTCAATCTTGACCTTGGGCAGAAAATCAACCACATACTCTGCGCCGCGGTACAGCTCGGTATGGCCTTTTTGCCGCCCGAAGCCCTTGACTTCAGTGACCGTGATGCCTTGAACGCCGATACCGGACAGTGCTTCACGCACCTCGTCCAGCTTGAACGGTTTGATGATGGCCGTTACGAGTTTCATATTCAGATTTCCTCCAGAATGGATAAGGGAACGACCGTCGGGCGACGCTTCTGCCGAATTACGGGTCTTCTACGAAAGTGGGCAAGAATGAAGGCCTGTTTCATGAGGCGCTAGACCTTTGCCAAATTCAGCATGGCAGTTAAAGCACGTACCGTGCCAAACCAGAGCTCACCCACAGCAGGTCTACGCTTTCGGGGGCTATCACGTTAGAGTAGCTGGGCCAGAAACATGATGCACCAAATTGGCGCATTTGCTGCGCACAACTTTGACGCATTTATACGAAAGCACCTGAATGAGCTTATCTTTAGTGCACAGCCGTGCCTTGCTGGGGCTGGAAGCGCGGCCGGTTTGTGTGGAAGTACACCTGGCCAATGGCTTGCCGAGCTTTACGCTGGTGGGTCTGGCTGAAACCGAAGTCAAGGAAGCGCGCGAGCGGGTGCGCTCGGCGATTCAAAACACCGGGCTCGAGTTTCCCGCCAACAAGAGAATCACGGTCAATCTGGCCCCTGCCGACCTGCCAAAAGACTCTGGGCGCTTTGATTTGCCCATAGCCCTGGGCATTCTGGCCGCCAGCGGGCAGCTTGATGCGCACAAGCTGGAGGGCTACGAATTTGCCGGTGAACTGTCTTTGGGCGGTGACCTGCGACCAGTCAGGGGCGCGTTGGCCATGAGTTTGGCGCTGGCCCACAGCAGCCGGAACACTTCCGGAAAAATCCCCAAGCTGGTGCTGCCTGAGGGCAGCGCGCAAGAAGCCGGACTGGTGCCTGAGGCTGAAATTTACCGGGCCCACCATTTGCTGGATGTCGTCAGGCAGTTTCTGCCCGGCAACGCGCCGGTCGAGCCGCTGGACGGCTGGACACGTGTGGTCCCCAGCGCGGCTCGCCCCGCACCGGTCTACCCTGACCTGGCCGACGTCAAAGGCCAGGCCGCAGCCCGCCGGGCACTTGAAATCGCCGCCGCCGGCGGGCACAGCATTCTGATGGTGGGCGCACCGGGCTCTGGCAAATCCATGCTGGCCCACCGCTTTGCCGGTCTGTTACCCGACATGACCACCCAGGAGGCGCTGGAGAGCGCGGCCGTGGCCTCGCTGGGGGGGCGGTTTGCGCTTAAAAACTGGGCCGTGCGGCCAACCGGTTCACCTCACCACACCGCCAGTGCGGTGGCGCTGGTGGGTGGCGGCTCGCCGCCGCGTCCGGGCGAAATATCCCTGGCGCACCAGGGCGTTTTGTTTCTTGACGAATTGCCCGAGTTCGCCCGCGCCGCACTGGAAGCCCTGCGTGAACCGCTGGAGTCCGGCAGCATCACCATTTCACGGGCGGCCCAGCGGGCCGAGTTTCCGGCGCGTTTCCAGATGATCGCCGCCATGAACCCCTGCCCCTGTGGCTACCTCGGCTCCAGGCTGCGGGCCTGCCGCTGCTCACCCGAACAGGTGTCGCGCTACCAGGGCAAGCTCAGCGGCCCCCTGCTGGACCGGATTGACCTGCATGTCGAAGTGGGCGCGCTGGCAGCCGATGAGCTGGTCAACACCCCGCCCGGCGAAGCCACCGCCGCCATCAGGGGCCGGGTGGTCAAGGCCCGCGCCAGCGCCATGGCCCGTCAGGGCAGCACCAACCAGGCGCTGGAGGGCATGGCGATTGATGCGCAGTGCCAGCTGGACGAGGCCGCGGCCAAATTTCTCAATACCGCTGCGGCACGGCTGGGCTGGTCGGGCCGCGGCATTCATCGCTGCCTGAAAGTGGCCCGAACCATTGCCGACCTGGCCGGTGCGCCATCGGTTCAGCTCGGCCATGTGGCGGAGGCCGTGCAGTACCGCCGGGCGCTCAAGGCCGCGCACTGAAGCCCGGGTAACCGGCACCCCGGGCGGCCCACAAGGCCCTGCCTGCAGCTCGCGTTTCCCCGCTTAGCGCATCGGGGCGTCCTGTGAAGGCTGGGGCGCAACCCGCACGGGCACCGGCTTGGGGCTGTAGCTGGTGCCGTCATTGGCGCGCAGGGTGCCGCCGTCCACTGTCACCCGGCTGCCCACGCTGGGAGCACTGGCGACTTCCACCATGCGGCGCGAACCGTCTTCCATGCGAACGCCCACCTGGTAGACGGTTTCGCGGCGCATATTGCCTTCAATCGCATTGCCGGCAAAACCACCACCGACCGCACCCAGAATGGTGGCGGCGGTACGGCCACCGCCGTGGCCGACCTGGTTGCCCAGCACCGCGCCCAAAACACCGCCGGCCACGGCACCCATGCCTGGCCCGGCGGCTTTGGCAGAACGTTCAATCGGCGTGACCGATTCCACCGAGCCGCAAACGGCACAAACCTGTGCGACCACCACAGGCGCCGGTGCCGGATACGGCGCAGGCGCTACGCCGGTGTAAGCCGGTGCTGGCACAGGTTGCGGAACGGGTCTGACCACCTTTTTGACCGGCGCGGGGGCTGGTTTGACAGGGGCAGCCACCGGTTTTTCAACCAGATCGTCTGCCGAGCTGGCGGCCACAACCGGCGTCACGGGAGGCGCCATGACAGGGGGCGGCGCGACCGCCGCCACCACAGCGGTAGGCGGTGCCGGGGCGCGCTGGTTGTAAATCATGGTGCCGCCCATGCCCAGCACGGCCACGCCCAGAATACCGACCGCCGCCCACAAGGGCTTGTTGGCATTCGGTGTATTTTGTTGGCCGGGCTGAATGTTATCGACAGAGGTGTTCATGAGGGAGTCCCTTCCTGGTAAGGCGATGTTGACGCAAAAATGGGGCAGCGGTTGTCTGGTCACCCGGCTTGCCGCGCCTGCCTATTCTGAACGCCTCACGCGACCCAAAGGTACACAGGCCCGGGTAAAGACACGTGTCTTTGTGTAACCTGAGGCCGCTCCCAGCCTACAAATTGGGGGCCAGCAGCCGCTGCAGTTCCTCGGCGCGCTCACCACGCCGTTGGGCCAGATCGTGCAACTGGTCGTCGCCTATCTTGCCCACACTGAAATACGTGCTGTGCGGGTGGCTCAGGTGAAAGCCGCTGACGCTGGCGGCCGGTGTCATGGCCAGGCTTTCCGTCAGCGCCATGCCGATGTCGGCGCATTGCAGCAACTCAAACATGTCTTTTTTCGCACTGTGGTCGGGGCAGGCAGGGTAGCCCGGCGCCGGACGTATGCCCTGGTATTTTTCGGCAATCAGCGCGTCGCTGTCCAGCGCCTCGCCGGGCGCGTAACCCCACAGGTCCTGACGCACCCGCTGGTGCAGGGCCTCGGCAAAGGCCTCGGCCAGCCGGTCGGCCAGCGCCTTGAGCATGATGGACGAGTAGTCGTCGTGGTCGTCCTGAAAATACTTTTCCTTTTTCTCGGCGCCCAGGCCAGCAGTGACGGCAAAGACCCCGATGTAATCGGCGATTTTCGAGCCATCTTGCAAGCCATTCAGGCCTGAAGCCCCCAATTCACGGGCGCGAGCAGCTATTAATTCAGGAGCAAGTGTCTTGGGCGCCACAAAGTCAGACAGGCAGCGGCTGGGACGCATCACGCCGTCTACCGCGGTTTTTTCAGCCTGCTGGCGCAGGCCGTACCAGGTCATGGCCACCTCGCTGCGCGATTCGTCGGTGTAAATCTCGATGTCGTCGCCCACGCTGTTGGCCGGGTACAGGCCCATCACCCCGCTGGCGGTGAGCCAGCGGCCTTCTATCAGCCGCTTGAGCATGCGTTTGGCATCGGCGTACACCCGCACGGCTTCGGTGCCGACCACCTCGTCTTTCAAAATGGCCGGGAACGGACCGGCCAGGTCCCAGGTCTGGAAGAACGGGCCCCAGTCGATGTAGGGTGCCAGCTCGGACAGGTCGAAATTCTTGAAGACGCGCCGGCCAATGAACTTGGGCACCGGTGGCGTGTAGTGGACCCAGTCCATCGGCGTAGCGTTGGCGCGGGCCTTGGCCAGTGGCCACATGGGCGTCTGTTTTTTATGGGCGTGCTGGGTCCGCACCTTGTCGTAGTCGCTGTTGATGTCGTCAATGTATTTGGCCGCCTGGTCGCTCAGCAGGCTTTGCGCCACGCTCACGCTGCGCGAAGCGTCGGGCACATAAACCACCGGGCCTTCGTAATGCGGCGCAATCTTGACCGCCGTATGCACCCGGCTGCAGGTGGCGCCGCCAATCAGCAGCGGAATTTTCCGGATGCGGAAGTGGTCGTCTTTCTGCATTTCGGCGGCCACATACTGCATTTCTTCCAGGCTGGGGGTGATCAGGCCACTCAGGCCCACAATGTCGGCGCCCTCGACCTTGGCGCGCGCCAGAATTTCGTGGCAGGGCACCATCACACCCATGTTGACGACTTCAAAGTTGTTGCACTGCAGCACCACCGTCACGATGTTTTTGCCAATGTCATGCACATCACCCTTGACGGTGGCAATGATGATTTTGCCCTTGGTCTTGACGTCGCCGCCGGCGGCTTCGAGCAGCAGCTTTTCGGCCTCGATGTAGGGCAGCAAATGCGCCACCGCCTGCTTCATCACGCGGGCACTTTTGACCACCTGGGGCAAAAACATCTTGCCCTGGCCAAACAGGTCGCCGACCACGTTCATGCCGTCCATCAGCGGGCCTTCAATGACGTGCAGCGGCCGGCCGCCTTCGGCCTTGATGGCCTGCCAGACTTCTTCGGTGTCCGGCACGATGTGCTCGTTCATGCCGTGCACCAGCGCGTGGCTGAGCCGCGCCCGCACCGGCAGCGCGCGCCATTCGTTTTTCTTGCTGTCGTCACGGGCGCCGCTCTTGGCCGTTTCGGCCACTTCAATCAGGCGCTCACCGGGAGATATTTCAGGCTCGCCGGGCTGGTACACCGGCGTGCGGTTCAGCACCACGTCTTCGACACGCTCGCGCAGCACCTGGTCGAGGTCGTCATAGACGCCGACCATGCCGGCATTGACGATGCCCATGTCCATGCCGGCCTGAATCGCATGGTACAAAAATACCGTGTGAATCGCCTCGCGTACCGGGTCGTTGCCGCGAAAGCTGAAGCTCACATTGCTGACGCCGCCCGACACCTTGGCGCCCGGCAAATTGGCCTTGATCCAGCGCGTGGCTTCAATGAAATCCACGGCATAGTTGTTGTGCTCGTCAATGCCGGTGGCAATGGCAAAAATATTGGGGTCAAAAATAATGTCTTCGGGCGGAAAACCGACCTCGTCGACCAGCACGCGGTAGGCGCGTTCGCAAATTTCAATCTTGCGCTGGTAGGTGTCGGCCTGGCCTTTTTCATCAAACGCCATGACGACGGCCGCCGCACCATAGCGTTTGAGCAGCTTGGCCTGGTGCTTGAAGGGCGCCAGCCCTTCCTTCATGGAAATGGAGTTGACGATGCCCTTGCCCTGAATGCAGCGCAAGCCTGCCTCGATCACGCTCCACTTGGAGCTGTCGATCATGATGGGCACGCGGGCAATATCGGGTTCGCTGGCAATCAGGTTCAAAAACCGCACCATGGCCGCCTGGCTGTCCAGCATGGCCTCGTCCATGTTGATGTCGATGATCTGCGCGCCGTTTTCCACCTGCTGGCGCGC